>JBAUXO010000363.1:0-51374 GCA_049584315.1 Candidatus Sulfotelmatobacter sp. | reverse complement strand
TGCCACGCTCGGGCTTCCACCCATGGTCGTGCGGTCTTAGCTTAATCCGCCGAACCGCCGTATGCGGACCCGCATGTACGGTGGTGTGGCAGGGGAGGCGGGGCGACCCGTCCCCCTATGCCGATTTCCGGAATTGATCTCGAAAAAAGTTTTCAACACAACCGTGGAAAATTCTGTGGAAAAGCACAGCACTATCTTTGTAAGTGGTTCAGCAAGAAATGGTTCAGCACTTTGCACCGGAGCGAGTGCTGGCACTTTCGTGGTAAGTGCGCCAAGCCGCGCCATGCCGATCCCTACATCGTGGATGGAGCGACGGTGAAACTGAGACTCGACAAGTTACTGGTTGATCGTTGCCTCGTTGCCTCGCGGGATCGCGCGCAAGCGCTGATTATCGCCGGAAAGGTGTTGGTCAACGAGCAGAAGGTCGACAAAGCTGGCGCTCAAGTTGCGTTCGACGCCGCTGTGCGTTTGCTCGGTGGGGACCTGAAGTACGTGAGCCGCGGCGGACTGAAACTGGAGTACGCTCTCGAACACTGGAATATAGACGTCCAGGGCAAGATCTGTGTTGATGTGGGCGCGTCCACCGGGGGATTCACCGATTGTCTGTTGCAGCGTGGAGCCGAACGCGTGATTGCGATTGATACCGGCTACGGGCAAATGGATTTTCAGCTCCGTCAGGATGCCCGGGTTCGACTGCTGGAAAAGACGAACGCACGTTACCTGACCAGCCAGAGCATCGGAGAAATGGTGGACTTAATCGTGGTCGATGTGGCATTTATTTCCGCGACCCTGGTTCTGCGTCCGGTGGTGAATGCGGGCTTTCCGCAATCTATGGGCGAGCGACGCGGCAGGCAGGTGATCGTTCTGGTCAAACCTCAATTCGAAGCGGGCAGGGAATTCGTTGGGAAAGGAGGGATTGTGCGCGACCGAGCGGCCCAACTTCGCTCTGTCGAAAAAGTGAAAGGAACGCTGGAGGGTCTCGGCTGCTCCAGCCTGGACGCAACCGATTCGCCCATCCTCGGGGCGGAAGGGAATCGGGAATTTTTGCTGCGGGGAGTCTTCTAGTGCTGCAGACGGAGGGTTAAAGATTTCCCGCCGGATTCTGTACAATCTTTCTTGCGCTCTTTCATCATGGCAATCTCGCCCTCATCTTCCCAATCTAAGGTAGCGGCCATCATCTCTCGGCCGGCACGGACCGAGGTGGCTGATACTGTCCCAAAACTCCTGGCTTGGCTGCAGGCTCACGGTTACAGCGTTATCGTCGATCCGGAGACTGCCAAGTATTCCAAGGGCGAAGAGGAAGTGGCGCGCTCGCAAATGTCGTCGCGGCCGCTGGACCTGGTGGTTGTGCTCGGCGGGGATGGTACTTTGCTTTCCGCGGCCCGCGCCACCGCCGCGATTGATGTACCGCTGCTCGGCGTGAATCTGGGTTCGCTGGGCTTCCTTACGGACGTTCCCCTCTCCTCGCTTTTTCCCATGCTCGATCAGATTGCGCAGGGGCGCGCTGCCGTGGAGCGGCGTTCGCTGATGCAGTGCGACTTGCTGCGCGGCGAACAGGTTCTGGGAAGCTATCTTGTTTTCAACGACGCGGTAGTCAACAAGACGGCTTTGGCTCGTCTGAATAATTACGATCTTTTCGTAGATTCGGTTTTCGTCTCGAGCTACCGGGCGGACGGAATGATTGTGGCCACGCCGACGGGATCGACCGCCTACTCACTCTCTGCCGGGGGCCCGGTCCTGATGCCGACGGTCAACGCTTTTGTGATCACCCCGGTGGCGCCACATTCGCTTACGCACCGGCCGCTGGTGGTGCCGGATGCGGCCGCGGTTGAACTTTTGTTGCGCAGTGACGAAGAGGTGGCGTACCTCAGTCTGGACGGGCAGCCGGGGCTTGATTTGTGTGACGGTGATCGGGTGCGGTGCCGCCGGTCCGAGCATAGCGTCAGCCTGTTCCGGACTGACCATGATTTCTTCCAAGTGCTGCGCACGAAGCTGAAATGGGGGGAACGATAGGCGCAACTCGCGAACTGGCTCGCAGTTACAACTCCGCCGCGTACAGGTCGCGTACTTTTTCCCTACGCCGGATCACCTGGGCAGATTTTCCGCGAACCAGGATTTCCGCGGGTCGCGGACGCGAGTTGTAGTTTGATGAGAGAGCCATCCCGTAAGCCCCGGCATCAAGAATCGCAAGCAGCTCGCCCTCTTCCACGTGCGGCAAGTCGCGATCGCGAGCGAAGAAGTCTCCCGACTCGCACACGGGACCGACTATGTCGATCGTCTCCTTCTTGGGGGAGGACTTCGTAGTCTGCTGGACGGGAACGATCTCGTGATACGCACCATAGAGAGCGGGCCGAATTAGGTCGTTCATGGCAGCATCCACAATCAGGAAATGTTTGCCGTCGTTTTCCTTTCTGTAAAGGACAGAGGCAAGCAGGATACCCGCGGGGCCTATGATCGAGCGTCCCGGCTCGAGCAGTAGACGGACCTCTAGTGGGCGCAGTGGATTGGTTACGGCGCGCGCATACCGCGCAACGCAATCGGAAAACTCCAAGCCAGGATCGTGATATTCAATGCCGAGTCCGCCGCCGATGTCGACGAAGTCGATGGCGTGGCCATCCGCACGCAGCTCGCGCACCAGATCGGAAACCCTACCGACCGCCTCTGCGAAGGGCGCAACGTCGGTAATCTGGGAGCCGATGTGAACGCTGACGCCGGTAACTTTCAGGTACTCCGCATGGGAAGCTTTGGCGTAAAGCTCGCGAGCGCTTCGGATCGGCACTCCGAATTTGTGCTTGTGCAATCCAGTAGAAATGTAGGGATGGGTATCGGCGGCCACGTCCGGATTCACGCGCAGAGCTACTTGCGCAACCGTCCGGCACTGCGTCGCACATTCCGCCAGGGACCGCAGTTCCGACTCACTCTCGACATTGAAGAGTAGGATGCCGGCCCGCAGCGCTGCGGTCAACTCTTTTCGTGATTTCCCTACTCCGGAGAACACGACTTTTTTGGCTGCCCGACGATCGGCGACCTGGACCCGTTCGAGTTCCCCACCAGAAACCACGTCGAAGCCGCAGCCCGCGTGGGCCAGCAGGCGCAGAATACTGAGGTTGGAATTTGACTTTACGGAGTAGCAGATGGTGTGAGGAAAGTGGCGGAACGCCTTCTCGAAAGCGGCCAGCCGCTCGAGGATGGAGGCCGCAGAATAAACATAGACAGGCGTTCCGAAGCGCTCCGCAAGTTTCGTCAGAGGAATTTCCTCGCAGTGCAGAGCGAAGGTTGTATCGCCACGCGATCGCTGCGGGTGCCTGCGAAAAACGAAACCCGGCGGCCGCTCGCTGTCAGACACTCGATTACGCCGGTTCATTTTCGTTTCGAGGAACTGGAAGCCGAAGCATCCTTCACCTTGATTGCCACGACGGTTTGGTCGTCAAAGGTCTCGACGCCGGCGGAGTGCTCGGCCACGGCTTTGAACAAAATATCGACCACACAATCCGCCGAGCGCCCGCTGCATTCCGCGATCAGTGTTTCTACTCGTCCCCGGCCAAACATTTCACCCTTGCGGTTGCGCGCATCCAGAATGCCATCGCTAAAAAAGACAAATACATCGCCGGGCTTCATTTTGAATCGGAATTCGTCATAATGCGCGTCGTCGAAAAGTCCCAGCGGCAATCCGGTCGCTTCGATGGCATGGTTCTTGCCGGCATGCACATGAATCGGGCGGGGCAAGCCGGAGTTGGCGACCAAGAGGGTGCGGTGCTGATCGTCCCACACGGCATAAATGAGGGAAACGAATTGCGCTTCAATGCGGCGTTCGGCTAGAGACAGATTCACCGCTCGGAGCATCTCGGCGGGGTCAGGTTCGATAGGGGCGTGCGAGCGCAGAATCCCGCTCACCAGGGCAGCATAAATAGCGGCAGGCGCTCCCTTGCCGCTGACATCGCCGATCACGATGCCGAGGCGGGAAAGCGAATAGGGAATGAAGTCGTAAAGATCACCGCCGATGGCACGTGCGGGAACAAATTTCGCCGCCAACTCCAGATTCGCCAGACGGGGAAGAGTTTGCGGCAGCAACCGCATCTGCAATTCTCGCGCGAGCGCCAAATCCCGCTCCAGGCGGCGTTCCTGCCGCGCGATCTCCTCGTAGAGGCGGGCGTTTTCGATGGCAATGGCGACCTGCGCCGCCAGCGTCATCATGGTGCGGCGGTGATCGTCAGTAAAAAAGCCCCGGCGCGTGTGCTCCAAGTCGAGCACTCCGATCACTTTGTCTTTATAGATCAGCGGCACCGCCAGTTCCGAGCGGGTTTCCGGATTAGCCTCGATGTAGCGCAGATCCTTGCTCACGTCGGGCACGAGAATTGCTTGTTTGGTTTCGGCTGCCTGGCCCACGACGCCGCGTCCCAGCGGCACTTCGTGCTTCAGGTGGATGTTTTCATGGAAGCGCAGCGAGAAACGATGCTGCAGCTTCTCGCCGGTGGAGTCCAGCAAGAGAATGCTGAACATCTGGTAATCAATCAGCCGCCGCAGCAGTTCCGCGACCCGGCTGAGTAGTTCGTCCAGATTCAGGATGGAGGACAACTCCCGGGCAATTTCATTGAGCAATAACAGAATCCGGGCCTGTCGCGTGGTGCGCGTGTAGAGCTGGGCATTCTCAATACCGCCGGCAATTCGTGATGCGACCAAAGTCAGCAGACGGCTGTGCTCCTCGGTGAAATAGCCGGGGTTCTGCGCCTCCAGATCGATTACACCAATCACTCGATTCTTGGTGATCAGCGGCACCGCTAATTCCGAGCGCACGTTCGGTAGGGCGGCGATGTAGGTGGGATCCTTTGTGACGTCGTCCACCAGAACTGCTTGCCGCAACTGCGCCGCCTGCCCGGTGACTCCTTCGCCCACCTTGACCCGAGCCCGCTCGGCAAACTCGGGCGGGTAACCCACCTGGAAGCGAAAGCGCAATTCCTGAGTCTTCTCGTTCAGCAGAAGAATCGCGAAGATTTCATAGTCGATAACCTTGCGCACCACCTCGGCGACGCGGCGCAACGTGGTATCGAGGTCGAGCGAGGTCGCCAGAATATCCGCTACTTCCAGCAACAATGGCTCACCGGGTACGTGGTCTTCAGGCTTGCTCGGAGGACATCCCATGTTTTTTTCTATGATAGCAGCCGTTTCTTTGAGTACCGAGTACTGAGCACCTTGTAGCGAGCAGTGCTTGCTCGTTACTCGCTATCCGGGACTGACCTCTACTCCCGCGGCACGACGCAGATATCGGCCAGATTTCGATAGCGTTCGGCATAATCGAGGCCATAGCCCACCACAAACTCGTCGGGAATCGTGAAGCCGACGTAGTCGCCTTGGAGCGGCAGCTTGCGCCGGGAGGGCTTATCCAGCAGAGCCGCGATCTTGAGCGATCGAGGCTGGTGCGCCAGCAACAGCTTTTTCAGTACGGTGAGGGTCAGTCCGGTATCCAGAATATCCTCCACGACAATCACGTTCTTGTCCTTCATCGATTGGTCGACGTCTTTCGTCAGCTTCACCTCGCCGGTGGAGTCCCATCCGTTCTTGAGTTCCTGGGTAGGGCTAGGACGGTTGCCGTAACTGGAGACGCCGACAAAATCAAAAGTCGCGTCCAGATTCACCTGCCGCGCCAGATCGGCCAGAAAAATCGCCGAGCCCTTTAATACGCCTACCAGGATCACCGGCTGGCCTGCAAAATCGCGGGTAATGTCCGCCCCCAGTTCCGCGACTCGTTTTGTGATCTGTTCCCGCGAAATTAGCACCTTGAGTTCAGTCATGGCGTTTCATATTAAACTAATTCCGGCCGCAGTCTATTGCCGGGGCGCAGGACGAGTAAATTGCGTAAGGGCTGCGGGGGAGCCATGGTCCATGAATTTAAGAGGCATTCAACTTACGTGGCTGGGCCACGCGACATTTCGCATCGAAACGCCTGCGGGGCAAACTGTCATAATTGATCCGTGGATCATGAACAATCCCGCCTGTCCTCCGTCCGAGAAGAAGGTGAAAAAGGTAGACACTCTTTTGGTCACGCACGGGCACGGTGACCACATTGGAGATGCAGTAGAAGTTATCAAGGAACACAATCCGCAAGTTGTCGGCATTCCGGAAATGTGCGGGTGGCTAGAGAAAAAGGGCGCCCAGAAAATCGCCATGATGAACAAAGGCGGCACGCAGAAGATTGGCGATATCAAAGTCACCATGGTGCATGCGGATCACTCCTGCGGCATACAGGATGGCGAGCAGCTCATTTATGGCGGGGAAGCCTGTGGTTATGTGATTGGGTTCGATAACGGCGTTAAGATTTATCACGCCGGCGACACGAACGTATTCGGAGATATGGCGATCATTCGTGAGCTTTACGCGCCTGAGATCGTCATGCTGCCCATTGGCGATCACTTCACCATGGGGCCGCGCGAAGCCGCTTACGCTTGCCACCTGCTCAAACCGAAAACGGTGATCCCCATGCACTTCGGAACATTTCCGGTGCTGACGGGAAGTCCCGGGGAATTGAAGAAGCTGGTGACGGGCGTGGAAATTCTGACCATGAAGCCGGGCATCGCTCTGCGCGATTGAGAACTGGTAACGAATCACCGAATCCCGAATCCCGAATCCCGAATCCCGAGGTCATAAATTGCCTGCAAACGAAACTAAAACGCAAAAAGGAAACAAACCCAACTGGCGGCACTACGGCTTCACCACCACCGGTCCGGTCGACGATTATCTCTACTCGATGCTCCCCGAGCGCGACCCAGTGCTGGAGGAGATGGAAGACTACGCCAGCCAGCATAACGTACCCATCGTTGGGCCCGCGGTGGCGCGCGTGCTGCGGCAGTATGCCTTGACGATCAATGCCAAAATGGTTTTCGAGCTGGGATCTGCCATTGGATACTCGACCATTTGGTGGGCGCAGGCAGTGGGGGAAGAGGGCCGCGTCATCTATACCGACGGGGACGCCAAGAATGCCGAGCGGGCGCGCGGTTACTTCGACCGGGCCGGCGTATCCGACCGCATTACGCTGCACACCGGAGATGCGCTGGAAGTGCTCTCCGAGCAGAAGCAGCAGTTCGACATTATTTTCAACGATGTGGATAAAGAGGATTATCCGCGTGTGCTGAAAATGGTATCGCCGCGACTGCGTAAGGGTGGATTGTTTATCACCGACAACGTCTTGTGGAGCGGCCGGGTGGCGGAGAAACATCCCAAGGAATCTCGAACTAAGGCCATCCTTGAGTTCAACCGAGCGCTATACGGCTCGGCCGATTTCTTTACGACAATCTTACCGATTCGCGATGGCTTGGCGGTCGCTCTGAAGATGTGATTTGGATCAGGTTAAATCGACTTCACGGGAACCGCCAGCAAATCGTCAACCAGCCCGACTTCCTTCTGCAGGAATGGCTCGGCGTAGGTAACGCCGCCGAGGGCCCCGGAGTAGCGTGCCATCGACTCGACGCGCGCATGGATTTCGTTGTAGGCGGGGAAAAGATCTTTGCCGGCCTCCTGATCGCTGAACTGCGACTTATACGCCAGGATGGAAGCAAACTTCTGCTCGAACTGCTGGCTGATGTCGACCACGAAGGTGGGGCGTACGTCATAATAGAGCGTGGCATAGATTATTTTGAAGGGGCGATGAGGCGCGAGCGGCTGAGAGCCCAGAGCTAACTTTCGCAGTCCCGCAAGAAAGCACGCTTCATACCCAAGCACGGAACACGTGTAGTGATCGGGATGCCGTCCCTTCCAGTACGGCAGAATTACCACATGCGGGCGAGTCTCGCGGATCACGCCCGCCACTTTTAAGCGGTTCTCCCACGTGTTTTCGACACGGCCGTCTGGGATATCGAGGGCGCGCCGCCAACCAACGCCGAGAATCCTCGCCGCATCCTCAGCTTCACGCGCCCGATCTTCGGCTGTGCCGCGGGTGCCCATTTCGCCTTGCGTCAGATCGAGCACTCCCGTGCGCTGGCCACGTTGAGCCGCTTTCAGCAGGGTGCCACCGCAGGTCTGCTCTACGTCGTCACGGTGCGCGGCGATGGCAAGGATGTCAAGAGGAGTGGCGGACATGTCAATCGAGATTGCCCTGTTCCAGCACCACGTTTTCACGCACCATCAGCCGGTGAGAAGCCATTTCTTTGAGCGTAGGCAGGACGCGGTTCACATGTTCATCGGTATCGACGAAAATGATGATCACGGGCAGCTTTCCGCCGGCCTCGATCAGACGAGATGTTTCCACGCGATGCCGGCCGAGGAATCCCGCGACCGCATGGATCGTAGTTGCGGCATAGACATTTTCCCTGCGCAGGTAATTGAGAATCTCCAGATGCAGCGGGTGGCGGTGCCACTGGTCGGCTTCGTTCAAGTAGATCGTGACTTGCACTGCCATTGCATTGGGCATTGTATTGGAAAGTCAGGAGCCGTGAGTAAAAAAGTGCGGTCGCGGAGCGGGTTGACTTTCCCATTCCGTCCGCAGAACTCCATACACTTCTACGTCGATGTACTCACCCCACTTGCGCAGGTGCTGGCGCATACATCCCTCGCGTTTCATGCCAATCTTGAGCAAAATTTTCTCGGACGCAGTGTTTCCTTTGAAGTAAGTGGCCATCACGCGGTGCAGGCCGAGATTTTCAAATGCGTACCCAAGGGCGGCCTGGGCTGCTTCGGTGGCGTAACCGTTGCCCCAATACGGCCAGGCCAATCCAATATCCCAGCTCAGCGCGAAAGTGCTCGGGCTCGATTCTCAGGCCCACGCCTCCACACAATTGTCCGGTACTTCTGAGCGCGACGGCGAACCATGCCTTGCTCTCCTCTTGCGCCATGACCAAAAAATCTCTGGCATGCTGCTCCGTGTAGGGATGCGCAATGCGCAAGGTAGTGGCGGCAACTTCGCGCGCTCCCGCCAGGCGCGCCAAGTCCGGGATATCGGTTTCCGTGTGCGATCGCAGCAGCAAGCGAGGGGTTTCAATGTGAGGAAGAATCATTTCTTTAGCCGCCTAAACGGCGGTTCACCGCACCCTCGCCAGTGCCATGCCCGCCAAAGCTCCGCCCAGGCACAGAACGTTATTGCTGAGAATGTTACCGAGCATGAGGGCCCACTGTCCCTGCTCGAAGTAGGACATGGTTTCGAACGCGTAGCTGGAGAAAGTGGTGAACGAACCACAGAAGCCAATTACTATGAGCAGGCGCCAGCGCGGATCGACCAGCACGCGTTCGCTGGTCCAGATGACGAAGAAGCCCACGATAAAGCTGCCCACAATGTTGATGAAGAGCGTGCCGTAAGGGAAGACCGGGCCGAGTTCGCGGGCGGCGAGGCGACTCAAGAGGTAACGGAGGTTGGCGCCGACGATGGCGGCGACAGAGATAGCGAGGAAATCTTTCACGACGGAGCTCTCTCCCTACAAATCAATTTGGATTTTGCAGGAATTATCAGCCGCAAGGCAAACAGGCGCCGCAGGCGGTTATGGCGAACTCCATCGCTCTCATTACTTTTTTAACACAGAGGACAGCGGAGAACACAGCGTTTATTGATCCCGTGAAGGCTGAGGCCGGAGATCTGAGAAATCGAGCTACTTCTTGCGCTCCACCAAATACCGTGCCAGTTCCTTCAGCGTGTCGACTCGTTCCCCGAAGCTGTCCAACTCTGCGAACGCTGCGCTCACCAGCACGTCTGCCCGGCGCAAAGATTCTTCAACCCCGAATAGCGCCGGGTAGGTTACTTTCTGAGCGGCTGTATCTTTGCCGGGAGTCTTGCCGAGTTGCTCGGAGCTTTGAGTAACGTCCAGCACATCATCCACGATCTGAAAAGCGAGGCCAATCGACTGCCCAAATGCGCGCAGCTTCTCGACTTCGTTGCTCTTGGCTCCGGCATAAAGACTCCCACTTACCAGGCTCGCCGTAATCAGCGCGGCGGTCTTGGCGCGGTGGATATGCTCCAGCATCTCCGCGGTGGGGCGAGTATGCTCGGCCTCCAAATCCGCGACCTGACCCCCAATCATGCCGTTCAGCGTGCCGGTGGCGCGCGCGATTTCTTCGATAATCCGCACTCTCGCCTCGGCCGGACATTCGAGCTGCGCCAGAACTTCATAGGCCTGGGTCTGCAGGGCATCGCCGGCGAGGATGGCGAGGGCATCGCCGAACACCTTGTGGCATGTGGGACGTCCACGGCGGAGATCGTCGTTGTCGAGTGCAGGAAGATCGTCGTGGATTAGCGAATAGGTGTGCAGCATTTCGAGCGCCGCACCCAGCTCTTCGATTTTCGGAGGCAGTGATCCTGCGATCATGCGGCCGGCCTCTATGCACAACACCGGTCGCAGCCGCTTGCCGCCCGCAAAAACACTGTGGCGCATGGCCTTGTGAATGGAAACTGGGTGTTGGGTTTCCAGCGGAATGAGTCGATCCAGCGCGGCGTCGGTGCGCGCCTGTCCTTGCTCGAGCGTTTCTAGCAGCATTGAGCAGTGAGTATAGCAAGGCGCAGGTGCGTGAAGCATCCTTAGGGGAAGGGAGAAGAGCCGCAACTATCGGCTCTAAGATTCCGATGAACCTCGCCGATAAACTCACCATCAGGCTGAGGATCACTCCAAAACCAACCCCAGCTTCTGCTCTCGTTATCCTCTACTGAAAGCCAGCTCGCGGAAGTCCATTCGCCCAATCATACGATCATGGCGGAGTGGCATCATTGCACAGCCAGCGAGCAGAGCAAGGGCAACGTAGCGCAGATTTCGAGCGTCACTCAGGAATCTTCGGTTGCGGCCGGGCAAACGGCGAAGGCGGGTAGCGATTTTTCGGGATGGCCGTCGAGCTGCAGAATATCGCGAGCCAGTTCACATTGGATTCCGGCGGCGGCCGCAAAGTTGTTGCGGCGAGGGGGAGTTAAGCGGGATTTTTCATTCAAACGAAAAAGGAGGACGCCGTGAGGCGCCCTCGTCTCGAACCTTCATTCGGCTTTACGCTGCTGCAGTGGGAGCCATCGCCACGCTCCGCAAGACGGACGTAAGAACATTTTGTACCTCGTCGGAACGACACACGTCGCTGGCCCCAGCATCCAGCGCCTCAATCCACAACTGCTCATCCGGTATGCGATGAGTGCACACAATGGGAAGCATAGGAAAATCAAGGCGCAGGCGGCGCACATCGGTGAGACGCGAGTATTCCATATCGAGGACGACGGCTTCGGGACGGTTCTTGGCGACGCGTTCGCGGAGTTCGTCGCCGGAGTGGGTTAAGTGGACCGCGTGGAAGTGGGCCGAGAGTTGGGCCGTCAGACACCGCGCGACCCGGGGATCACTTTCTAGAACTACCACACTAAAGCCCATAGATCCTCCTGACTCTACACCGTCAGTAACGGCGGACTAGGGCTGCGGGGAAGGGTTCGAAACCACTACTCCACAGACATTTACAATCAAGCTCCAACTGCGGATCAGCCACCTTATCTGCGGGCGGGCGCTTTTTCCGCCAAAGGCTCAAAGGGCTCAGCTTGGAGCTTCCCATTCTTCTTCAGCAATATCTCCACCTTGCCTTCCGCCTGTTCCAATTCCTTGCGGCAGGCGGAGGAGAGATTCATGCCCTCTTCGAACAGGGTGAGAGAGGTCTCCAGAGGCACGTCTCCCTTTTCCAACTCCTGGACGATTTTTTCCAGTCGCTGGAGACATTCTTCAAAATTGGCCAACGGGGTTTCGCTCCACTTCTATTGTAATGCTACGAATCGGTAAGGATGTCCAGTTTATTGTAAATAGTTCGTAAAATATAGACCTTCGTGCGACCAGAAAGGGTAACCTACGCCGTTCCCAGAGCTTCCAGAACATCCACTGCCGAGCTGTACCGTCCCTGGGGTGCACTGACTTGTGCCCCTTGCACTGTATGGCGCACGGCAAGCAACATCTCGCGGGCGATGGCCACGCCCTCGGCCCGGGCGGCCTCCGGGTTGCGAGCTTTTGTCATGCGTTCCAGGATCGCATCCGGCACCGAAACGCGAAGCTCGTTTTTCATAAACTCGGCGTTGCGGACGCTGACCAACGGCCAGATCCCGGCGATGACCGGAATTCGACAGTGCTCGATACGGCGCAGAAAGCTTTCCAGCAGACGGATGTCGAATACAGGCTGGGTGACCGCGTACTCGGCCCCAGCAGCCACCTTGTATTCGAAGCGGCGGATTTCTTCGTCCAGGTCCGTGAGTCCAGGATTCGCGCCCACGCCGATGACAAATCCAGTACCGGTGCCGATTGGGTTTCCGCCCAGGTCCAGGCCCCGGTTCAAGTTGTGGACGATGTTCACCAAGCCGATGGCATCGACATCAAACACCGCCGTCGCATCGGGGTAATTGCCCATCTTTGGCGGATCGCCCGTGATGCAGATCAGGTTCTTGATTCCCACGGCCGCGGCTCCCAGAAGATCACTCTGGATGCAGAGCACATTGCGGTCGCGGCAGGTGTAATGCAGAATGGCGTCGATTCCCGTTTCCCGCTGCACCAGCAAGGAGAGCGCCTGATTGCTCATGCGTGCCGAAGCCCGCGGGCTATCAGGAATATTTACCGCGTCGACTCCTACGGATTTCAGAAAGCGCGAGCCCTCCAACTCCTTGCTAATATCCGTTCCTTTCGGAGGAACCACCTCGACCATGGTTACGAATTCGCCCCGCGCAAGCTTCGCTCCTATCCGAGATCGCTCCTCCAAAGATTGCGCCGGAGTGGCTACAGGCGAGGTTGCGACTCCCGAGGCGTGAGCCGGATTTGCCTTTCCGCGCGCCTCACCGACTCGAAGCGCAGACTTCATTACCCGGATGTGGTCGGGAGTGGTTCCGCAACATCCTCCGACAATGCGGACCCCGGCGGCGACGAACTTGCGTGCATAGCTAGCCATGTACTCGGGCGAGCACAAGTAGATGTTTCTCCCTTCCACGGAGCGCGGAATGCCTGCATTGGGTTGCGCGGCCAGGGGAAGGGAAGTGGCCGCCCGCACGCGCTCGATGGCGTCGAGCATAGCCACCGGACCCACGCTGCAGTTGCAACCGATCACGTCCGCGCCCCATTCTTCGAGGCGAGGAGTGAAGGCCTCCGGATCGGAGCCATCCAGGCAGTTGCCGTCTTCATCGATCGTAACCTGAACAACCAAAGGCAATTTTGCTCCGACGTCCTTTGCGGCCAGCATGACCTGATGAAGCTCTTCGAGATATCCGAAAGTTTCCAGAATCAGCAGGTCCACGCCGCTCTCGGCCAGTGCCGCGATCTGCTCGCGGAATGCCTGACGGGCTTCCTCAAACGAAGTTTTTCCTAAAGGCTCAATTCTTGTCCCTAATGGGCCAACTGATCCTGCCACCCACACATCGAAGCTTTTGGCGGCTTCCCGCGCCAGCTTTGCCCCCATCCGGTTGATGTCACGTACTTTGTCCGCTAAGCTATGCCGGGCGAGCCGGAAGGAATTCGCACCAAACGTATTAGTTTCAATAATCTCAGCCCCGGCTTGCAGATATTCGTGATGAATGGCACGAATCAAATCGGGTTGCGACAGATTCAATTCGTCATAGCAGCGGTTGATGAATACGCCTTTGGAATAAAGCAGCGTGCCCATCGCGCCATCGCAGAGAACGGGGGATTGCTTGATGCGTCGAAGAATGTCTTCCGCCATGTTGAAAGCATACAAGATGAACCCAAAATCTTGCATCGGAAGGCGAGAGTACGAGGAGAGCCAGGGATGGAATGAGGTGTTGCGCACCGAGGCTCTGCTATAATCCGCTATTTCGCACTTAAATCTCTGGTTTTCCTGTAGTTAGGAGCCCGACGTTTGAAGAAATCCGCTCTTTTGCTTGCTGTCGTTGCCGTTGCCAGTTCGGGCTTTGTCTCCTGCGGTAGCGGAGCGCACAACACGCCTCCTAGTGGATTGACCGAACGCGTTTTCGCTTCGCAGAGCGTCACCAGCGCCACGGCATCGGGAGGGTTGGTGATCATCAACGGGCAATACGATACGATCGCAAGAGGCGAGATTAGCGCTGGCACCTCGCCTGGCCTGATGGCTATTTCTGCCGACCGGGCAACCTTACTGGCCTTTGATTCTTCGACCAACAAGGTCGAGGTCGTCGACACCACAAAGGAAACGGTGACCGGCAGCATCCAGCTTCCGGGTGCGACAATGAGCATGGTCGTACCCCAGCCCGGGGCGGCTTACGCAGCTGTGCCTTCAGCTTCGCTGACCGGCACATCGCCCGGTGCCGTAGTGGCGATGAACCTTGCGTCTGGGGGCATCACGGCAACCATCGGGGTGCCGAATGCGCAGACCGTGGTATCAAATCCCGGCGGAACCCAGCTTCTGGTTTTCAGCAACGACTCGGATGCGGTGACGGTGGTTTCGCCGGCGCTGTTGAACAGCGCCAGTCCAGTCACGCTCACGGTGCCGCTGTGTACGGGGTGCCGTCCGGTAAATGCAGTGTTCAGCAGCGACGGCAGCACCGCCTACGTGTTGAATTGTGGCGCCGAGTGTGGAGGCACGCAAGCCAGCGTTCAGATTCTGAATATGGCCGCCACTCCCCCGACAGCCGGCGCGTCGGTTCCGGTGGACGGAGCAACGATCGGGTTTCTGAGCGGGTCAACTCTTTTTGTGGCCGGCAATTCACCGAGCAATTCTCTGTGTGCAGGCGAAACCACTGCGGCCACCACTTGCGGACGCCTCGATCTGGTGAACCTCAATTCGATGACCGTGACTGGCAGCGCAGTCATCACCGACGGCTACCACGACCGTATTGACATGGGCAACGGCGGGCAGCTTTTCATCGGCTCGATAAATTGCACCAACATTGGAAATGTCAACAATGTCGCCGGTGAGGTGCGTGGTTGTCTCTCGATTTACAACACGACCAACGCGAGCGTGGTGATTCCTCCCGACAACGGCGATGTTACCGGGCTGCAGAGCTTTAACAGCCGCTACGTGGAGTACGTGGCCGAGGGCGGCAACCTGCGAGTCTATGATTTATTCACCGACGCTTTGCTTCCCCCCAACATATATATTGAAACCGGGACGATCATCATCCCCGGCTACATCACCGACGTGAAGGCGGTCGACTTTTTCTGACGGCGCAGCCGGGTTTATTTGGCAGGTTGCAGAGTCAGGCGATAAGCGCCGGAACTCTCCACGGCTTGCGGCGTAAAAGGCAACGGGAACGTCGAGCCTTCGTACCAGGCATTCCATTGATCCATGTAGAAGGGGCTTAGGAAATTTCCGCCTTGGCCGGTCACCGTGTTCAAGGTGGATTGATCAAGATCTGCCAGGTTCGCGGTGAACCGTTCGGAGGGGCCGTGATGGCGAGTCACAGCCTTGACCGTGTAGCCGCTGCCAGACTGCTCGTTGATGCCCGGTGCTGCCCAGCGTCGCAGTAGAGGGATTTTGCTCAGAATCGGGTGCTCAATCTCAACCGCGTTGACGCTGCCCCAATACCACGATGACAAGTCCTTGGGAGAGCCCGGGGTGTTTACAGCCGCGTCCACCGCGGCCGTCAGCATCTCTTCGTAGTTCGGATATTTTTCCGGCAACCAACGCTTGGGCTGGTGCAGCATGACATTCTGCAACCATACGGTTCGCATCTTCCCGTCGTAGCTCTTCCAGCTCAAGGTTTCCTCTTGTTGCTTTGGATCTTCTGGCGCGGTCCCAAGACGGGGCTCGAGCAGCAGCCGGGTCAGTTCCTGGGCAGAGCGCACAGCAATGGTCGGAGCAGTGGCAGAGGCGAGCATGCGGCCGTCCCAGTTGCGCATCAGGTCGGCAGCTTGCTTGGCCCGCGCCGAAGGCCTGGCGGCGTGGTCGACGGCGTACACAAAGCGTTCCGCTGCGAACAGATCATTTTCCGACTGAACATCGTTCTCCAGCGCGAGCATATCGGAGGGGCCGAACTTTCTTCCAGACTCCAGCACGTGATAAATGCGGGCGGTGCGCCACGGCGCCTCCCACTCCACACTGATGGAATACGGATATCCATCCGGCGTGATGCGACCGTTTGCGGTTGCGATCACGCCCGAGGGAGGATTGTAGATATTCGGCAGCTTGTCAAACGGAATGTAACTGGTCCACTCGTGGGCGTTGTCCGCGCCGCTGACTGGGAGGCTGCCGTCGCCGGAGGCACGGATGGGAATGTGCCCCGTGGTCTGGTAGCCAATGTTCCCGTCGACATCGGCATAGACTACATTCTGTCCGGGCGCGTCAAGTTGCGAAAAAGCCTTGCGAAATTCCTCCCAGTTCTGAGCCGTATCGACATCGAAAAATGGCATGTGAAGCCCATCGTAAAGGGTCCACCGCAGCGCCACCTGCCGTGTCTCACCGGGAATCAGTTCGCTGATGATGGACCCGTGCCGCGTGGTCTTCACGTCCACTTTGACATCCGATTTTCCTTTGACGTGAATCACCTCTTCTCGGTGCTCCGGTTGCTGCCAGCCTTGCGGAGTCTGGTATGCACCCTGCGCGTTGAAGGTCTCAATGAAGGCGTCGGTCACGGTGGGGCCGACGTTGGTGAATCCCCACGCAATTCGCTGGTTATGGCCAACGATTACATAGGGCATGCCCGGCAGCGTCACGCCAGCGACATCCAGATTGCCGGATTGCAGATGCGCCTCATACCAGAGGTTTGGCATCTGATGGCCAAGATGCATGTCGTTCGAGAGCAGCGGCCTGCCGGTGACGGTATGCGCTCCTGAAACCACCCAGTCGTTTGATCCGTTCACTGCTTCGGGAGCGTGCTGCGCCCAAACTGCGAGCGCGGGGCTACGCTGGGTCACGGCGTTGTCAGGGCCGGAATCGTCATCCTCGTCGTCATCGTCATCTTCCGGGTCGCCCTGGTTCTGCTGCTCGTTGTTGATGTCCTCGCGCATGACGGTAGGCGGACGATCATGCCAGGAGCGGTTCACATATAGATCGGCAGTCAACTCGGGGCCTAGCTTCGCTAATATTTTTTCACGCGTGAGCGAGTCCCGGAAGGTGTAGAAGTTGAGGTCCTTCACCATCTGGTTCGCAATGACAATGGAGTCTTCCGCCTGCCATGGCTTCGGCCGGTACTTCAGAATGCGGAATTCGATAGGAAGGGATTTTTCGTGGGCCTCCCTGAAGGCATTCACGCCGCGCGCGTAAGCGTCAAAGTAAGAACGGTCGCGCGGGGTAGCCATCGCGAGAGACTTCTTCGCCGCTGCCCGCAGTCCAAGAATGCGCTGTTCGCGGTCGATCTTGAGCGTGTCCTCACCCAGAATCTCGGATAGTTCTCCCGCGGCGAAGCGGCGCATCACGTCCATCTGCCAAAGCCGGTCCTGCGCCGTGACGTAGCCTTGTGCGAAAAACAGATCCTCCAAGCTTGCCGCTTCGATGGCAGGAACGCCGCGCGCGTCGCGCGTGACCTTCACCGGCGCGGCTAAGCCTTTCGCCGGAAGATTTCCGTCGAGCTGGGGCAAGGCAGAGCGAGCCACGAAATAGGCGTAGACGATCGTGCCCCCGACCAACAGGACCAGGACGGCCAGCAGCCAGAGGAAAATGCGTAGTCTGGTCGAACGCCGGGATGTAGGGACGCCGGTTGCGGTGAAGGTACTCATGAGCAACTTGATTCTAGGGGGAGACGGGCATACGGCACAAATGAAGCTGGGTCGTGCTCCGAAACCGATCCTTCAAAAATGAATTTTATTTGCCAGATGTGCGGATGCTATCCTGACCTTTGATGCTGCAGAAGCGCATTGATGACCAGCCTTCGATCTCGCGCGAGATGGTGCGCGAGGCGCAGGGCATTCTCCATCAACATCTCAAGCGGGTCGGCCTGAAGCAGACCGCGCAGCGCGATACGATTTTGCGCACATTTCTGGAGACCCGCGACCATCTCTCCACCGATGAGCTGCACCGCCTGGTGCAAAAAAAAGACGCCGGCATCGGCTACACCACGGTTTATCGCACGCTCAAGCTGTTGGCCGAGTGTGGACTGGCCAGCGAAGTCGCCTTCCACGACGGGATCGCCCGTTATGAACACCAGTACAACCGGCGCAGCCATCACCACATGGTCTGCACGGAGTGTGGCAGTTCAGTAGAATTCTTTTCCCGCGAAGTGGATCTGCTGGAACAGGAGATCGGACGCCGCCACAATTACGCCACAACCCGCCACACCTTTCAGATCTACGGGGTTTGTGCAGACTGCCGGAAGAAACAACCACGAGCCTGAGGTTCTCCTCGTTACCGCGAGGCTGAGCCATTGATCATCGAATGCCGGCGCGCAAGCCCGTCACGTCGGTCTTGACGCGACCGGTTTCGTCGGAGCAAGACGATTCGCTGCCGGTGCGGTCGCGAACGACAGGGTAGGCCACCACCAATTAGTGCAGGTTTGCGCCGCCCACGCCGTCTGCACGGCAGCCTGACAACTCAAATACATATCCGTTCTTTTGCGCGCTTGACAAATTAGGGTCAATCGAGCCAGCCGCACTCAGATTGGGCAGGCTGCAGGTGTAGCCGGCTTCGAGATGCCATGACGAGTAATTAGTCTCAGCTGCGATGAGCTGGCGAACCGCAGCGATTGCCGACGACTCTCGCCGCCATCCGTGCACGCAGGATTTTGGGGAATCGCAATCGTGGCAATCAGTATGACTACGGGAATAATCCAATCCAATGTAGCCTAAGACCGGTCCAGTGGTCGCGATGCCTTCGCCTTTTAGGCCCCCGCACTCTTGCGGATTTCAGCCACAGAGAGAGATGGCCCAATATGATCGCCAGGATCGACAATGGAAAGGCAAACACAGAAAGTCGGCAAGCGAGACTGGCGATCGTCGGGCCTCTGGTCCGGGCTGGGAAAATCGTGCCCTCCGCTGGTGGTAGAACGGCAGGTAGTAGCGCCCAGGCGGCAGAAACGTCGGTCGCGCATATCCTGCAGAATCTCTCACCTACCGGCGCATTGTTTCCGCAGGCGGAACCGAACACGCTTATCTCCGATTCTGACGAACTCTCCAGGCAACCATCTGGCCTCGCTGAATCGGGACAACATAGTACGCCGGGGGCCATCGGGGTCAATCTGGTGCTTGGACCTTGCCTTTCCGGAACAGGAAGATCTCTGCCGGCTGCCGGCAATTATCAGGTTTTCCTAGTCTCGGAAGGCGTATGCTTTTCAACGGCGGCTTGAGTCGTTCCCGACTCAAGCGGGAGCCGCTGGACGTCGCGAGAGTGTTTTCATTGCCAAGCAACTCTCGCTGTAACTCCATGATTCAAAACGCAAATAACTGCCTTGACAAGGATCAACCCAGGGGGTTGCTCCGGGTCATTGCTGGAGGCGTGAATAAGAGCAAAACGAAGGGTTTCATAAATGACACACCTACGGAGGTAGGACCATGACGTCTGACATTCTGACATCGCCCGGAATCAAGGCACCGGGTGACTACATTGACGATGTGATGATTAGCGTAAAAGCAAAGAATCCCGCTGAGCCTGAATTCCATCAGGCGGTTCGGGAAGTGTTCGATTCTCTACGGCTAGTGCTGGCAAAACATCCGGAGTATCAATCCAACCGAATCCTCGACCGGGTGGTGGAGCCGGAGCGCGTATTGATGTTCCGCGTGCCTTGGGTCGACGACCAGGGCGCAGTGCAGGTCAACCGTGGTTTCCGCATTGAGATGAACAGCGCGATCGGACCGTATAAGGGCGGCCTGCGCTTCCATCCCTCGGTGAACCTCGGCATTCTGAAGTTCTTGGCATTCGAGCAGGTATTCAAGAATTCGCTTACCACGCTGCCGATGGGCGGCGGCAAGGGCGGATCGGATTTCGATCCCAAGGGCAAGACTGATAACGAAGTGATGCGGTTCTGCCAGAGCTTTATGACTGAACTGCAGCGGCACATTGGTCCGGATACCGACGTTCCGGCCGGCGACATCGGCGTGGGCGGACGAGAAATCGGCTATCTGTTTGGCCAGTACAAGCGGCTGCGCAATGAATTCACCGGCGTTCTGACGGGCAAAGGTTTGGGCTGGGGCGGATCGCTAATTCGTCCAGAGGCGACCGGCTACGGCTGCGTATATTTTGCTCAAGAAATGCTGAAGAGCCGCAAGGACAAGCTGGAAGGGAAGCTCTGCCTGGTTTCGGGTAGTGGCAATGTCTGCCAGTACACCATCGAGAAGCTGCTCGACTTTGGAGCGAAGCCCCTGACCGTGTCCGATTCAAACGGCGTGATCTACGATCCGGATGGAATCGATCGCGAAAAGTTGGCTTACATTCTGGAACTGAAGAACGTCAAGCGCGGCCGCATTCGCGATTATTCGGATCGCTATAGGAAGGCGATCTTCATGCCGACGGACGTGAAGCTGGAGCACAACCCGCTGTGGAATATCAAAGCGGACTGCGCGTTCCCTAGCGCCACGCAGAATGAAATCACCGCCAAGGATGCGGCGAACCTGCTGAAGAATGGGATCAAGGTAGTGGCCGAAGGCGCCAACATGCCCAGCACGCTCGAGGCAACCAAGCTGTTCCTGGATGCCAAGATTCTGTACGGTCCGGCCAAGGCGGCGAATGCGGGTGGCGTTGCTACCTCTGGTCTGGAGATGGCGCAGAACAGCGCACGGCTGAACTGGACGCGCGAGGAAGTGGATGACCGGCTGCACAAGATCATAATCTCCATCCACCGCAACTGTTACGAGACGGCGGAGAAATACGGCACCCCCGGCAACCTCGTGAACGGCGCCAACATTGCCGGCTTTCTCAAAGTCGCCGATGCCATGCTGGATCAGGGCTTGGTCTAGGTGGTCAAGCTGCTTGAATGACTGTGTGCCCCGCCCTTGTCCCTGCGCTTTTTGCAGGAATAGGGTGGGGATTTTGACGTTCAGGGTGCTGCTCCGAGCAATAGAAAGTCGGCTGTCAGATCTTTAGATTAGAATCCCCACCCGGTCGCCACGAACGCGACCGGGATGGGGGCACCCTCATCTTCTGTCGTCCGAGTTTTCGCGTAGGATACAGCCACATGGCCGTCCGCTCCATGAGCGAGCCGTTTCTTGATGCCGAAGCGCGTCTGGAAGGCTTCGACAACCTGATGCCCTTCAAGGTGCAGAACATCCTGCTGGTCTCCAGCCTCTACGACTCTTTCATCCTGCGCGAAGACGGTAGGCTCAATGAATTGTTGATTGACGAATCGCTCGAACTGAACCTGCGGCAGATTCCCGGTATCACGCATGTTTCGAGTTGTGCCGAGGCGCTGGAGCTGGCGCGTTCGCAGCCTCGCTTCAATCTGATCGTGACCAACCTGGCGGTGGCCGATATGACGGCCGCGCAGTTGGCGCATGAAGTGAACGGTAGTGGCCTTGACGTCCCGGTGGTTGTGCTGGCCTACGACTATCGGGAGGTGAAGAACTTTATCAGCCGGAATCCGGTCACCGAGCTTGAGCGCATCTTTCTGTGGCAGGGGAATGCGCGCATCCTGATCGCCATCGTCAAATACATCGAGGACAAGCGCAACGTTTTGCACGACACGCGGGCCATGGGAGTGCCGGTGCTGCTGGTTGTGGAAGACAATATCCGCTATTACTCGTCGTTCCTGCCGGTGATCTACACCGAGCTGATCAAGCAGTCGCGCCGAGTCATTCAGGAAGGAATCAATGTCGCGCACAAGCTGGTTCGGATGCAGGCTCGTCCAAAGATTCTGCTGAGTTCGAACTTTGAAGATGCCGCGCAGTTGGTCGAGGAGTATCGCGATTACCTGATTGGGTTGGTATCGGATGTCGAATTTCCCTGGGAGGGAAAACTCAGTCAGGACGCTGGCTTTGAGCTCGCTCGATTGATGAAGGCGTTGGTGCCGGATGTGCCGGTTGTGCTGCAGACCAGCCGCACGGAGTTTCGTCCCCGGGCGACGGCTGCAGGGTACTCGTTTCTGCGAAAGCGCTCGCCCACACTGCTAAAAGACTTGAGGCGAATCCTCACCGAGCAAGTTGGTTTTGGCGATTTCGTATTTCGCCTGCCCGATCTGAGGGAAGTGGGCCGCGCGAAAGATCTGAACGAACTCGAGGAGCGGTTGGGGACAGTTCCCGCCGAGAGCCTGATGTACCACGCGCAGAGCAATCACTTTTCCCATTGGCTGATGGCGCGAACCGAATTTGCTCTGGCCGCCAAGCTGCGGCCTCGCAAGGTGTCCGACTTTGACGGTCCGGAACATCTACGCCGCGATGTGATCGAATCGATTAAGGACTACCGGCGTGAACAAAGGGAACTGCTGATCGGCGACTTCAACGCCGAAACTTTCAAACCGTCCGAATCGGGTTTCTTGCGCATCGGCTCGGGATCGTTGGGGGGGAAGGCCCGCGGTCTCGCCTTTGTGCGTCACCTCTTGCGGAAGAACCGCATCACACGCCGCTTTCCCAATGTCCGCATCGCGGTGCCGGCGGCTCTAGTACTGGCCACGGACGCCTTCGACCAGTTCATGGCAGAGAATAACCTGTTGGACTTCGCGCTGGGATGCGACGATGACGGTGAAATCCTGCAGAGATTTCTCGCCGCTCCACTCCCCGAGAAGTTGCAGCAGGACCTGAAGGCCTTCCTCGAACAAGTCGCATATCCACTCGCGGTGCGTTCTTCGAGCTTGCTCGAAGACTCGCAGTACCAGCCTTTCACCGGAGTGTATGAGACGTTCATGCTGGGCAACCAGCAGCCTGATCCCGTACTACGTCTCGCGGAGTTGATCGACGCCATTAAGCGCGTCTACGCCTCGACCTTCAGCCGCCACGCCAAAGCCTACGTGCGCGCCACGCCCTATCGGTTGGAAGAGGAAAAAATGGCCGTGATTGTTCAACAACTTGTGGGGACGGTGCATGGACAACGTTTCTATCCCGATTTCTCGGGTGTGGTGCGCTCGCACAATTTTTATCCCGTGCCGCCGATGAAGTTTGCAGATGGAATCGCCGCTGTGGCGCTTGGTCTCGGCCGGGCGGTAGTCGACGGAGGAAAGTGTCTGACGTTCTGCCCGCGGTATCCGCAGAATCTGGTTCAATTCTCCTCGGTGGAAGACATCCTCGCCAACTCGCAAACCGAGTTCTGGGCACTCTCATTGAAGGGCGTTCCCGAGGGGCGCGCCGGTCATCTGCACGAGATGCGCTTTGGTCTGGACGCGGCCGAAGCCGACGGCACTCTGCCTCCTGTCGGGTCCACCTATTCAGACGACAATGAGGCTGTGTATGACGGTGTAAGCCGCCCCGGGGTACGCATCGTGAGCTTCGCGCCCATGCTCAAGCACAATCTATTTCCTCTGCCAACGATTCTTGAGACCCTGGTGAAGGCGGGGGAAAGCGCTTTGGGCATTCCTGTAGAAATTGAGTTCGCGGTTCGGCTGCCGCGGCAATCAGGCGAAGCTGCGGAGTTCGGTTTCCTGCAGATTCGCCCACTAACCCTTTCGCGCGATCACCAGGATTTGTCGGTCGGCGATGCGGATCCGCAACAACTCTTTTGCCAGAGCAACAAAGTGCTGGGCAACGGGCGCATCGAGAACCTGCACGATGTAGTAGTCGTCGATTCACAGCGCTTCGAACGCAGCCGCAGTCAGGAAGTGGCCAAAGCCGTGGCCCATTTCAATGGCCTGCTGAGCGCCGACAATCGTCCGTATCTATTGATTGGAGTGGGCCGCTGGGGATCGAATGACCCATGGTTGGGAATTCCTGTGGAGTGGGACGAAATCTCCGGCGCGCGCGTGATTGTAGAAGCTGGATTCCGGGATTTTCGCGTGACGCCTTCGCAAGGCAGTCATTTCTTCCAGAATCTTACCGCCTTCCAGATCGGCTACTTCACCGTGAATCCAGATGCCGGAGAGGGATCGGTCGATTGGGGCTGGCTGACCGAGCAACCATCTGTGGATGAAGACGGATGCGTCCGCCATTTGCGTTTTGACAAGCCCATGCGAGTGATCATGAACAGTCGAACCAGCCAGGGCGTTATCTTCAAGCCGCAAGGGCAGACGGCGCTGGCTGGAATCTGAGGCTCACGTTAGCGGTTGGGGCTGCTGGCCTGCGGTGCATCACCGTTGCGCTTGCGTTTCACCCAGCGATGAACGTCGGGCCAGAATTCCTTCACCACCAGCGTCAACGTGTCGTAGCCGAGCTGCGTTCCCCACACGCTCGCCGTATTGCCCAGGGTGCGATCCGAGGGAGTGAAGACATAGATCGGCATCCCGGTTGCGCTGTAATGGAGCGTGGTGAACGATCTCGGATGGTAAGTGTTAGTGGAAATGGCGGCCGACAACATCCCACCGGCAATCTCGGAGTAGTTGAATTGCTTGTGGCCGGAATCGCTAAAGGTGACAAAGCTTCGGCTGACGGCGTATTTCGTACGGTGCACGAAGCTGCCCTTTCCCAGCTGGTAATATCGTGGGTCCTGGCGCAGGATGGAGGGAAAAACCGCGCCCACCATGAAGTTCTCGATGGTTCCGTCGGCAAAGGCCGCTGCGTAGCGCTTTCCGTACCCCTCCGCACCCTGCCCGTAGCCAGGTTCGCTGTTTTCGGCCTGGCTGAGGCCAGAAAGAAAACCGTACCAGGGAATCAGAATGTAATCGAAAGACCCCAGGAAGACCACTTTGAACTTCTGTCCCGTGGTTAGGGGCGGCAACTGACCGGCGCCTTCGAGGGTGAGGAAGTTTGGCAGTGCAAAAAAAAGCCGGTCATTCGAGGTTCCGGCAACCTTTCCCTGGCCGCTGGTGGGTTGCTCAGTCTGGTCGCTTTTTGCTGAAGCCGGCGTGCTCGAGGCCTTTTGATCGGCATCTTTCTTTTGATCGGCATCTTTCTTCTGCCCAGATGTGCTTTGGGAGCTGTCTTGGGTTGGTGGCGGGTTCTGGTCCGGCGCCGGCGTTTGTTGCGCGCCAGCCAGCAGCGAAAAAGAAATGGTAAGGGAAAAGAGCACAGAAAGCCTTGCGGCGCGCTGTATAAGCAATTATTTCTCCTAAGAAATGAACCCACAAAGGCAAAAGGCGGTTTGGCTTATTTTAACAGTCTCTGATCACTTTCCGGGGGCGACAGCCCGGCTTTACATTCCTTTACAAGCTCGTACAATTTCCGATAGTGCGCTAGATTCCGACTCGCGTCTTAAAGTTGTATGCGGCGAGTGTGGGCCGGTTACTATAGGAAGAGGTTAAACTTCATCCACGAGGAAACGCATGACAGAGCCGACTTACGAGGAGCTGAAGGCCCGATTGTCCCAGTTGGAAAAAGAAGTGGAGACGAAAAAGCGCAGTGGAGATCTGATATTCAAAGTTGGGGAAAAAGGCGGTGTCAGTGTTTACGGTCTGGGACGTTTTCCAGTGACGCTGTATTACGAGCAGTGGAACCGTCTACTGGGAGCAGCCAATGACATCAAGGCTTTCATGGAAGATAATAAGTCGCGATTGAAACTGAAAGAGCAGGGCTGAGGTCGTACTTCGGTTCCATGGGAGTTTCCGAGGTTTGGAAGTGCGAGAAGAAATTGATCGTGAAACATGGAACCGTTCAGGCTATAATAAAAAAACTGTGCCAAGATATTCCATCGTCGTTCCCCTGCACAACGAGCAAGATAACGTCACCGATCTCTACGACCGTCTGAAAGCGGTGATGGAGACCTCTGGCGAAAGCTTTGAAATCGTGCTGGTGGATGACGGTTCCAGCGACCATACGTTTGCCATGCTGCGCGAGATCGCGGCGGTGGATAGCCGCGTCACGGTGGTTAAGCTCCGCCGGAATTTCGGACAAACCGCTGGCCTGGCCGCGGGTTTCGACCATGCTCGTGGCGAGTACATTATCGCCATGGATGGTGATCTGCAGCACGATCCCGCCGACATCCCGATTTTTCTGGAGAAGATTGCGGCGGGCTACGACATTGTGAGCGGCTGGCGCAAGGTGCGGGTGGATAATTTCTGGATGCGCCGCATCCCCTCGCGCATGGCGAACTGGCTGCTGGCTAGGCTGAGCGGCGTGGATATCCACGACTTCGGCACCACGTTCAAAGCCTACCGCCGCGAGATCCTCGAACAAGTTCCACTCTATGGCGAGTTGCACCGCTTCATTCCGGCGCTGGCGTCGTGGTATGGCGCATCGATTTGCGAAGTGCCGATTCGCAATATCAACCGCGAGCGCGGCGCTTCTCACTACGGAATTTCGCGCACCTTCCGGGTTTTCTTTGATCTCATCACGATTCGCTTTCTGCTCCGCTATCTTTCCCGCCCACTGCACTTCTTCGGAACCTTCGGTTTTCTGAGTTTGCTCGGCGGGAGCGCAGTCGTAGCCTGGCTGGGTGTGGAGAAGTTCCTGCGCCATGTTCCCGTCATGGCCTCTCACGGCCCGCTGATGATGCTGGCGCTCGGCTTGCTGCTCGGCGGCTTGAACCTGCTCGCCATCGGCCTGCTGGGCGAGATGCAGGTCCGCCACTACCACGAACCCCGCCACCGGGCCCCCTATTTCGTGGACCGCGTGCTTCGCGCGCAAAACGAAGAACACAGCGTCTCAGAGTAGAGCGCGTCTCACAAATAAGTCAGTTTTAGCATTAGGATTTCATCGAACCTCCGGCGTACGTCACACGGAAAATTTCGGGTCGCCTTCGAGAATCTGCGTCTGGAGTCTTGGAGCCTCACCCTGTTTCCAGAGATCAGCTCGAAACTTGACGCGATAGCGGAGGGCTCCTCCATCCGCACGGTTACTGCGTTCGACGGGCCGGGGAATGCAGACGAATTCCGTCTCGATGAATCCGCTCGTAGCATGAACCACCGAGTAGCCGTGGCCTCCCATGTCAACAAATGAAAGATGTGGCGACAAGTCGGGATTGGACAGTGCCCACGCTTTCGCAATGTCTCCGCTTTGCAAGTATTCGAAACATGACCGCACTCCGTGCCGCAAGAGCAGGTTCACGGTGGGCTGCGCTACCCGATCAGCGGGCCCTTGTCCAACGTAAAGCGGCCGCAGAGGATGGTCGTTCGGCAACGCGTGTTCCAATGCCTCGACCAGTCCCGGCGCAGAGATCGAACCCGTAACAAAGGCAATGCCGATTGGCACAAAAGGTTTTGGCGGAAGAGACTTCGCCGCTAATCCTGCCCAAAAACTGTGGCGATCTCCCGCCGCCGTGACAAAGCCGGTGATCCGGTTGGCTTGGACGAAGTCGTAGATTTCTCCGCGCTCCACATAGGCGCTGCCGTGATCTCCCATCGGAGAAATTGCGTAACCGCTCTCCGGCCAGGGCTTCGCGGCTTGGTGCGGCAGGTTTTGCAGATCGGCGCGCATGTCAAGCGTGGCGGTGGTATTGCCCCAAATTTTCCAGGTAGCTTTCGATTCGCGCAAGCGCTCGAGAAACCAAGCCTTCTGCTCGGCACCGAGAATTGTCTGCGCTGGCGCATCTTTGCAGAAATTCGCGATCTCGACACTTCCGAAGCGGATCGACGCCGGTGGTCGACCGTCGTTGTAGGTTCGCCCCGCATCCAGGATTTCGATAGCCTCTTCCGGGATGAACTCGGGAAAGTCGTCGCTTGACAGTGGCGCCAACTCAGGACGATCCGTCGGTTCTTCAGAACGATAGCTGCGCTGGTCGGTGACGATCAACTCTACGTTCCGTCCCCATCGCAAGGTGCGGTATCCTTTGAGGCTTCCAACTGCGGCAAGATTGTTCGGCTCCTGACCGAAGCCGTGTTCGTCAAAACGACTAATCGGCGCGTCGACAACCTGCGGAGGATCGAACCGATCCAGCGAGGGCCCGCTCGGCTTCGTGATTCGTGCCGGTTGGTATTCGAAGAACGCTTGGTTGGCCGCGACTTTGCGGGTCTGCGCGGGCAGGTTCTTGCCTCCAAATCTTTCGAAGGATTGCCAGCCCAGCCAGCTAAACTCGTGGTTATCCCACATGTTGACGAAGGGCCAGCGTGCGCGTGCATCCTGGAGGTCCGGATCACTCAGATACGCGCGATAAACCGCACGATAGTCCTCGACCGTCGTCGGGATGTGAAAGTCGCTGATCTTTTCGCCATGCGGATAGCGAACGATGTCGCGCAGGCGACGGTCATACATACCCTGTGGACGGTCTTCCGGGTACCAGACAATTTCATAGATAAAGTCGCCCAGGTGCAACACGAAGCCAATTTGCTCCGCTTCCGAAGCTTGTTCATCCTCGAAGATCATTCGCCGGTAAGCGTTCTGCGCGCCGTCGTTCGCATTCTGGCAACTCACAAAAACAAAACGAACCGGTCTCGCATCGTCAACCTCAGGGGCGGTAATCGTCCTGCCCACACGGCTGCCACAACCTTCGAAATCGGTGAAGCGATACCAATACACACGGCTTGCCTTGAGCCCTCCAACCAGCACGCGGCAAGTCCAGTCGGAGGCCGCAGAAACTGGAGCCACAGCCGTTGCTACCCTGCGCGTGAAGGTCTCATCTTCGGCGATCTCCACGTTCAACTGGATAATTGGTTTTTCATTGCTTGGCAGCCGCCGCGTCCACAATAGAATGCTGCTGCTGTCAGGATCTCCGGAGGCCACTCCTTCAGGGAACGAGTCGCGGCGTTCTTGCCATCGCAGGCGAGACTTAGTTCCCAGCGGATCCCCCCAGGCCGCCGTGGCGCCGATAGCAGCCGCCATCCCCAGGAAAGCTCGTCTCGTGATGGTCGACATCAGTTCCTATCCTTCAAAACAAAAGTGTACAGCCGTCCAGCCGATACAAATCCTCAAAGCATGGACGGTCGCCGCTGGTATTTGTGATCAGGTCTCGGCTTCCAGCTGGCTCGCATTGCAGGGTGGGATCACGGGCAATTCCGGAGCAATCCACTTGGACGTAGCAAAACAGCTTGGCGTAACTGCTATTTGCTAGGGAGGCGACTTCACTCGGAAAGCCGCCGTCGGCAAGTCGCTGCCCTCTGGTTACTTGTCAGCGATCGGGTTTCGCGGTGCAATTGTCATCAGGAGGGACATATGGGCCGCCTGTTCAGCTTTCTCAGCGTCGTGATTGTATTAGCCGCTGGCATGTACATTTACTCCAGGCAGGCGCAAAGCTCTTCCGCCGCCGCCGGAGCCAATAGCCCGAAGGCCGCCATCAACCTTACCGGTGTAAAGAGCGATCTGATCAGCATAGCCACGGCGGAGCGCAGCTACTACGCCAGTGAAGGGAAATATGCCTCCCTGGACGAACTGGTCTCGAGCCACTATGTAACCGTCGCCCGGCAGCGTCCCCCTTATACGTACGAGATCCAAACCAGTTCCAGTGGATTTCGGGTCCTCGCTGTCCGTTCGGGTGACGACCACTCGGGCACACCCGCGCAGCTTTCGATTGACGAAAACATGGAAGTCCAAACTTCCGAATAGGGCCATCGAGCCACCGGCTACTTTCCTCTGATTGCTCTCTAACCAGGCATGCCCCGGCCCCCCCAAGCTCCCTTCCGACCCCGGCGTATAATGTGCCGTTTAGCACTGCGAGGATCTTCAAGAATCATGCCAACCACACAACATGAATTACAACTGGCCCGCCGCATGTCGAGGTTGGGCACTGAAACTGCTTTTGAAGTCTTGAACAAGGCGCGGGCGCTGGAGCGTCAGGGCAAGAGCATCATCCACCTGGAAATCGGGGAGCCGGATTTCGATACTCCCGCGAACGTGATCGAAGCCGCGGTCGACGCACTGCATAAAGGCTGGACGCACTACGGCCCGTCCGCCGGCTTGCCGGAGTTGCGCCAGACCATCGCCGACTATGTCAGCCGCACTCGTGGAGTTAAAGTCGCTGCCGATGAAGTGGTTGTAGTCCCCGGTGGTAAGCCGATCATTTTCTTCACGATTCTGGCTTTAATTGATGAAGGAGATGAAGTCATTTATCCCAATCCAGGCTTCCCCATTTATGAATCGATGATTCATTACGTGGGAGGCAAAGCGATCCCGATCCGACTCCACGAAGATCACGATTTTTCCCTGGAGGTAAACGAACTCGCGGCCCTCATCACGGACCGTACAAGGCTGATCATCCTGAATTCGCCGCAGAATCCCACCGGCGGCGTGATGCAGCGGAAAGACGTTGAGCAGGTCGCGAAGATAATTGGCGACCGCAATATTCTGGTCTTGTCGGATGAGATCTACAGCCGCCTGCTTTTTGAAGGCGAGCACTTTTCCATCATGTCGGTGCCGGGGATGCAGGAGCGCACCATTCTGCTCGACGGCTTTTCGAAGACCTACGCCATGACGGGATGGCGCATGGGCTACGGCGTCATGCGGCCTGATCTGGCAGCGCACGTCACTCGCCTGATGACGAATTCGAGCTCCTGCACCGCCAGTTTCACGCAAATTGCTGGGATTGAGGCGCTGCGTGGGGATCAGAGTTCGGTCGATCACATGTGTGGTGAGTTCAAGCGGCGTCGCGACCTGTTCGTCGCCGGCTTAAATAAGATCAAAGGCTTTTCCTGCCGTATGCCCAAGGGCGCGTTCTACGTCTTTCCCAACATCACGAAGACCGGCTGGAAGTCGAAGCCGCTGGCGGATGCACTGCTGGATCAGGCAGGAGTCGCTGCCCTCTCGGGAACCGCATTTGGCGCGTTCGGGGAAGGTTACCTGCGCTTCAGCGTGGCTAATTCCCTCGAGAACCTGCAGCAGGCGCTTGATCGCATCGATCAGTGGACGAAAACGCATCTCTAGAGTCGTTTGCAGCGATCAGAGTCATGCCGGCGAGAAAGCTTCCAACGCGAACTGGAAAACCGAAGGCCAGCCGCCTCGATGCGCCCGGGTACGGCCTCCCCGCAGGCAACCAAGGGTTGCTCCCGTGGAGTTGGGCGGAACAGCGGCTGAAGAAATCGCACAATTACTGGATCACCACGGTCAAGCCAGATGGTTCGCCCCACACCATGGTGGTTTGGGGCTTATGGCACGACGGCCGTTTTTTGTTCAGCACCGGTAGCAAGTCGCGCAAGGCCCGCAACCTGGCGCACAACCAAAAGTGTGTGCTGTGCACCGAGCACGCGCAGGAAGCGGTCATCGTGGAAGGCATCGCCGAGGTTGCCGATGTTTCGGCGCGGCGCAAGTTTCTTCCCACCTACGAGCGCAAGTACAAGTTTGACATGAAGGGAATGGAGCAGGACATCCTCTCCATGAAGGAGCCGGTTTTCGCGCTTCGCCCCCGGGTGGTATTCGGCTTGTGGGAGAAGGAATTCGTGGGCAAATCCACCCGCTGGAAATTTGAACCGCAATAGCCGCAACTGATCAAGGAATTCGCGGTAAGTGCCGAGCACATCGCAACCCCAAGCCGCGGAGTTGATAGCCTCCAAGAGGAAGCGCGCGGAAGAAAAGAGGGAAGAGCGCGGGCATCGGTTCTACGCGGGTAGGCCGTAAGCGGAGATACTCTCGAAAATTCGCGCCTTACTTCAAACCATCGACTACATAGAGGTCGGATAGGAGGCGGAATGTGGAGTACGCGTACGATTTTCCATCCGCGCTGAATCTGATGCCCACGATGCTTTGCACCCCGGCGGGGTCGGCGGGAGCGATTTCTTTCCAGGGCTTGCGTTGGCCGGTTGCGAGGTCCACGCGGTCAATTTTTCGTGGAATGCCGGGAGGTGATACGAGCACGCTCTTGCCGTCTTCAGAAAACCCGACCGCAACCTCGTCCGCGCTCAAGTCCAAGTTCAGTTTCTGTGGATCCCCGCCAGCGATTGGGTAAAGCCATGTCTGATGTTTCTCGTCTCTGGCCAGGAGGTATTTCCCGTCCGGCGTGACGCGGGAGCCCCATGTTGCTTCGGGAGTCAGAGCCCGTGGCGTGCCCGCTTGGACATCCAATAGATAGGTGCGGGCACCGTGTCCGGGCTGGCTGGCCGAGAAAATGATCGACTGGTTGTCCGGCAGCCAGGCCGTGCCGAAACGAGCTAACTTATCGTCGGTGAGTTGTCGAGGCTCGCCGACTCCGGTGGGAAGCAGCATGAGCTTTGGCGGAGCGCCTAGGAGAGAGACCACCCAATGTCCATCGGGAGAAAGCGAGCCGAAGCCACCTTCTCCGAGCCGCACCGCCGGTGAACCGTCGGTCTTACGCAGAAAAATGCTGTAGTTCGATCCCGACGCTTCGCCGGTCTCGGAAAAAATGATGGTCTTGCCATCCGCAGATATATCCGTGATCAGGGACCAGTCGAACCACGAGAGACTGCGTTCGCGGGTTTCGCCGGGCGCGAGGGCGGAAAGGCTTATGCGAGCCTTGTCGGCGGTCAGGAGAACGAGCCCGTTACGACTGATGTCGTGTAAGGTCAGGCCTCCGGGCGCACGGTAAATGAGGCGCTCCTGGCCGGAAAAATCCAGGGCGTAGATTGCGCGTGCGGCCCCGGCGGGAACAGCGGAGAACCATACTTCCTTGCCGCTGGGGGTCCAGGCCAATCCCTCGACACTCGAATAGAAAGACGAACTGGCTTTGGGGTTTCCGTGCGCGTCGAGGATGACAACGCGCCCGTCGTCGCCTCCGCCTACGTGGTCGGCCACTGCCAGGTATTCTCCGCTCGGAGAAAAACGCACATGGCTCACCCAGCCGCGAGGCTCGTAGATCACATTTCCCGCGGGAAATTCGAGGTGGGCTAAAGCGCCCGGGCCGGGGCGAATGACCGCCAGCGACTGGCCGTCGGGCGTCCAGTCTGCCCATAAAACCTGGTCGACCACCTCGCGCGGTGCGCCACCCGCAAGTGGAACTCGTGCCAGGGTTCCACTCTGAGCGAAGGCACGCGTATTTGTGGGATGCAGCGAGATTGCCATCTCGCCCTTTGAGGAAATGGCAAGAACTTGCGCGGATGGCAGGCCGACAGGCCGCGAGTCCGTGCTGTCGAAGCGGGTGGAGAAAATTTCCTGCGGCTGCCCTTCCCAGGCTGCACCGTAAACGATGGTCTGTCCATCCGGCGCGAAGCGGGCAGCCCAGATCGTGCCGTTGCGGAAGGTAACTTCATGGAACGTTGGATTCGTGGCGGCAGCAGCGCCGCGATGAGCAAGTTTATAAACGGCCACCCACGATCCGAGCAGAAGCAGTCCACCGAGCAAGGGCAGAAGCCACCGGCGTAAGGAGGGCTCCTCCGGAAGAGCGCGCACACTGCCACGGGTGGACGTCGAGATATCCGTGAGAGCCCCCAGGTTGAAGGCCACATCGCGCGCGGACTGGAAGCGTTCCGCAGGATTTTTCTCGAGGCAGTGCCGAACGATGCGTTCGAGCGCGGGCGAGACGTTGCGGTTCGTCTCGGCGAGGTCGGAGGGATCCTCCTTGAGGATGGCGCTCATGGTATCGACGGGAGAATCGCCGTGGAAAGCGCGTTTACCGGAGAGCATCTCGTAGAGGATGGCGCCGAAGGCGAAGATGTCGGCACGAGCGTCGGCGGGCTTGCCCCGGACTTGCTCGGGTGACATATAACCGACGGTGCCCATGACAGTTCCTGCGTCCGTGCCAACCACTTGCTGCGTGGGCGCTTCGCCGGACGTGTCGGCCTCCGGGCGAGTGAACTTGGCCAAGCCGAAGTCTAGAATCTTGGCGCGTCCATCGTGGATGATGAAAATGTTCTCGGGTTTCAGGTCGCGATGGACGATGCCTTTGTCGTGGGCGGCGGCGAGGCCGCTTGCGATTTGCTGCGCGTAGTCGATGGCCTTGCGGGAGGAAAGTGCTGAGTCGCGCAGTCGGTCGCGGAGAGTTTCGCCTTCCAGCAGTTCAGAAACTACGTACGGCGCACCATGATCCTCCCCGATGTCAAAGATCGAAAGAATGTTGGGGTGGTTGAGCGCCGCGGCGGCGCGGGATTCCTGCGCGAAACGCTGCAGGCGGTCGGCGTCGGCAGAAAACGAAACGGGGAGAACCTTGATGGCGACATCGCGGTGGAGGCGGGCGTCGCGGGCACGGTACACCTCGCCCATTCCGCCAGCGCCTAGCGGCGATTGAATTTCATATGGTCCGAGCTTTGTGCCCGAGGCGAGTGGCATGGGTGCGCAATTATAGCCCAGGGCAGCGTGTTGCAGCATCCGCGCGATGAAGGGATGACTTCTGTAGCTCGTTTGCTTGTCGCGTATGATATTTTCGGTGTCTTAAAGTGTGGGGGCGGGCTGAGTTAAATTCAACTTCAGTCGTTCTGAAAGCACATGGACAAGAAATCGCGTATTTTTGCGACCTGCGATATTGGAGAAGCGCTCGACCTACTGCGTAACCGCGCCTACGAAGTTGAAGTCTATCCTCGACCGGAAGCTCCGCCCAAGAGTTTGATCATCGACAAGGTCAAGTCTGGCATTGATGGCTTGATCACCACGCTTCGCGATCCGATCGATGCCCAGGTGTTCGAAGCCGGCAAGAATACGCTGAAAGTTGTGGCGCAGATCGCCGTCGGCTTTGACAACATCAATCGCGCCGATGCCAATCGCTACAAGGTTCCCTTCACTCACACGGCCGACGTTCTGACCGAGGCCACGGCGGAGTTTGCCTTCTTCATGTTGGGCGTTCTGGCCCGCAAGATGTGGCCAGCCGAGCACCTCACGCGCGACAACCAGTGGGGATATTGGCATCCTTACTTGCCCTTCCTGGGCGAGGAAGTGACAGGCAAAACGATTGCGATCATCGGCACGGGGCGGATCGGGCTGGCGCTGATCAAGAAGTGCGCTGGCTTCGACATGAACATGCTTTGCTACGACCCGGCCTACGAAAATCACGAGTACATCAAGGCCATTCAAGAGACGATGGACTTGCGGCACGCGCGCGGTATTTCGAAAGAAAGAAACTGGATCAAGTACGTATCGTTCGAGGACGCACTGCGCCCGGCCGATTTCGTCAGCGTACATGTTCCACTGTTGCGGCCTGGCGAAAGCGCAACCCCCACCTACCATCTATTCAACAAGCGGACCTTGAAGCTGATGAAGCCGACGGCATTTCTGGTGAACGACTCCCGCGGGCACGTGGTGGACGAAGTGGCTCTGGTGCATGCTCTGCGAGAGAACTGGATCGCGGGCGCAGCTCTGGATGTGTATGCGGAGGAACCGTTACCAGCGGATTCACCGCTTCGCGATCCTGCGCTTGCCGACCGCTGCCGCCTATTCCCGCACTTCGCCAGCGCAGCCCGCATCACGCGGCTCGACGTCGATCCCGACAAAGGTATGGCCGGACGATGTGTGCAGGGATTGATCGACGTCCTTGAAGCGAACTACGGCGGCGACATCACAAAAATGCCTTATGTTGTAAACAAGGAGGCGTTCGGAAAGGCTTAGTTGATTCTGCCCTCTGTCGCTGTTGGTTGCCACTAGAATGGAGCCCAGACCGTTTTTGTCCTAAGGACCCGAATGAAAAGAGCCGCTCTGTTTTTTCCGGTCGTTCTGCCTCTCATTGCTCTAGCCCTCGCAGAAACTCCCGAACCGCATAATCCGTTGAAGTTGATTCCTCAGCCGAAGGAAGTACAACTGCATGCTGGCAGCTTCCGTGTGAAACCCACCACCCGAATACTGGTGGAGTTCGGGCATCAGGCCGAGGATCGCATCGCGGCGGAAACGCTGGCGGAGGAGATCCACGACCGCTCCGGTTTAAAGGTGAGCATTACCGGTGAAAAACCCGACGCAAAGCAAGAGCGCAGTACCATCGTTCTCGCACGCTTGCAGGACCAAAGGGTCAAGACGTTCCTGGCAAGGAGGGGCCTGAAAGCGGATTCGATTGGCGATCAGGGCTACCTGCTGTTCTCCGACAAAACTCACCTCATCGTCGCCGCGAACACTGGGCAGGGACTTTTCTACGGCGTGCAGACGCTACGCCAACTGCTTCGCGAGGATGGCGGAACCCTGGTTTGTCCGGCGGTTTCGATTCGCGATTGGCCCAGCATGGAGTGGCGGGGCGTACAGGACGACATCAGCCGAGGTCCGATTCCAACCGAAGAATTTATGAAGCGGCAGATTCGCACGCTGGCCGGATACAAAGTGAATCTGTTTGCTCTTTACATGGAGCACGTATTCGATTTTGCGAGCCAGCCGTTGGTGGCGCCGAAAGAGGCCGCGCTTACGCCTCAGGAAATCAAGGCTCTCGTAGTTTATGCGAAGAACCTCTACGTCACGATTCTGCCCGAGCAGCAAACCTTTGGGCACCTTCACCACCTGTTGAAGTATGAAATCTATGCCGATGTGGCGGAGCGGCCGCATGGCCACGTGATCACTCCAACCAAGGATCGGTCCTATGACCTGATCAAGGCGATGTATGCTGACCTTGTGCCGCTTTTTCCTGGACCCTTTCTGCACGTTGGCGGCGATGAGACATTTGAACTGGGTCGGGGACAAACCGCGACGCGAGCCAGCCAAGTGGGCCTGGGTCGCGTGTATCTCGAGCACATGCAGAAAGTGAGCGGAATTCTTCTGCCCTATCACAAACAACTCATGTTCTGGGGAGATATCGCGGTGAAGTATCCGCAACTGCTGACCATTCTGCCTAAGGATATGATCGCGGTTCCCTGGGATTATGATGCGGAGCCCAGCTACGAGAGCATCATCAAACCGTATCGCGACGCCGGACTCCGGGTGGTTGTGGCTCCGGGCGCCAACAACTGGAACCAACTCTGGCCCGACCTGGACGTCGCCTTCGTAAATGTTCGCAATTTCGTGCGCGACGGTCAAAAGCTGGGCGCAATCGGCATGATGAATACAATGTGGAATGACGATGGAGAGTCGATTTACGCGATGGCATGGCCAGCGTTGGTTTTTGGGGCAGCGGCGGGATGGCAAGCGGGCGAGTCTGATATCGACGATTTCAAGAATGACTACGATTGGGCGTTCTATCGCAACCAGGATTCCACTTTTGCCCAGGTGCTGGCGAATCTGGACAGCGGGCATCAGGCGCTGGCTAACCATCACATTGTCACGGAGACCGATGAGTTGTTCTGGGCCGATCCCTTCACGCCGGAGGGCGCGGCTCTGATGCAGAGGATTTTACCGGCGGCCCTGCGTTTGGAGGCGGAGCACGCGCTGGAATCGCTTTACCGCAACCACGACAAGGCGCATGCCACCAGGCCACGCTGGCCGACATGACGCTGGGCGCGTGGCGTTGGGACACCCTCGGCATGAAGGCCGAATTTATCCAAGAGATCAACCAGTTTTATTGGGACGCTTTTCAGAACCAGACAGATGCGGAGCGAGTGGACCGGGACCTTGCAGAAATCACGGACACGAATGCGCGGCTGGAAGATCTGCGCGATGCGACCACGCGTCTGAGTCAGATGTACCGGGAAGCGTGGCTGCGGGAGTATAGCCCATTCTGGCTGGATAATGTTTTGGTGCGCTACGACACACTGGCCCGCGAGTTTCAGAAAAAGATCGTGGCCGTCCGGCAGGCGCGCCGGCAATACGATGTCACCAAGACCCTTGCGCCCCCGCAGGAACTAGGTTTTTACTGGCAGCCATAGAGCTAGCACCCCTTCGATGTTCTCCGACCGCACCAACTGGAAGCTCACGCGCAATGGTTTGACGGACGCGCTCGAAGAGGTGAGATCGAGCGGCGCTCGCGTGTTGGATTTGACGATCTCGAATCCGACGAGGGTCGGCCTGCACTTTGACGATGCGCGGATTCTTGCATCGCTGGCTTCGCCTAGGGCGATGAATTACGATCCTCAGCCCCAGGGGTTGCCCAGCGCGCGGGCGGCGGTGGCGAACTACTACCGGGCTCAACATGGAATCGCTGGCCTCGATCTGGCGCGGCTGATACTCACCACCAGCACCAGTGAAGGTTATGCCTTTGTGTTCCGACTCCTCTGCAATCCCGGCGATGAGTTGCTGGTGCCGAAGCCGAGCTATCCCTTGTTTGAGTTCCTGGCTGACTTGCAGGACGTGAAGCTCGTGCCGTACCCCTTGATCTATGACCACGGCTGGCAGATGGATTTCCCGTCCTTGGAGAAAGTGGTTACACGACAGACGCGCGGCGTGGTTGTCGTTCATCCCAACAATCCCACCGGTTCCTATGTGCACGCGCATGAGCAGGAGTCGCTCAACGTCTTTTGCGCGGAACGCGGACTGGCTATCATTGCGGACGAAGTATTTCTCGACTACGCGCACAGCGGAGCCCCGCGACCTAGTTTTGTCGCTAATCAAGATGTGCTCAGCTTCACCCTGAGTGGAATCTCTAAAATCTCAGCGTTGCCGCAAATGAAATTGGCATGGATTGTCACGAGCGGTCCCGCTGCGCAGAGAGACGCGGCCGGGGAGCGACTTGAAGTGATCGCCGACACCTATCTTTCGATGAATGCCCCCATCCAGTGGGCAACTCCGGCGCTTCTCGAGCAGCGGCAAAGTCTTCAACCGCAATTGCTGAATCGAGTGCTGGGGAATCTCACCCAGCTCGACCAGCAGTTGGCCGCACAGAAGATGTGCCAGAGATTAAATGTGGAAGGCGGCTGGTACGCAGTTTTGCGCGTTCCGGTGAGGCAGACCGATGAGGAACTGGCGGTCGATCTGCTTCGCCGAAAATCTGTGCTGGTGCATCCTGGCCACTTCTATGATTTCCCGAGCGACGGTTATCTGGTGCTGAGCCTGATCGTCGCGGAGAGCCAATTCGCGGAAGGGATCAAGCGACTCCTGGAACTAATTGTTGTCGATCACTAATCGACAAGCTCTATCTCTTCACCAGAAAAGGATTGCCCTCGCGTTCTTCTCCGATCGTGGTCAGCGGGCCGTGGCCGGGCACGACGGTGGTATCGTCCGGCAAAGCCAGGACCGTTCCGTGCAGCGATTGCATGATTTTCTGCATCGATCCACCGGGCAGGTCGGTGCGCCCGATGGAGCCGGCGAAGAGTGTGTCGCCGGCAATCAGAGTTTTCTCGGCAGGGAAGTACAGGCAGATACTGCCTTCGGTGTGACCCGGAGTGTACAGAACGCTGGCGGTGTGTGCTCCAGCTTTCACGGTATCGCCGGTGCTTACACTCTGGTCGATTTCGACTGATCCGGGCGCGGCCATTCCCACCCAAGCGGCTTGCGAATCGAGCATTTTGAGCAAGGCATAGTCATTCTGATTAAGCAGGATGGGTGCTCCCGTGGCAGCGCGCAGCTTCATCGCGCCCCCTACGTGATCGATATGGCCATGGGTGATGACGATCTGCTTGACTTGCAGGTTATGCTTGCGGATGAGCTCGAGAACGTCTTCAATGTCATCGCCGGGGTCGATGACCATCGCTTCACGCGTGGTTTCGTCGCCGATGATCGAGCAGTTGCATTGCAGCGGCCCGACGGGGAAGATTTCGTGGATCATGCTTCCATTGTAGCGAAGTGGGTTCTGGGCACCGAATGGCAAGCCTCGGGTAAAAGAGGATAGAGTCGGGTTCATACTTGCCGTAAAGCGCGACTGGCGCGACAATACGCCAGCATGCTTGGGGAGGCTTTGTGACAGCTAAATACCGTCAGCACGGATACCAGGATCGCGATCGCGAGGAAAAGCCGCGTAGGGAATCTGTGGAAAAGCCGCCTGCCGTCCCTCCCGCAAGACGCGATTACAGCATGGGGCCAAAGCCGGTGAATTTGCCCGGAACCCATGCCGTCTCGCGATGCACCCAGTGTGGAACAGTACTGCAAGGGATGCCGCCAACGGGCCTTTGTCCCAAGTGCGGCTTCGAGCTGCATTCTTGCAAACAGTGCGGGTACTTCGATCCCGGCAGCCGCTTCGAATGCATGCAACCGGTGTCGAAGCGCATCGAAAAAAAAGATGTCCGCAACGATTGCACGTTCTACGAACTTCGTGTGAGTCGCGAAAAAGAAACTTCAACCCCCGCGACACTGCGCCCCAATGACGCACGGCAGGCGTTTGAGAATCTGTTTAAGAAGTGAGGATGGGAGAGGCCGCAGCGCGCAACTTTGATCTTAGAGCAATCTTGGGTACGGAAACACTGGAATCTGGGGTTCCGATTGGAGTTGAGGTATGCGGCAAGTTTTTGATTGTGGAGTAGTGGGATTTCTTCTGTTGTTCGTCGTCTGCCCCAGCGCTCCCGCTCAAACGCAGATTCAATCTTCGGATGCCGGAAGATCTTGGTCGATAGCTTCGTCATCTCTGGGACACGACCCGTGGACTCGGCAGAACTCGCCGAGATCTCGGGTAGCCTGGCCGGATCGGAATTCAACGATGACCCCGATGAACTGGGAGAGAGAGTGCGCTCGCAGTTTCAGGACCACGGGTATTTCCAGGTGGTGGTCGAAAAGTTCGAGATCAAGGTAATCGACCCGCTAGCTTCACCGAAACCGGTCCGACTGGAAGCCGAGGTCAGCGAGGGACCGCTCTGCCGTTTGTCCAGCATCGACTTTAGCGGTAAGCATTCCGTCAGTTCAAAGGATCTGCGGGCCATGTTTCCGATCAAGACTGGTGATGTGTTCAAGAAAGCTAAGATCGCCGAAGGACTGAAAACCATGATGAGGTCCCTGGGTTCCCATGGCCTGCTTGACTCCGCAGCCATCCCCAATACGACATTCGGCTCGGGCTCGACGGTGAAGCTAGAGATTGAACTGCAAGAGGGGCCACGGTATCGGATGGGTAAACTCGAGATCGTGGGTCCGCCGGAGGTTGCGGAGAAGCTCCAGGCACGTTGGGAGCTGGAGACTGGGGCAGTCTATGACACCACCTATGTAAAGACTTTCTTGGAGAAAAACAGCTCGCTTCTTCCGGCAGACTTTACCGAATCCAGCGGCGTCAGACGATTCAAGGACTGCAGTAATTCGACGGTATCCGTTCACTTCCACCTGATGCCGGACGCACAACACGATGGGTTGGATCTGGCCAAGCGGGTGGATTGCGATCGTTGATCGTTGCGCTTTCGCGGGTTACGGTTTCTGTGTTGGCCGCAGGAGAATCTCACTCACGAACGATTCTGGATTCTGGGTCACCAGCATCTCGACCGCGTGCGCCACATCCTCCGGTTGCAGCATCTTGGCGGGATCCTTGCCTGCGTGCGGGCTGAAGTCAGAATTGGTCGAGCCGGGGCAGATCACACTCAGGCGAATGTTGTAGGTGCGCAGTTCCTCTGCCACAGAGTAACTGAGTCCGTTCAGTCCCCACTTGGATGCTGCGTAGGCGGCGCCATTGGGGAGCGCATTCTTCCCCGCGAGCGAAGAAATGTTGATGATGTGCCCGGAGCGGGCGCGAATCATCACGGGAGCGAAGGCGCGAATGGCATAATAAACGCCGCGCAAGTTGGTGTTCAAAATCTGATCCCACGCATCGGGAGGAAGCTGCGGCAGCGGACCGCCGAATCCGGAGATGCCAGCGTTATTGACGAGAATATCCACGCGCCCGAAAGATTCGGTTATATTCCTCGCCGCCGCTTCCACCGATTCGAGGCTGGTTACGTCGCAGGGAACGATCTCGGCTTTTGCGCCCGCATCTCCAATCGCCTGCGCGGTGGATTCGAGCGTGAGCCGGTTTCGTCCACACAGCGCCCCGATAGCGCCCAGGCGAGCGAGCGAGATCGCAATGGCGGCACCAATGCCGCGCCCGGCGCCGGTAACCACCGCTACTTGCCCGGCCAGGGAACGCGCCTGGTGGTTTGGGAGCGCACTCATACACAATGTCTCGAGTTCTCTGCAAGGGCGCCGCGCCGCGGACGCAACCATGGCTTCCCCGGCGAAGCACCTGTGCATCTTATACAATGGCGGGGGAAACTGGGAAGTTGCTTGCCTTCGGAAGAAGAGGTACTTATAATCCGGCCAACCGGGAAAGAAGGGTATTCGCCTTAACCCCAGTTCGCCCCGATTTCGCGAGGCCTGCCCGGAGCGCGACTCGGATTTCCGACAGGATGCGGAGCGCGTAAAAGGTCCAAGCGAAATGCCGACAATTCAGAAAGAACGCTATTTCGCGACATTATCGATTCCCAAAGGTGCAAGGAGCCAACACTGATGAAAAAGATTCTGGTCACGGTTGTGCTTGGGGTGGCTGCAACGACAGTCGCTCAGAGTGCCGCGCAGCCAGCGCAACCACCATCGCAGCCGGCGGCGCAAGCAGCTCAGGGACAACCGCCAGCATCCCCGCAGGCGCCGGTTATTAAGGACCCCGCCGAGTACAACGCCTATGTGGGAGCGATCAAGCAGACCGACCCCGCCGCCCAGATCAGCGGGCTGGAAGCATTCATGACGCAATATCCCAACAGCGTGATGAAGGTGGCCGCGCTGGAAACTCTGATGCAGGACTACCAGCGCACCAACAATTCGCAGAAGACGATCGAGACGGCTACGAAGCTGGTTGCCGCCGACCCCAACAACGTACGGGGGATGGCGTTGCTGGCCTACTTTGATCGACTGAAGGCGCAGGGTGGCGACTCTGCTGCCCAGCAGGACCTGGCGGATGCCAAGAAGTACGGGCAAATGGGGTTGGACGCATTGCCGAAGTTCAGCAAGCCCGAGGGCACCTCCGACGCTGATTTTCAGAAGATGAAAGATCAGATGACTGCCATTTTCAATGCGGCCATTGGGATTGCGGATCTCACGAATAAGGACTACGACGATGCCCGGAAAGCGCTTCGCATCGCAGCCGACGCGAATCCCACCGACTTTAGCGTGGTTTATCCGTTAGCCTTGGCGTATGCCGGGCCCACCCCACCGGACCCGAAAATTCCACCCGATCCGATCAATGCGATCTGGTATGCCGGCCGCGCTTCGATCGTGGCCCCGACTCCGCAGTATCAGCAGCAGATCGAGAAATACGCGAGGAATCAGTACATTAAGTACCACGGCGGAGACGATGGCTGGACCGACGTTCTGGCTCAGGCGAAGGCAAACCCGGTCGAACCTGCGGGATTTGCCATCAAACCTGCGCCCACCCCGCCGGAACAGGCTCACAACATGGTAGTAGCAACGCCGCCGGACAAGATGGACTTCGCGACTTGGGAGTTTGTTCTCTCCAATGGCAAGCAGGAGGATCAGGATGCCGTCTGGAACGCCATTAAGGGTAAGCCGGTACAGATGAACGGCACCGTCATCAAGGCTAGCGCGACCGAGTTCGACATCGCGGGCAGTTCGGATGACATCGATGCGAAGAAAGCCGACATCACGCTCACCTTCGAGGAAAAGGTTCCGCTGAAGCTGATTCCGAAAGAAGGCGCCAGTCTCGACTTCCAGGGCGAGCCAGCCTCCTATACTCCAAATCCATTCATGATGGTGATGGAGAAAGGCAAACTGCTGAAAGCGGCCGCCCCGGTAAAGCCTGCGGTTCACCACAAAGCAGCTTCTTCCCAGTAGTGGTAAGGATTTGGCAAGAAAGGCAGCCCGCGAGGGCTGCCTAAATTTTTGACTACGCCAAAGGGCGCGCTAGCGAATGGCTTTTTTTTCCAGGGTGACGGGACGTGCACTGCGCGGTGGGCGCTTCGCGCCATCCCGTAGTTGGCGGACGTCGATTTTGAGCTCATCGATCGTGCGGCTGAGGGTATTGCGATGCATGCCCAGCTCGCGAGCGGCACGGCACTGGTTGCCTTTATTTTCCTGCAGGACGGTGAGAATGAAGCGCTTCTTGAACTCGCGCACGCCCTCGGAGTAGAGGATGTTGCTTTTGTACATCTGCATGATGAGTGCTTCCAATTGATCTTTCACGGTAGGTCTCTCTCTTCGGTTAAAGTCGTCGTTTTGATGTCTTCACTCGAACCGCCAACAGCACCTATTTCTTGGAGGTGGCCGGAGTGCCCGCCAAATCCTTCGGAGCTCGATGCAAGAAATCGAGTCCCTCGTAGAACCGGGCTCGCAAAGCCGATGGCGCCACCCAGATCGCCGCTCTCCCGGCCACCAAAAAATAAGGGGCCAATTCTGACTTCTCCAACATCGAAGAAGTCGGAGTGAAGGCCGTCATCCCCATCAGGACAACAGCTACCACCAGCGCGCCCTTCATCATGCCCAGCAACGCGCCCAGAAGGCGATCAAAACCGCTTAGACCGGCTTCCTTCATGAGTCTTCTCGCGATCCGTCCTGCAATGCTGAACACGATCAGGATCGCGAAAAAAATAATCAGGAAACCGAAAATCTCTGCCAGCAACTCCGAATTCAGAAACTTCAACAGCCAGTCGGCGAGCCTTTGGTACTGCCAGGCAGCGACGACGTAGCCTACAACCAACCCCGCCATGCTCAGGGCCTCTGCGAAGAACCCGTGCAGGGCGGCTAACAAAACGTTCAGAGCGATCAGCGCAACGATCGCCCAATCCGCCGGCGTCACGTCACGCTCCGACGAACCCGGATGCCGCAAAGCGCCCTGCGCTCACACATCCAGTTTCTTTCTCGTAATCTGGCGGTAGGCATCAAGATACTTTTGGCTGGTGTGCTGTGCAACCTCGGCCGGTAAAGCGGGCGCAGGGGGTTGCTTGTTCCAGCGAATCTGCTCCAGGTAATCGCGGACATATTGCTTGTCGTAGGACTCTTGCGCCCGGCCCGGTTCGTATTTCTCGGCGGGCCAGAAGCGCGACGAATCTGGTGTAAGCACTTCATCGGCCAACGTGATTCCCTTGCCGGTGCGGCCAAATTCAAATTTCGTGTCGGCTATGATGATGCCGCGCTGACGTGCGTAATCAGCCGCCTTCTTGTAAACGCGCAACGTTAGGTCGCGCAGAGTGCTGGCCGTCTCGGTGCCCACGATGTCGCACATCTGGGCAAAGGAAATATTTTCGTCATGGCCGCTGGTGGCCTTGGTGGACGGCGTGAAGATCGGCTCGGGGAAGGCTTGCGACTCGCGAAGCCCTTTCGGCAATTTGATGCCGCACACCTCACCCGTCGCCTTATACTCCTTCCAGGCAGACCCTGAGATATAGCCGCGGACGACGCACTCTACGGGAAACATCTCGGCGCGCCGGACCACCATCGATCGGCCGCGCAACTGATCCGCATACTTCTGCAGTGTCTGCGGATAGCGCTCCGCATCCGCGGTGATCAAATGGTTGGAGACGATATCGGACAGGAAATCGAACCAGAACAGCGATATCTGATTCAACACACGTCCCTTATGTGGGATGCCGGTGGCGAGGACGTAGTCGAAGGCAGAAATGCGGTCCGTGGCGACGAAGAGCAACCGGTCGGAGTCGAGCTGGTAAACGTCGCGTACCTTACCGCTGGCGTGAAGTGGGAGATCTGGAAAGTCTGTTTGTAGGAGAACGGGATCAAGAAGGTCAAAGTTCATATTGAGATATTAAGGCAGGAGCGAGCCGTATTTTAGCCCCTCAGAAAGTTTTGTCAACGACGGAGATCAGCGTCTGAAGGGAAAGACCTATCCTGTTGAGCAGGAAAACGTTGGTGGCGTTGCGCGGACCAAGAGCAAGAGAACCGGAAGGCTTGCGAGCGTGTGGTTGTGGAAAAGCTGAGGATAGAAGTGGATATCGTGGCGCTTTATTGTGACCTGGGGTCGGTAAATCTCACTTGTCCGTCCTTATGTCCCCGCGAATCGCACCGACACTAACTTCGACACGCCCGGCTCCTGCATAGTCACGCCGTAAAGCACAGGCGCTATGCTCATCGTCTTTTTGCTGTGGGTAATGAGCACGAATTGGGTCTGCACGCTCATTTCTTTAACCAGCTCGGTAAAGCGGCCGATGTTGGCTTCATCCAGGGGCGCGTCCACTTCGTCGAGGATGCAGAACGGGCTTGGGGTGTACTGGAAAATGCCGACCAGCAGGGCTAGCGCGGTCAGCGCCTTCTCGCCGCCGGACAGCAGCAGCACGCTTTGCAGGCGTTTGCCGGGAGGCGAAGCGACCACGTCGATGCCACTTTCGGCGGAATTCTCCTCGTCGGTGAGTTTCATAAAGGCATGGCCACCGCCGAAGAGTTTCTTGAATGTAGCCTGGAAGTTCTCGTTGATCTTAGCGAAGGCTTCCTGGAATTTCTGCCGTGACACTTCGTCGATCTCGCGGATCGTGGCGGTGGTGTTCTCGATGGAGGAGATGAGGTCCTTGCGCTGAGCATCCAAGAACGTGTGCCGCTCGGCAGTCTCGCGATACTCTTCGAGCGCCATCATGTTGACGGGGCCCATAGCTTCGAGCTTGGCGCGCATCTCGCGATAAGAGTGGTCGCGGGTAGCGAGTTCGTCGCCCGCGACAAGGACCAGGGCAGTATCCGCCCTCAGGGCGGGCCTCTCGATACCGAGTTCGTTGAGGCAGGTTTCTGCCATGTACATGGCGTCGGCTTGCAGTTTGGCCGCGGCGGCCTGTATCTCGCCACGACGGTCGCGAGCCTGGTCGAGGAGCTGGCGCGCGCTGCGGAGCAGTTCATCGATTTCCGCGAGTCGGGCGCGCACCTGATCCTTTTCAAATTGCAGCAAACCTTCGCGCGCTTGCCCGGCATTGCGCTCCGCTTCGAAGTCAGCCGCCAGTTGCACCAGTTGGAGGTTCTCAGTTTCGCGCTGCAGCTTTTCGGCGCCGGCGGCTTCGATCTGTGAGACGAGGGCATGGACGCGCTCGTTCATTTCGACAAATAGAGAATCGATTCGCCCCAGCACAGCAGTTGCCGAGCGATGGCGCTCTTCTAACGCCGCCACCCGTGCCACGCGCTGCGAACTGGTCTGGGCCGCGTCTTCACGGCGCTGGCGCAAAGCGCCAAGCGACTCCTGGGCAGCTGCGATTCGCTGCTCGAGTTCGGTGCGAATCTGTTCGAGGGTGGAGATCTCCGCCCGCCGCGCAGTGATGATTGATTCCTGCTCGGAACGTTCCGCCGCCAGCCGTTGCAACTCCGCACGCCAAATGCTGATGCGCTCGTTGACCCGGGACATCTCGGAATCCAGTTGCTGCAGCATGTGGCCCGACGTCATCGACTGATGCTCGGCTTCGCGCTTTTCCCCCTCCCGGCGCTCCAGCAGGGAAGTGAACTCTTTAATTTCTCGACCCAAAGTTAAGACGCGCATCTCTTCGTCGCGCAGAGCGCGTTCCAGTTCTTCGAGCTGCCGCAAAACCTCGCGAAGTTCGCGCTTCATCGAAAGCGGACCTTCGGCGCGCTGCTTACCACCCGTGACCGTGACGTTGTGGAAGCATTCTCCGGACTGGGCCAGGAAGAATGCGTCGGGATTCTCGAGCGCCAGACCGCGCGCGGTGTCGGAACCGGGAACGATGTAGCCGTCGCGCAGCTTCGGCAGAATGACTTCCAGCGACTTTCCGAAGCCATCAAGAACACGAATCGTGTTCTTCAAAGGAACGATGGAAGCCGTGGGAGGCGCGCAATGTGCGGCTTCGTCAAGCACAAACGAGAATTTCGCTTGCGAGTCTTCGGGATGAACCAGGAATGTGGCACGACCATCGACGTCACTGCGAAGCAGGCGCAGGCCTTCGTCGGCAGCGTCCCAGGACTTGACCACGATGTAATTCAATTCGTCGCGCAGGAAATCTTCCACCACTCGCTCGAAGCGAGGCTCAACTTCAAGAAAATCTGCGAGGACGCCGACCGGCGCCAGACCGCTCTGCATCACTCCTGACTGGAAGAGGCGACGAACCGATTCAGTGGAGTAGCCATGCTCCGCGATGACGGCTTCGAGAGATCCTTTTTTTCCCAGAGCTGTGGCGAACTCGGCGCGAAGCACGTCGAGAGTGGCCTTGGCCCGGGTCTCTTCGAGACGCTTGGCTTCGCGCCGGCCTCGAAGCTGGCTGATCTCTTCCGTAATTCCCGTGACGCGCTGGGTTATGGTTTCGAACTCGAGAGCCAGTTGCCCACGCTGTCCGCCAAAGGCTTCTACTTGCAGGTTCGCATTGGTGAGTTCAGTTTGCAAACGCCGTGCCTCACGGTCTGCGCCCGCTAGTCGCTCTTCGGTTTGTGCGAGCTGGTTACGAAGGCGCGAGACGGAAGACACCGTGTCAAAGATCGCGACCCGCGATTCCTCCTGCTGATGTTCGAGTTCGGCCAGCGCGGTTGCAGCGGCGCTGGCTTCCTGTTGGGAGAGCGAAAGTTCGTGCTGCGCAGCGGCCAGATCGGTAGCGGCGGATTCCAGCATTTGCCGGTTGGAATCGCGCTCGGCCTCAAGCGCACTGAGGCGATGACGGGCCTGGGCAAGCTCAGCTTCCGACGAGGCAGAGCGAACCACCAGTTCGGCACAGCGTTCGTCGTTATGGCGACGGCGCGCGTGGGCGCGATCGATCTCCATGGCAAGCTGACTGATGCGGTCGCGATTCTGGCGCAGCTCGGTTTCAATCGCGTAGCCGCGCTCCGTGGCTTCGGCGTGCTCGGATTCGAGCTGCTGCACAGCTTCGGTGCGGTGCTGCATGTCCTCGGCGAGGGCGTGGAGTTGCGCGTCAAGCTCAGTGCTCTCCTGCTCGATAGCGGCAAACTTGCTGGCCAGGACTACGCGCAACTGCGCCCGCATCTCGTCGCGCAGCTTGGCGAAGCGCTCAGCCTTCGACGCCTGACGCTTCAGCGAATTCATCTGCCGCGTGACTTCCTCGAAAATATCGTTGACCCGGGCGAGGTTCAGCTTGGCGTCTTCCAGGCGCGCTTCCGCGAGACGTTTCTTGGTTTTGAACTTCGTGATTCCAGCGGCTTCTTCGAGGATGGCTCGACGATCGGTGGGACGGCTGCTGAGAATCTGCCCGATGCGTCCCTGCTCGATCAGGGCGTAGGTCTCCGGTCCAAGGCCTGTGCCCAGGAAAAGATCTTGAATGTCGCGCAGGCGGCAGAGTTTGCCGTTCAATAAATATTCGCTGTCACCGGAGCGGAACAGGCGCCGCGTGACCACGATTTCTCCGGCGTGAAACTGCTGCTGATTAAATCTCCGACGGCGGATTTTCAGTACTACGTGCGGGGCGCCAGCAACGGCAGCCGAAGAAGCCACCGGGGCGACATTGTGGGCTGGCAGCGCGAAGACCGGCTCGTCATCCGGGAAGGCGACGGCCAAGGTGTTCACCTTCGAGCGTGGCACTTCTACTTCTTCGGTTCTGCCGGGCTGAGCTTCTTCCACGGCGGCTTCCGTCTCGGCAGCGGCGCGGTGGCGGATGGCGGCTTCGTCCCAATCATCGGCGTGTTTCGACGATAGCGGATTGACGGGAACATCGTCCTGAATGTCGATCTCGGTGGGCGCGTTGGCGTCAGGGCCGGGGTATTCCTGTGGATCGATCAGAGTCAGCGATACCTCGGCCATGCCGGTCGCCTTGCGGTCGCGCGTGCCTGCGAAGATCACGTCTTCCATGCGCGATCCGCGTAGGGTCTTGGCCGACTGCTCGCCCAGCACCCAGGAGATCGCGTCAGCAATATTGGACTTGCCGCAGCCGTTAGGGCCAATGATGGCGGCGATACCGTCCCCGTGGAATTTGAGGTCAGTGCGATCGCAAAACGATTTGAAGCCGAGAATCTGAAGCCGCTTCAGTTTAAGCAACGTGAACTCCTTGGGAGAAACAGTGGCTTATCGGTGGCCGGTTGCCCTTCGTGCTGCTTCGCGAGGTGTTAATCAGACGGATACCCTTGCTCCGAAATAAGATGCGAGTTCGGCCTGGTCTCGTCCCCGGCTGGTAGGGCCACCACAAATTTAAGCAACTGTAACGGTGAAAAGGGGGCGGGGTCAAGCAATATAACACCATATATTGTATGGCCTTACGCACCAACGCTCTGGGTTGCACACACATTGCAGCAATTGAGTAGTTTACGGGCGAGGGCAGAACGAGGTAGGGAGAAGCGCGAGAGCAGAATTATCGTATCGCAGCCAGGAGGGATAAACAATCGAGAGTTGGGTCGATTCGAGCCGCAGTCGTAGAGTGATGCTATTGCAGAATCATTTCATCGGATCGAATGACTCTAAGGCGCGCTTGGCGACCTGTGCCGGCAGAGGCGCATAACCCAGGGCGGAACACTCCCTCTGGCCCGAAGTCAGCACCCAACGCAGAAGCTCTGTGAGGGCGTCCCCGCGAGTTTTGTCCGCGATCTCCTCAGGAACTAACAGCCACGTGTAGGTCGAGATCGGATAGGCATCCTTGCCGCTTGCGTTCGTGATCGATATACGAAAATCCTGCGGTTGACTCTCGGCCGCCGCGGCGGTCACGCTGGAAATGCTCGCCTTGATAAACTCCCCCGCCGAATTCCTGACCGCCCCGAAACTGAGTTCATGTTGGATTGCGTAGATGAATTCAACGTAGCCGATAGAATTGGGTGTATGTTGCACGGCGGAAGCCACGCCTTCGTTGCGCTCCGCTCCCACCCCAACCGGCCATGGCACTGATGCACCGGCACCGACCGCGGCCGTCCATTGCGGACTGACCTTCGATAAGTAATCAGTCCACACAAAACTCGTGCCGCTGCCATCCGAGCGATGCACCACCACGATGTCCTCTTCGGGGAGAGTTGCGCCGCGGTTCGACTTTCGGATCTCCGAGTCGTTCCATTTCCTGATTTTCCCCAGGAAAATTCCGGACAAAGTCTCGGAAGTGAAGTTGAGGTTCTGGCGAACGCCCTTCACGTTGTAGATGGCCACCACGGCGCCGAGCACGGCTGGAAGATGAACGAGGCGTAGATGAGTCTCCAACATGGCCTCGTCCGACAACGGCATCTCCGAACCGGCGAAATCCGCCTTCTGTTCCCGTAGCCTCTGGATCCCCTCGGCGGACCCGACAGCGTCATAACTGATATGCACGTTGGGATGCGACTCCTGGAACAACTCGAACCAGCGTTGGTACAACGGAGCCGGAAACGTAGCCCCAGCACCACTCAGCGTTGCTTCGAGATGGGGCATCGTGCCTGCGACACCGGACGCGGGTTGATCTTGTCCCTTAAGCGCTGCCAGCAGCTTGCTCACCAGCTGGCGAGCCAGGTCATCCGCGATACCGTTCCAGGGAAACTTGCTGGGACTCACCAGGTAGGACCACAATGTCTGGCTACTCTTGCTGACCAGTTCTACGGACAGAAATCCTTCGAACGTGGGCTGGCGGAGGCTATTAGAGCGGGGACTGAGAGTAACGTGGCCGGTCGTCCAGACCCGGCCGGTGCCCTTAATCACGGCGTCCGCTTGCCGTGGATCGGAGACAACCTGAACTGCGTGGCTCTTGCGCAAGCGCTGCACCATCTGCTCACGTATGGCGTCTGCGTGTCGGTCGCTTCCGAGAGAATCAACATACAGCTTTTTTATTTGGGAGAGCTGCCCAGTATCTTGGGCAGGACAAATCGTAGCGCTGGCAGACAGCAGCACAAGCAGCGCAGATAGCGCAGAAGCAAGCCTGAAAACCCGAGTCAAGAGCCGATGCCTCCCCGCGAACGGGAAGCTTATTCTAAGCTCTTGGTATTACATTTTGGTTACATTGCGGAAGCTTGGGAACTTTCGAGCCATGCCTTGCTTACTATAGCTCTGCTTCTGTCCAATCAAGAAGGAGTTTGGCGGCCGAGAGCGCGCGATGGGCGGAAAGCGTCTTTAACGAGGGGAAGAGATCCTGTGCAAGTGCCAACCGAAACGGAGGTACGAACTAAGGAACCTCGCAACAATAACATCACATTGATAATGTTAACTCTAACATCTAGAGCCGCCCAATAAGGCAGGAAAGTCCAATCCATTGCCTATGAAATAGTATCCGCAGGCTCGAAGGACGCGATCGA
>JBAUXO010000362.1:0-46574 GCA_049584315.1 Candidatus Sulfotelmatobacter sp. | reverse complement strand
TGCCACGCTCGGGCTTCCACCCATGGTCGTGCGGTCTTAGCTTAATCCGCCGAACCGCCGTATGCGGACCCGCATGTACGGTGGTGTGGCAGGGGAGGCGGGGCGACCCGTCCCCCTATGCCGATTTGAGCGAGCCGGATGGGGCTGCCATGGGACTGGTCGGGATGGTGAGCTACGTCACGATTCGACGCGACCTCAGTCACAGCAAGGTGGTTGTCGAAGCCAGTAAAGGTAAGCTACGCTAGCCTTATAGCGCTACCGAGGAGCAGGAACTTCCATGCCAGAAGACACGCTTACCATCACCGACAATCGCACCGGCCAGACCTACACCGTCCCGATTGAGGATGGCACGATCCGGGCGATGAACCTGCGGCAGATCAAGACGGGTCCGGAGGATTTTGGGCTCATGACCTACGATCCGGCATTTATGAACACGGCGTCGTGCCGCAGCAGCATTACCTACATTGACGGTGATCGAGGAATTCTGCGCTATCGCGGATATCCCATCGAGGTATTGGCCGAACGCTGCACTTTCCTGGAGGTCGCCTACCTGCTGCTCTTTGGAGAACTGCCGACCGAGGCTGAATTGAAAAAGTGGGTATACGACATCACGCACCACACCATGCTTCATGAGAGCACCAAGAAGTTCATGGAAGGCTTTCGCTACGACGGTCATCCCATGGGAATGTTTGTGAGCACCGTGGCCGCCCTCTCCACCGTATACCCCGATGCCAAGCACGTGCACGATGGCAACAACCGGCTGCTCCAGATCAAGCGATTGATCGGTAAAGTGCCGTCGATCGCGGCCATGTCTTACCGGCACAACGTGGGATTTCCGTACGTATATCCGGACAATGATTTGAGCTATGCCGAGAATTTCATGAACATGCTGTGGAAGATGGTCGAGCCGAAGTACGTGGCCAATCCCGCAATTGCGCGGGCGCTCGACATCCTCTTTATCTTGCATGCGGACCATGAGCAAAACTGCGGGACCAACGCGATGCGCTCGGTGAGCAGCGCGCAAACCGATCCTTATCTCTCGATGGCATCGGCGGCGTCAGCCCTGGCCGGACCCCTGCACGGTGGTGCCAATGAAGAAGTCCTGAAGATGCTGGACGAAATTGGCTCGAAGGACAAAGTTCCGGCCTACATCCAGAAGGTGAAGGAAGGGCATTTCAAGCTGATGGGATTCGGGCACCGCATTTACAAGAATTATGATCCTCGTGCGAAGATCATCCGCTGGTGCGCGGAGCAGGTTTTCGAGGTAACGGGGCGCAATCCGAAATTGGAGATCGCTCTTGAGTTGGAGCGAATCGCGCTGGAAGATGATTATTTTGTGAAGCGCAAACTCTATCCCAATGTCGACTTCTATTCTGGGATCATGTACCAAGCCATGGGCTTCCGGCCGGAAATGTTCACGGTGCTATTTGCCATTCCACGCACTGCGGGCTGGCTCGCGCAGTGGCAGGAATTGATGATGGATCCGGAGCAGAAGATTGCCCGCCCGCGACAGATCTACACCGGGCATGAAGCGCGGGAATTTGTAGCGATGGAAAAACGGACATCGGCGGCCGTGGCGGCGAACTAGCCTCAGGGGTGTTGAGGAAGCAGGGTTGTGTTAGAGATGTTGGCCCTGAATAGCAAAGCCGCGATTCAAAATCGCGGCTTGGTCCTCCCAATTCGTCACAGAGACTCTCGGCAACCATTCCGCACAGCTTAGGACGATTCGGCGAAACCGGGGACAATCAGGCAGCCTGCTTGGTGGCCAACGAAGCGACGTACTGCCGGCTTTCCGCTTGCGAAGTGATCACCTTCATCTCCTGCCAATCGTAGGGAAATTCCTTACCGCAATCCAGGCAGGCAACATAGGTTCCAGTTAATGCACCGGCTTGCGGGCGGCGTAGTTTTCCGCGAAGCGTTACCGGGAAACTATAACGGGAATGCCGGCAACCAAAAAGCGCATCAATCAATTTTGTCAGCATCGACCACCTCCCACAGGCTTAATTCGCTTGGACTCTTTTGAACGACGGTCCTCGCGTAGTTCCTACAGCACCTACACTCAATCCCTTAGATTCAATAATGCTCGGAATGGTTTCGCCTTCTGGCGGCGTATTTCTGTGTGGGTATTGGCCCGCGCCAAGTGATTGTTTCGCAATAGCTTAGGTCAGACCCCGATACTGCTATCCGAATTGAGGCGGGGCGCCGGATTAGGAATACCGTATTTTGGAAGGTTTGAAAGCAGAGGATCGATCGCTCATGCCAGGTTCAGGGCTTTCTTGATGGTTCCACGCTCCTTCTGAATTTTTTCCTGCAGAAGGGTAATGCTGTAGATGAGTTGCTCGGGACGTGGAGGGCAGCCGGGAACGTAGATATCGACGGGAATCACTTGATTCACACTTTGCACGAGCGCGTAGTTATTGAAAACACCGCCGGAGGTGGCACACGCACCCATGGAAATTACCCACTTCGGCTCGGGCATTTGCTCCCATAACTGCCGGATTACGGGTGCCATCTTGTTGGAGACGCGCCCCGCGATGATCATCAGGTCGCTTTGCCGCGGGGAGGGGCGAAATACTTCTGCACCGAAGCGTGCAATATCAAAGCGCGACGCTCCCATCGACATCATCTCGATCGCGCAGCAAGCCAACCCAAACGTCATCGGCCAGATGGAGCCCTTGCGCATCCAGTTCACAGCGGAATCGAGCGTGGTTAGCACCACTCCTTCAGGCGTAGGGTTACCGAAGGTAAGATCCTTGACCACTTTCTCGCCGTTTTCGAAGTCGACGTAGGGGCCAAAATTTAATTCGCGGGGCATCGTGCATCTATTCTACTGGTTGTTGAGCGCAGAATCCAAGTTTTGACTGCGCGGACTTCGCGTTTTGCGGTCAATTCATGGAATCTCGTATTGCACCATTTTGATAAAACCTTATTATCTTCGCAGGATATATATATGAGTTCTCTGCATTCATTCAGCTCGGGCAAGGGGCCTGGCCATCGTCGCAGCCATACGCCGCCCATTGCAGGTCCAAAGTTTCCTGTACAAGCGATCGGCGCGCCACTCCCGCATTACCCTTTTCAGCCGCTTCCTCCACCGCGTCCTTTGCCATACCGGTTTGATTTATCAAAATTACTCTCGGCGGCTGAGGTCACAAAAATCAAGAACGACGGTGTGATGGTGTTTCATACGGTGGGAGATACGGGAGATTATCGGGACTCGGGCCGCAGGACCTGGTGGCGCAAATCATGACGCAGGACGCGCAAAATTCGCCGTCCGGTAAGCAGCCGGTCTTTACTACCATCTGGGAGACGTGATTTATTTCGCCGGCGATATCGATAAATACGGAGCGTACTTCTACGAAACCTACAAAGACTATCCGTGCTTCATCGTCTCCATCCCGGGCAACCACGATTGTCAGCCCGACGATCCGCAGGATGGGCCGGTCGATCCCAACAAGGTCCCGCTGGATGGCTGGGTGCAAAATTTCATGTCGACCAATCCAGCCGAGCTCGGATCACTCAAGACTGGTTCGAATCGCACCCAGATGGATTTGCCTTACGTCTATTGGACCTTCACGACTCCGCTTGCGACGATCATCGGACTGTTTTCCAATGTCGGCGAGACCGAAGGTGAGATTCATCAGGATCAGGTCGACTGGTTCAAGGGGGAACTAACCGCCGCGGATCCCGATCTGGCTCTGATTGTCACCGTGCATCACCCGCCATTTTCCGGCGACCTGGAGCACTCGGGCAGCAGCGCCGTTGATCAGGTGCTCTCCCGCAGCTTTCAGGCGGTGAAGCGTTATCCCGATCTCATTTTGTCGGGGCACGCGCACAGCTACCAGCGCTTCACGAATGCAGTTCAGGGTCCGCAGGGCAGGCTTCAGGTTCCATACATCGTGGCTGGGGCCGGAGGCTATACCAAACTCGGGACGCTGCACCAGATCAATGGTGCCGACCCCAAGGTGCCGCTATCTCTAGGGAACGGGCTCATCTTCGAACAGTATGACCAGAAGAATTTTGGTTTTCTACGGCTGGAAGTGAGCAGGACTCAGATCGCGGGAACATATCGCTCGGCGCCTTACGTTACCGGGAGCACACCCGCCGCCAAGGTGGTCGACACTTTTCTTATCGACCTCACGAAGCACACCGTGACGACTACAGGTTCCGGCTCCAAAGCTAAGGTGGCCCGGAAGCCGCCGAAACGAAAGAAGGGTTGAGCCCGTCGACTCCTCAGATGCTTAGCACCACTTTGCCGAACATCAGACTCTTTTCCATGTACTCGTGCGCCGCTCGTATTTCACTGAGAGGGAAAACACGATCCACCACCGGTCTTAGCCGCCCCGCGAACACTTGCCGCAGCACGGCGTGCAGTTCGCCCATGGTACCCATATAGGAGCCCAGCAGCGACAATTGCCGCGCAAACAGATGCCGCAGGTCGATCCCAACGTTCGGCCCGCTGGTGGCGCCGCAGGTCACCAGCCTGCCGCCGCTCTTGAGTGACTTCACACTCTCGTCCCAGGTTGCCGCGCCCACGTGCTCAACCACAACATCGACGCCCTCCTTATTTGTGATCTTTCGCACCTCCTCGGAGATTTTTTGCTTGTAATGATCGATTCCGTAGTCGGCGCCGAGTTCGCGGCCCTTGGCCAGCTTGGCTTCGTCGCCTGCGGTCGTAATCACGCGACAATGAAAGAGCTTGGCGATCTGAATCGCCGCAATGCCGACGCCGGAACTCGCGCCCAACACGAGCACGGTCTGGCCCGGGCGCACCCCGGCTCTTCCCACGAGCATGTGCCAAGCTGTGACGAATACCAAGGGGACGCTGGCCGCCGGAATGAAATCAAGCGAGTCGGGAATGGCAACCAGGTTCGCGGCTGGGGCCGCAAAGAATTCGCAATTCCCGCCATCCACCGCATTGCCGAACACAGTGAATCTCTGGCACTGATTCTGCAGACCCTCGACACAGTTTTCGCAATGCCCGCAGAAATGCATGGGGGCCACTAGAATTCGCTGACCTACTTTGAACCCGCTAACATACTCGCCAACTTCAACCACGTCGCCCGCAATGTCGCTGCCGAGGATGTGCGGCAGCTTCACCCCCGGCAGCCCTTTGCGCACCCACACATCGAGATGATTCAGTGAGCAGGCACGGACGCGAACCATTACTTGATCCTTGCGCAGCTGCGGCTCGGGAATATCCTCATAGGTCAAAACTTCTGGACCACCGAATTGATGAATACGAACTGCTCTCATTGAGACCTCCTGAAAGGCTGAAACTAACACAAAACGTCAGCCGTTTGACTCGCTGCTGTTAACCGACTGATAATCAATACCAGCCGGTTTCTGGCCGAATGGATATCTACGAACAGATCGTGCAGATGCGCCGCGAAGGACGCCGTGGCGCCGTGGCCACGATCGTGAATGTGCGTGGCTCGATTCCCTCGTTTCGGACGGCGAAAATGCTGGTGCGCGACGATGGCTCGATCGTCGGCACGATTGGCGGCGGCTGCGTTGAAGCCGACGTTTGGCAGGCGGCGCGTGAAGTGATGGAATCGGAAACGCCACGCACTTTGAGCTTCGACTTGAATCAGGATCCAAAGTACGATACCGGACTGGTGTGCGGCGGCACCCTCGAGGTTTTCATCGAACCCGTGTTACCTCCAGCGTTACTTTATGTTTTCGGCGCAGGTCATGTTGCGGTAAATCTTTGTCATGTAGCAGCAAATGCTGGTTTCGACCTTATCGTGACCGATGATCGCACCTCATACGCTACGAAAGAACGTTTCCCCGCGGCTCAGGAAGTGCATGCCCTAAATTTCGACGAGGCGATGCAAAAGCTCGATCCCAATGAGACTTCTTACATCGTGATCGTTACGCGAGGGCATCGCGACGATATGCGCATTCTGCGCTGGGCAGTGCAGACGCGTGCCCGCTACGTGGGCATGATCGGCTCCAAACGCAAAGTGATTGAAATCTCAAAGACGCTGCAGAAAGAAGGTGTGCCCGCTCATTTGTTCGAGCGCGTTCACGCGCCCATCGGACTCGACATCGGCGCCGTCACGCCCGAGGAAATTGCGGTCGCGATCACCGCCGAGTTGATCGCGATTCGTCGACACGCCAACCCGAGCCTGCCCCACATGAGTTGGTTTCACCCTCAACAGTCTCAGCCCGAAACGAGCCACGAGCCAGACAAGGCGCTTGACGAGCACGAATAGACTGCAGATTCCTTTCTCCGCGGTCGTCCATCGACCACAAACAATAAACACTTTCCCACAGTTCCTGCTATCTTCGCTGCATGATCCGATCTCCCAGCTTTGCCGGCGTGATCCTGGCCGCGGGAGAATCTTCGCGCATGGGTCGGGATAAAGCCTTACTGCCGTGGCCTCCAGCAATCCCCGGGGAAGTGCCTTCAAATGAGACGTTTCTCTCGACCGCGATTCGCTCGCTTTCGTTAGCTACCGAATTTGTCGTCGTAGTGGTCGGGAAAAACGAAGCGGTTCTGGCACCAATTATCTATGCGCAAGGCGCGTCTCTCGTCGCCAACCCTGATCCGGACCGTGGCCAGTTCAGTTCACTGCAAGTGGGGCTGCACGAAGTGCTCGACCACGGCCGCGATGCGGCGATGGTGACGCTGGTTGACCGGCCCGCCGTCGGAGCTGCGACGACTCAGATATTGCGGGATGCTTTCGGAATCTCGGGTCAGAACACCTGGGCGGTCATCCCCGAATTCTCCGGCAAGCACGGGCACCCCTACCTGATCGGCCGAGAAATGATCGAAGCATTCCTGCGGGTCCCGGCCACATCCATTGCGCGCGACGTCGAACATGCGCATCAAGATCATATCCAGTACGTGAAGGTTGATGATCCGCTGGTAGCGTTGAATATCAATACTCCTGAAGACTATCGAGGACTATTGTCTCGAACCTCCTGAGCGATGGTGGCGACATTGCGCGTTTTCCTCAAAGCAAGTTATCGTCATTAGATGAGCACTGCAGAAGCGGAGGCATTTCTTCCAGCCACCAACGAATTCCTCGACTCCATTCTTCGTCTTCAACCGGGCGTCGCGGCGTTTGACTGCGATGGCACGCTATGGTCCGGCGACGCTGGCGAACGTTTCTTCGATTGGGAGCTGAAACAGGGGGACATCGTTGCTCCCGCTCTCGCGCATTCGATGCGAGAGCGTTACGCCGCCTACAAGCGCGGCGAGGTTGACGAAACTACCATGTGCGGTGAAATGGTGACCATGCACCAGGGCATCCCGGAGCGTAATTTGATGGATGCCGCCATCCGTTTCTTCGACCAATTCTTCGTCGTGCAGATTTTTCCCGAGATGCGTGAGCTCGTGCGTCGTCTCCAGGAAAACGGATGCGAGATCTGGGCCGTCTCTTCCTCCAACGAGTGGGTGATCCGCGCCGGGATGAAACATTTCGGCATAACCGAAAGCCGTATTCTCGCGGCCAAGGTGGAACTCGATCATGGCATCATTACCGACCGGTTGATCCGCGTTCCTTCTGGCGCAGGGAAACCGGAGGCGCTTCGCGAAAACGTCGGCAAAGAAATCGACGACGCTTTTGGCAATTCACGCTGGGATCGAGAAATGCTGGCGATGGCCAAGCATGCCATCGCGGTGAACCCAAATCCAGATCTTGAAGCTACGGCCCGGGAACGCGGCTGGCGCATTTATTTTCCCGAGGGAACTCCCTCGCGCAGTTAGAAGTGCGGCGCAGGTTCGCCATTTACAATTGTCTTGCCCATGTATTCCGCGCAGTTACTCGATCATTTTCAGAATCCGCGCAATACCGGTGAGATTGCCAACGCCGATGCCGTGGCAGAAATTGAAAATCCGGCGTGTGGAGACGTGCTCCGGTTGACCTTGAAACAAAGCGCGGGCCGGATTGCCCAGGTGCAATTCAAGGCAAAAGGATGCGTAGCGGCGATTGCCTGCGCTTCGGCGTTGACGGAATTACTGGTAGGCAAGACGCTTGAGGAAGCCAAGAAGTTGCGGCGCGAAGACGTGAATGCCGCCGTGGGCGGCCTGCCTCAAGCCTCAACCCACGCTGCCCAGTTGGCGGTAGAGGCGCTGGGGCTCGCGCTGAGCCGGATCCGACCATAGATTTTCATGCCCGACCACACCCCACTCCGTATCGCCAGCTTGCAACCCAGCGCCACTGTCATTCTCGCCGCGATTGGTGAACTGGATCGCGTGGTTGCATGCACGAAGTTCTGCGCGGAAGTGGTTCCTGAAATTAAATCGCACGCGCGCATCGTGCTTGCCGACTCGTGGACTGCGAACGCTGAGCAGATTATTGCCGCTCGTCCCGACCTCGTAATCGCCTCCGTTCCTTATCAGGAGAAGGCGGTCATCGAAATACTCAAGGCCGGCGTACGCTTTTTGGGCTTTGCGCCTAAGACGCTGGCGGATATCTATGCTGACATTGCCATCATCGCGGGCGCGGTGGGTGCCAGCGATCGCTGCGAGGAAGTTGTCAGCCAAATGCAAGGCCACATTGAAGCGGTCCGCGATCGTATCGCCGGGCTGCCCCGGCCAAAAGTATTTTGCGAAGAATGGGGCAAGCCGCTGATTGCGTCGCAGCCCTGGGTTGCGGAACTGGTGGAAGCTGCCGGAGGTGCGTTCTTAGGCACGCCCGGGCGGCAGATATCCGCCGACGAAGTTGCCGGCAGGGATCCGGACATATGGATTGCGGCCTGGTGCGGAGCGGGCGACCGCGTCCCACTGGAAAAAATCATGGCCGAGCGCAACTGGCAGGGAACTCGCGCGGCTCGGGCTTGCCGCGTCTACTGTGTTCGCGACGAATATCTGAACACGCCGGCGCCCACTCTTCTGCGAGGACTGGATGCACTGGCGTCTGCTATCCATCCCGAGCTCTTTGCAAGTACGGAAGGAATCCGCCAGATCACCGGAGTTCCGTCTTTCACAGCAACGAATCTGGCTCTGTGAGTTAAGATTTGCTGATGTCTACTCTCACCCGAATCGAAGAAGTTCGCCACGAAGTCAACGCGCTCGCCAGCGCCATACCCGCAGCCAAGGTCTTTATGCAGGACCTCTGCAAGCTTTTGCACGATCGTATGCTGAAGTACAACTGGGTTGGCTTTTATATGCTGGAACCCGGCACTCAGCCCCCGGTGCTGGTGCTGGAAACATTTGTGGGTGCCATGACTGCACATACGCGGATTCCCCTCAATCAGGGAATCTGCGGAGCCGCGGCCTCCAGCGGCAAAACGGTGGTGGTCGACGACGTCAGCAAAGATTCCCGCTACCTCGCCTGCTCACTGGAGACCAAGTCGGAAATTGTTGTGCCCATTTTCGTTAAGGGAGAGGTCGCTGGGGAACTCGATATCGATAGTCATTTTCCGGCCGCGTTCGGAATCGAAGACCAAGGGATCGTGCAGTACTGCGCTGAGCTGGTAGGGAAAAAGCTGGAGAAATCGTGAGGGTTGAAAAGCGCAAGGTCCGTGCGTCCGGGATTGGACGCGTCTGGCTGAATTCTTCTGCGCTGAGTTTTCGCCAGCTGCGCGGGCGTGTGGTCCTCGTGGACTTCTGGGACTATACCTGCGTCAAGGGCATCCGTACACTGCCCTATGTGCAAGCCGGGCATGAACGCTACAAAGATAAAGGGCTGACGGCGATCGGAGTTCACACGCCGGAGTTCACCTTCGCGCAATACCAGTGCAGCGTGGAACGGGGAATTCGCGAACTCGGCCTGACCTATCCGATTGTTGTCGACAGCAATCGCGAGATCGGGAAGGCGTTCGCGAACCGCTATTGGAATACGCAGTATCTGCTCGATAGAGACGGATACCTGCGCCACCGACACTTTGGCGAAGGCGACTATGCCGAATGCGAAGAGGCCATTCAGGAGTTGCTGCATGAAGTGGATCCAACTCTGACGCTGCCGCAAATCATGGAGCCGTGGCGGGAAGAGGATCATCCCGGAGCTGTGTGTTACCGGAGCTCCGGCGAACTCTACCTGGGGCACGGTCGCGGCCGGACTGGCAACGAAGGCGGCTTCCAGGAAGATCAGATTGCCGATTGTGAGTTTGGCGACAAGTTGGAAGAGAATCTCTCTTATGCGACCGGCCGCTGGACTTCGACTGCGGAGTATTTTGAGGCCGCCGGGGAAGGTCCGCACTCTCGGCGGCTGAAATACGAAGCCTCGGCTGTGAATCTGGTCATGGCTGCGCCTCGTGGCGCCGCAGCGGAGCTCGAACTTCTGCCCGAGGGCGAGCCCCTCGCCCGCCGTCCGGCCACGAAAGACACTCGCTTCCGGGCTGCGTACGAAAGCTACGTCGTGGTCGACTCCGCAGGCAAGTATGCTCTGGCAGATAACCATGAATTCGGAGTGCACGAGCGGGAGCCTCGATGCTCTCCGGGCGGAGCGGCGTTTACCGGTGGCGTGGATCCGGTGGCCATTGCGGGGCCAGCCCCCAGTTGTGCAGAATTATGAAACGGGTTGTAGCCGCGGTGATCGAGAAGGATGGAAAGCTGTTGGTGTGCCAGCGCACCCGGCATCAGACGATGCCGTTGAAGTGGGAGTTTCCTGGGGGCAAGATTGAAGAAGGCGAGCAGCCTCGCGATGCTCTACGCCGTGAGTTGGAGGAGGAATTAGGCATCCACGCCAAAGTCGGTGATGAGATCGCTCGCATCCAGCATACTTATCCGAATGGAGCCGCGGTCGAACTGCGTTTTTTCATCGTGCGCGAATATGACGGCGAACTGGAAAATCGCATCTTCCGCGATCTGCAATGGGCCGCCCCGAATACTCTGCCCTCTTTCGATTTTCTCGAGGCCGATGCGTCTCTGGTAAAAGATCTGGCCGCGGGAAGGCTGATCTAAGTCGAGGTAGTTCCGCTAATCTAGCCTCCTGCTTTTCCGCCAATGTAGGCAAAGGCCAGAGCGAATGACAACCCGGCCACAATGATGGTTGTGGCCCACGCCACGGCATTGAACAGATGCGAGTTCACATACTCGCCCATCAATTCCTTCTTGTTGATCAGCAGCAGCATGAAAATCAATACGAAGGGCAATACCACTCCATTCAGCACCTGCGACCAGAGAACGATTCTCACCAGCTCTGGCCCGGGGATGAGAAGCACGAGAATCCCGCCGGCTACGATCAACAGGGTGTAAAGCCAATAGAAGAACGGAGCATCGCTGAACTTCATGTCGACGCCGGACTCGAAGCCCAAGCCTTCGCACACCGTGTACGCGGTGGAAAGTGGCAGGATCGACGCCGCGAACAGAGAAGCATTGAACAATCCCACGGCAAACAGGATGTAAGCGTACTGTCCGGCCAGCGGCTTGAGAGCCTGGGCTGCATCCGCCGCGTATTTAATGTCGCGGTACCCGTGCACGAACAATGTCGCGGCACAGGCCACGATGATGAACCAGGCCACTACATCGGTAAAAATGCAGCCTGTGATTACATCCCAGCGCGAGGCTTGGAGTCCGCGCCGGGTTACGCCCTTTTCAACAACGGAGGCTTGCAGATAGAACTGCATCCAGGGAGCGATGGTCGTTCCCACCACGCCGATTACCATGAACAAATATGCCTGGTCGCGGAATGCCTTGAGGGCGGGCAGTTTAACGGTCGCGACGGTCGCATCCTTCCACTGGGGATGGGCCAGCGCCCCGGCAAAAATGTAGGTGATGTAGAAGAACGAAGCGGCCAGAAAGACTTTTTCTACGCTCTTATATTGACCCTTGACCACGATCAGCCAAACGATCACGCCGCACACCGGAACCGTGACGTATCGTGAAAGGCCGAATAGTTCCAGGCTGGTCGCGATGCCGATAAATTCCGTGACCACGTTGCCGAAGTTGATAATCAGAATCCCGAGCATCATCAGAAACGTGACGCGCAGGCCAAACTCCTCGCGGATCAGGTCGCTCAGGCCTTTGCCGGTCACCGCTCCCATGCGGGCACTCATCTCTTGCACCACGATCAGCGCCAGCGTGATAGGAATCATGGTCCACAACAGAAGAAATCCGTATTGAGCCCCGGCCTGCGAATAGGTCAGGATGCCGCCCGCGTCGTTGTCGACGTTCGCGGTGATGATGCCTGGCCCTACCACCGCCAGGAACAGCAGAGTTCGACCCTTCCAACGTTTCAAGAGACCCATGAGGACATTTCGCAAACATAAGAATTAGAACAACCCATAGCAGACCGCTGATCCGCGTTTCGCGGCGCGCCGTCCAGCTCAAGGCGGCATCAGAATACATGGATAGCCTGCGCCAGGGATAGATGAAAATGGGGGAAGAATAGAAAAAAGAACGGAGGTGGTGGATCCTGAATCAAGCAGTGCTCTGCCCGGGCAGGTTAAGATATTTGCAGGCCCCATTGGGATGACCAAAAACTCCGCGCGCGCCCTCTACCTGCTAATCGTTGTGATTGTCGTCTTGCTGGATCGTTGGACAAAGCATCTCGTGGCGGCGCGCATTGCCCTTTATTCTCACGTCCAGGTCATTCCGGGATTTTTTCGCCTGACCCACACTGAGAACACTGGCGCCGCTTTCAGCCTTTTCGCCGACTCGACTGCGCCGTGGAAAACCGGATTACTGATCGCATTTTCGGTGCTTGCTCTAATTGTGGTTTCGACCCTGCTCTGGAAAAATCACCAGGCTCATGTCGCTACCGGCGTGGGCTTGTCGCTGATCATGGGAGGAGCGCTAGGGAATCTGTGGGATCGCCTGGCTCGCGGGCGGGTGGTGGATTTTCTGCTGGTCTATGTCAAACACTATCAGTGGCCGGTTTTCAATCTGGCGGACAGCGCGATTGTGGTGGGCGCAGGTTTACTGATTATCGAGATCCTGTTCGCGAAATCGCATACCCCCGAGAATGTGCAGCCATCCTCGGGCAATCTGTGAAAGGGTCGACACCTCCCTACGGACGGGAGCTATTCAATGGCAATTGAACTCTTGCCTGACCGGTTTACCCACCGGCCATGGTTTTTGCTTGTGTAGTTGCATTGGCATTCAGTATAGGCATCCTCGCAATTTCCTCATGGCGGACTTGCCGCTCCACACCGCGCACGCAACCTGTCCAGAAACGCCGCCCGAACTCAGGGTGGCTTCCCTTGGGAAAGAACCCAGCGAGGAAACTCGAGGCGGGAGTTATTTTCTTCGGGACGGTTATTCCCGGCGGTTGAGGGGAAGGTTTTGTTAGACGCTCTTGGTTAGGGCTGTTTCGATCCCCCGAAAAATTTCGAACACCAAAGACTGACAGTTTCGGGCGAAGTTTCAAGCCAACTCCAATGCAGACGGGCACCCTGAGTACGCAGCAAGTCGTATTCGTTGACTGGACGGTCGTCTTCGACGGCGGGGGCACGGCTATTTAGAGCGACCACGCTGGAGATGGGAACTTCCCTTCTTAACATCGCGGCGAACATCTGTTCAGCGGTTGGCAAAGGCCCCCATTCCACCAAGTCCGCAGCTGCACTCGGTGGCAAGCGTTTTGCCAGTTCAGATGCGGACCGGTAAGGTATAGGCTCGCGGCTGGCAAAGTAATGGATGCCCGCACCCTCGATTGAAATAAAGGCGCGGACGTAGGGGAATGACTGCGTCAAGGCGCGGGCCACGGCGGCGGTAGTCACCAAATCTCCACCGGGGTACCATTGCTGCAGGATGCCATCCGGCCGCAATCGTTTCTTGGCAGCTGAGTAGAACTCGCGCGAGTAAAGCAGGCTCGAGCCCGCTGCATCGATTGGCGGGGGGGGATCGATTAAGATCACATCGTACTGTCCAGTAGTTCGCTCAAGAAAACGCCGGCCGTCATCTACGACGACGTGTGAGCGCGGCGACTTCAGCAATTGCGCAGCATCGGCGTGGTAATACCCGAAAAGAGCTGGAACGCTCGGAACCAGATCCACAACCGTGGAATCAATTCCCCAGGACAATGCGGTGCGGTGCGTCGTTCCCATGCCGAAGCAAATGACCAAGGCATTCTGCGGAGGACGGTCGAGGAGCGCCAGGGGCATGCTAGCCATCACTTTGGTGATGGGCGTCAAATAGGTCATGCTCACACCATTGACATAAAGCCGCTTATCCGCTCCCTGACCGGCCGCCATGACAGTGGCCGTGTTGTCACGGCGTACCTGCGCCCCCGGGAACTGTTCGATGTATCCCTGCGTCTTGAAGATCAAGATAAACGAGGCAAACAGGACCACAGCGGAGACTCTTGCAAGCTGACCGGTGAAGCGTTTTGCCGAGCCAGGCTGTCGGACGAATGTGAACAACAGAGCGACCCCTAACCAAGGCAAAGCAAGCGTCACTAGAGCGTAGCGTTCGTCGAGATAAGGCAACAAAACAAAAGCCGCAACCAGTGGACCGAGGATGCAGCCGGCGACATTTACCGCGTAGCCAATTCCGGCTCGGTCTGGGTCTCCCTCCGAGAAACGGTCGACCAGCTTCGGAGTCAGGAATCCCAGAAGACCGCTGAACGCCGCGATACCCACAGGCACACGCAGCCACCTAGAAAGAATCATCAGGCGCGGGTCAGCGGTAAGTAGAGGGAGTAAGCCGGCCAGCCAAACGAATAACCAGACCAGACTGCCTTCCCCCCTGTGGCGACGGCTCCAGAGGCGGTACACGCTGGATCCGATAAACGTCGCGGCCAGATAAACGCCCAGGATAGTTGCGAACGAATAGACCAGATTACCGACATAGATCGTGTATTCTCTGGTCCAGACCATCTCCATGCCCATGCTGGTGAGTCCGGTGGCGAATAGCAACCAGAGCGTGCTGTTCCCGAACATCTGACGCCAAGCGGGAAAGGCCTGGCTTGGGGCGTCCGCTTCGACTTCGTCATTGCCGTTTGCTTGCGGGATCCGCTTGCTCGCGATCTTAAGGGCAACGCCGCAAACCAAGAGATTGAGCACCATCCCTAATCGCAGGGAGCTGGTAAAGCCGAAGACTTCGATAAGCAGCAACGGAATCAGCGCTCCCGCCACGGCACCAAGGACATTCGCGAGATAAAGAAAGCTGAACGAGCGTCGCGACTCAAGGCGCTTGTCACTACGGATGGCAAACATGCCCAGAGGAATGGTCGCTCCCATGCAGGCACACCACGGAACCAGACTGCACGCCACCCAGAAACCGGCGGCAACGTAGTAACCCGATGACGACAGCGACAGACTGTTCCCCAGATGTTCCAACACCAAGCGGCCAAGCAGCAATTCCAATGGCACGACTACGGCGGAACAGCCAATGAATAGCTCGGCCATCGCGTAAAGATGCAGCGGCGGTGAGGTGAGACGCGGCGCGTACTTGCGCACCAGATGCCCGGCGGCCCATGAACCGATGCCTAATCCCGCCATGAAGCTCGAGAGCACAATCGACACCATGGCCGTGGTAACGCCAAATTGCGCCATGGCCAGGCGAAGCCAGATCAGTTCGTAGAGAATGCTGCAGAATCCGGAAATGAAGAAGAATGCGAAATACCAGGTCCAGCCACCCGTCATCCGGCTGCTCGTCGTAACCGAGGCTTCTTCCCGTTGTTTCGCATCCGGCTCGGGGGCAAGACCTTCCACCGGTGTCGGCATCGTTTCAGTGCTCACAGGTTACTCATTAGTGTCGGGAAACTCAAAACCCATTCGGTTCCTAATCTTAGTGAGAACCGCTCACTCAAGTCTCGCAGCAAATTACACAGTGCGGGCAGAGATAACCTGCTGTCAGGTAACGAAAGTCACCGGTTCCGACAAGCATTGACCTCGTCGAATCCGCGCGGAGTACGGTCTGGTGCAGGATATTCCTTTCTGGTGGTGTTGCTTCTGGTCATGATCGTCTTAAACAGTCGTCTTAAACGTTGGCGGGCTGGTCTTCCATCAGGCTCCACCGCTACGGTGTCCCGTACAGCTGTTTATATACACTCGCGTTGCGCAGTATAGCCTGCACGTATTCGCGCGTCTCGGTGAAGGGAATCGATTCGACAAACTCCTGCGGATCGCGATATTTTCCCTGGGCAAGCCACTCGTTCACTCGGTCCGATCCCGCGTTGTAGGCGGCGAGTGCGTACTCGAACGATCCTCCAAATTTGTCGACCATCCCTCTGAAATAGCGAGTGCCCAATTGCATATTCACCGCGGGAGTGAACAACTGGCTGGCGTTATAGCGCTTCAACTTCACTTCTTTCGCCACCAGTTTTCCGGTCTTCGGCAGCAACTGCATCAGTCCAACCGCATTGGCGCGCGAAACTGCAACGGGGTTGAACTCGGATTCTTGCCGGATCAGGGAAGCGACCAGATAGGGATCCAGTCCGTTGGCTGCCGAAGATCGTTTCAAATCCATCCAGTAGGGTTTCGGAAAAAGCGCTTCCCAATATTTTCGCGGTAAGTCCGGAATGTCGAGCGCAAAGTAGTTGGGCGCAGAATGCTTCATGTACTCGATGGCGCGGTCATAATGCCCGGTCTCTACATAGAGTTGTGCGGTCTCCGCCGGCGCCCAGCTTCCACCGTCGGTGGTAGCACCGGCTTGCAGTTCACGCACCGCAAAATCAACCAGCCCTCCGTTCGCCAGTAGTTCTGCCTTCTGCACGTGCAGCTCATCCGAGGGCGGTTCCGAATCCGTCACCCTGCCACTGCTGTCGAGCGCAGGGACGCGATCGAGCAGGGCATATTGCGTTCCAGCATCAGCGGTCGCAGGGAGATCCTTCAACCTCTGCCGGCCCAGTTCGGCATAATAGAAGTTTCGATAGCGGTCCGAAAGTTTTTGATAAAAGGCGCGTGCCATGGCGAACTGATTGTCTTCCTCAGCCAGACGAGCGCGCCAATAGAGAGCCGCGGGAGTTTCTCCGCCGGAAGGATAGAGTGCGATTTGTTCTTCGAAAGCTTTCTTGGCATCCTCGTTGCGCCCCTGCCGCAAGGTCAGCCAGGCCGCCTTCCAATGCACATAGGAAGCCCGCGGACCATCGGGGAAACGTTCCTGCGCCTCACGAAATGCGTCGAGGGCCTGGTCGTACTCGTGATGCACCAGATGCAAGTTGGCCGCCGAGAGCAGTGCCTGCTCGAGCCACAGGCTAGTCGGATCGACCTGCCGCAACTGGTCGACCGTCCGGTAGAACGCGTCGTTATCGTTTGCGGCCCATGCGACTTGGCCTAGAAGATATAACCGCTGCGCATTGAGTTCACCGCTCAAAGTGCCTAGCGAATCGAGCTCTTGCTTGGCGTCGCGGTTCTTGCCACCGCGGTGTAAAGCGTCGGCTAATGCCAGTTGCATCTTAGGCCGGTCGTCAGGGCTGGTTGCATTCACCAAGCTTCGATACTCGTCCGCTGCATCGGTATAACGGTGCCTGCTGATCAGCGCCTCCGCCCGGGTTTTGAGCTGAGCAACCGTCGGAGGCGGAACCGACGGCAGCTTCATCAGTTCGGCGTAGGCCGCGTCGGCCTCGGTGGCGGCGGGCATGGTGTAGTAAATATGGTCCAGCGTCTCGGCGGCTTTCGCAGTTTGCCCGGACGCAGCATACGCGCGGCCCAGCGCAAATTCCACATCCGAACGGATCGGCAGGCGAATTCGTTCCAGCAAAGAAGTTGCCTCGGCGGCTTGCCCCTCGAGCAGCAGGGCGTCGGCATAGCTCACCTGGGCGTCGCGTCCCAGCAGAGAATCAGGATGCAGTTTGGCGAAGTCCGCCAAAGTGGCCAATGCTTCTGCCGTGTGTCCGGTTTCCAAGTAAGAAGTTCCGAGATAGTAAGCGACGTAATCTCCCAGATCTCCCGCATGGATCTTGGCCCGGCTCAGCGGTTCGATGGCTTTGGCATAGTCTTTGTCCAACACGTGCGCATAACCGAGCACCAGCCAAGCCAAAGCTCCCGCGTCTTCCCGGGCATGGGCGAGCGCGTAGCCTTGCACTCCGGCGTAGGCTGGCAGCGAACGGTCCTGCAAGAGCTGTTGAGCCATAGGCCGCAAGTTGGTCGACGCCACGAAGGCCTGCCGCATGCGCCGGACGCGCGGAGAAATCGTGCGTGGCTTCCGGGCATTCACATAATGGCGCTTGGCGCTTTGCTTGGTGGCAGCTGCTTTCTTGGCCGGATTCTTTTTCGGAGCGCTCGCCGTTCCTGCGGAAGGGGCCGCTTGATCCTCGTGCGAAGCGGACAAAAATAACGAAAGCACTTCTGCCGAAGCCGGCAGAGCGCCAAACAAGCTACAGAGAACTGCAGCTGCGATTACCCGCCAAACCTTGGAACCTGATCGAACCACTGTTAACTTTTCGCGTAGACGCGACTGCCAGAGAAAGTCGAAAACTAACGGCGGAAATTCGTTCCCATCACGGAGACGTCGTCTTCCGCCAGACTGCGCACCAATTCGTTCTGGAAATAATCCCCACTGGCCGCGACCGTGCTGCCATAGCGCTTGTGGAAGGTGCCGCGGCTCTTATCGATGTCTTCTTTCAAACGGTCGTATAAATCCCTGTTGCGCCGACCCTCCGCGACCTTTGCCTGGTTGTAAAGCTTGATTTCATCGACCAGCAGGCGTGCGAATCGCTGCGCTTTGCGATGAATGTCGGCATCTGCGGGAGAGAGTCCGGCCAAAGGATCAGTAGCCGCAGCCGGTGCCGCCGCGCTCGCCGCATGTGCCGAAGCCACTTCAACCACTTCAGCCGCAGGTTCGGGCTCCGGCTGGCGTCGAGAGGGGACATGCTCGGGGGCGTGCGCGGCGAAGGGATCGGAAAACGAAGAAACGGTTTGCACCGGTGGAGCTGATCTCTCGACTGCGGCTCCCGCGTCGATATCTTCTCTGGCGGCCGCCTGCTTGCGCAGCGAAATTACCTCCAACCAGGCGCTGGTGGCGAGCACCAGCAATTCCAGAGAATTGGAGCTCAGTTTTGAAGTGTCGCCGCCGTCGGCATAAACCAGGGCAGCCACCTTGTCCTTGAGCGCGAGCGGTAGCACCAGGATCTGCTCATTCGATGGACTACCGAATTGCCCGACAAATTGTCCACCCATCTCCGCGATGTTTCCCGGCGTCGCCACTCGATTCTGATAAGTGTGGGCCACCGGTCCCGCATGCAAATCGAGCGGAAAATCCTTGACCGCTTCCTCATCGCCGAAGCCGCGGGATTGCCAGCCGGAAGCTGCTCCGGCTTTCACCACGAATAGCGCGATGCGAGAACAGTGCTCACTTCCAGCATCCAACAAAGCTCGCAGGATTTCTTTCTGTGTGGAGCCCGCATGAATACTCGCGACTGCATGCACCAGCGCGCCGGGATTTTCTCGCGGAGCGCCGGGAGCTTCGCTTTCGGACGCTGGCAACGCCTGCAGCACGCGTTGCGCAATCTGCTCCTGCAATTTTGGGATCTGTTCCTGAAGGGCTTGAGACACGGCGCGCGCCACGACCTGCTCGATTTCCTGTCCTTGATTCTGGTTCCGTTCCGCCATGCTGAAGACCGTTTTCCCCTTAAGAATCGCGCCGTCCCTTGGCCGTGGCCTTAGCACGGCTCTAAATGCTGATTATACGGCACTTGCAGGACGGTCCCAGAGTACTTCGGTACCTGTTCGACCGCGCGACCGCGAACTTCGACTCTAACGCAAATCGGTCTGCGGTAAAAGCGCGATCGCGGTTCGAGGATTAGTATCTTGACACCGGGTGCCACGCGTGCGAAGTTCGCGGTTCTGGAACGAGCCTTGCTAGCGTGGTGTTCGAGACGCCGAAGCCTGAGCGGCAGGTGACCCTGGGTCGGCTTCAGCCCGCCATTGGGCAAATCCACACCTTCCCAAGTAGAATAATGATTACCTTGGTGTGCCGCGGTTTGTGAGGCGCAATCAAAATACTGCATCGTCGAGAGAATGGGAGCCATCCAAAACAAACTAGAGGGGCCTGTCAGTGATGAGTTAACACTGGTGCGGGCCGCCAAGCAAGGCGACGACTCGGCATTTGAAGAGTTGGTGCGCAGGTACGACCGTAACGTTTTTCGGATCGCGCAACACATCACGCAGAACCGCGAGGATGCGGAAGACGTGGTGCAGGAAGCCTTTCTGAAGGCGTACAGCAACCTGGCGAAATTCCAGGAGCAGTCAAAATTTTATACATGGTTGGTGCGCATCGCCGTCAACGAAGCGTTGATGAAATTGCGCCGCAAGAAACCCGAGCGCACCGTATCGCTGGATGAGGACATCAAAACGGAAGATGACTCGCTGCCGCGTGAGATCGCGGATTGGAGCCCGAATCCGGAGCAGCAGTATACGCAGGGGGAGTTGCAAGAGATTTTAAGTAAGACGATCCAGGGTCTTCCCCCAGGCTTTCGGACCGTGTTTGTGCTGAGAGACGTGGAAGGATTGTCGACCGAAGAAACCGCGGCGGCGTTGGAATTGAGCGTCCCTGCGGTGAAGTCGAGACTGCTGCGTGCGCGACTGCAGCTTCGGGAGCGGTTGGGACGGTACTTCCAGAAACGCGAGAGTGGAGATGGCAAACAGTGAAATGCTCTGAATTTTTGCACGAGCTGACCAATTACTTGGACGGCGTCCTCGACGAACCTACAAAAGTCGAGTTGGAGAACCACCTTTCTTGGTGCCACAACTGCTATGTAGTCTGTGACACCACCAAGAAGACCATCGAGATCTATCGCGATTCACAACTGTACGAGTTGCCCGAAGACCTCCGCAGCCGGCTCCGTTCTGCCATCATGAAAAAATGCCAGCAACATAAGAAGCGCGGTCCGGAGCGCGTCTGAGCGATGTGTTCGGAGATAGTTCTCCTCAGCCCTCATCCCCAGGTTCACTTCAATGAAGCTTGAAGTCGACCGTGATCTTCTTCTGCACTGAGACCGGCTTGCCATTGAGCAGAGACGGCGTGTAGCGCCATTGATGGATCGCTGTCACCGCGGCCGCAGCTAAGAGCGGTTGTCCGCTTAGAATCTTAACAGCTCCGATGGTTCCATCCTCGGCAATCGAGACCTCCAAATTTACCGCCCCTTCTAGATGTCGGACCAGCGCCCCCCAGGGATATACCGGTGCAACCTGGTGGATGAGGTTAGCTTCCTTTACGCCTTGGGAGATCGTGATTTCAAGTCGTGGCAAGGAGGGCGGCGGGGAAACTATATTTCCCAACGGTTCGCTATTCGCGGCTGTAGCTGCAACTAGTGATGGAAGCTCAAGCGGCGGAATGGCGGCCGACGATCGTAGCGGCGATTCCCGGGACGCGGCCGGGAGAATAAAGTTTTTCGTCGGGGCACTCAACCCACGCGTGCCCTGCGCATCTTCCAGGGGTTGAATGCTGGCTGCATTCCGCACCACCCCATTCGTCCGCGAGCGGTAAGCTTTCTCGCTGCCAGCTGTGGGTGAAGGTTGCAAAGGGAGCACGACTGCTCCGGCGACGTTCGAGGTATCGAGCGTGGCGTGTGTCTGCGCCGTCGACTGGCGGGCAGACTTCCCGACCGATTCATGCCAAGTCCACCAGACGACCGCGGAAGGCAATGCCATTACCACCAGGGCCACAGCCCCGCCCAGAATCCAGGAACGCCGTTTCGTCTCTCGAACTGCTTCCTTAACTCGAGCAGCGGAAGTTCTCTCCGGGCGCGCTGTCGAAGCAGCCAGGATTTCCGGAAGTCCCACCAGACTGCTGGCTAGAGGGGGAGTCGAGATCTTTGCCCTGGACTCCTGCAGGAGGGCGGCTTCGGCAATCTCACCCAAATCCTCGAGAGACTTGATTTGCTCGTGGGCAAACGCGCTGGGCTGACTGGAGAACGCTTCGATGATCCCGAACGCTCCCTCGGCAGCGCGCAAGGGCACGGCGGCGATCGAGCGAATCCCAAGAGTGCGGCAAACCTCGGGTTCCACGCGGTTGTCGCTTTCCGTGTCGTCACAGCGAAGCACTCTGGATAAACGGAAGCATTCACCGGAGATCCCCGAGTCCACATTCAGCAAAGCGCCCAATTCAGGGGCGACGTCGCCGCTTCGTGCCCGGCACACAACTTCACCGTTGGTCCGCAGCGCGATCGCAGTTCCGTTCGCTCCAGTCAGAATTCGCGCCGTGTCGGCAATCGCGCGCAGTATTGTCTCCGGAGCATGGCCTCCAGTTGCCAAAGCGTTGCGCAAGACCGTCAGCAGAGCGGTCGCGGTGGAGTCCTCGTTTAGGTCAAGACTGGCGGCAGTCTGCGATGCAAACGACAGACGCCGACGGAGGTCGGGTTCGGAGGCAGGTGGAGGCGGCAACTGACGAATCTCACTCGATCGAACGGAATTCAGAATCCGGGACCAAAACCGGCAATGGACAAATGTGGCGTAAAAGCGAGTGCGGAAAGTTTGCCCCAAACCGATATTGATGTCAATTCAAAATTCAGCTAAACCGGCACCAGAAGGTCGATTTGCGACGGAATTTGGCGAGGATGCATTTTGCCACCGGAGTCCGCGTCCGGCGCTATAATGGGGTGAATTATTCGGCCTGGGGTAGGTTATGGACCGTATTCTTGGCAGGGCGCCTCTGGTGGTTCTCCGGGTTATTGCCGTCGCATTGGTCATTTCTGCTCAAAGCAGCAGAGCGCAGACTGCGAACCCGTCTTCTCAATCGCAACCTTCCGATGCCGTTCCACACGCCCAATCAGGGCAACCCGCCGCTCCGCCCATCGCTTCGAATGCGCCGCACATATCGAAACAGACGCGCTATGAGATCATCCGCGATTTCGAAACCCAGCTGGTTTATGCGCGGACCGCTTTCCCGATGGGCAGGAAGGGCCTGCAGTTGAAGCAGGGGGTAGTCACCCCGAACGGCGAAGAACTGCAGCAGGCGCTCAATCTTTGGGGGCCGGCGGTGAAACCGGGAGATCCCGCGCATATCTCTTTTGTTCAGATCAAGGACGATCACATTCATTTCGAGCTCAACGGCGGACCGATTCGTAGGCAGAAGTGGTATCAGAGGGTAGAGATTTCCGGGGCCAATGGGCCGCTCAACACGGGACCGAACGAACCGCAAGCGAATCCTCATGGCTCATATCTTGACGTCTATTTCGACAAGTATGTTCCCGAGATGACGGCGGGTCAGTTGCGCGACCTGCTTTATCCAGCGCTGGACTTCAACGCACGCAACAAGGAACAGGCATATCTGGATACGGTTCCCCCGAAGGTGAAAGAGGCGATCCAGGCGCATCACGTGCTCGTGGGCATGAATCAGGAGATGGTGATTCACGCCAAAGGCAAGCCCCCGAAAAAAGTGCGGGAGCGCGCCGGCGAAACGGACTACGAAGAATGGATTTACGGCGAGGCTCCGGCCGATGTGGATTTCGTTCGCTTCGTGGGCGATGAGGTAGTCCGGGTCGAGACCATGAAGGTGGATGGCGAAAAGATCGTACGCACCGACAGGGAAGTTGTCTTGCAGCCGGACTTGGACAAAGAAGCGAAGAAAGAGAAGGAACCGGAACAGAGTCCGGCGAATGCTCCCAGTCTCAGGCGTCCGGGAGAGGATCAGCAAGACGTGCCCAAGCCGGCAAACGGAGCTGCGCCGCCACCGATGATGCCGCCACCAGACCTGCCGCAACCGCCCAGCGGGCCAAACGAGATTTCGGTGATGCGATAAGCGGCCGACAAGCTTGAATCCAAAACCTCGTCATCAAGAGCTATTTCATCGCGACTGCTGCGCCTGCATCGGCAAATGAGAAGCCCAGCGACACGTTCGGATATTCCCGCCCATCGACCTCCACATAGGGATACACAAAATAATTCAGCGGCTTGCCCTCCTGCGGGGGACTGAGGCGCAGATCGCGGCCCATGCTGAATTGTATGCGGTTCACGTCGTGCGAGCCGAAAAAGTACTCGCGCTTTTCCGGATGCTTCCAGGCCTCGGAAATATCCACCGGAATCCAGCCCTTGCCCTCGATATAGAAATCAGACCAGCAGTGGTACCCGGCAATCTCAGCGGAATGCTCATCCGACGGCAGCGGAAATCCGATTTCGAAGCGCGCCGGAATGCCCTGCGAACGAGCCATGGCAATGAACAATGAATGAAAGTCGGTGCAATTGCCTTTCTTCGCGTCGCAAGCATAGAGAACGTCTCCATGTCCCCAGCCGGTCCCGGTCTTGTCGTAGCGCATGGTCGTGAATACGTAGTCGTAGATGGCGCGGGCTTTGTCGAGCGGCTGAGTCTTACCGGCGGTGACTCTAGCGGCCAAATCAGCGGGCAATCCGGTCACAGGTACGAGGACGTCAGGCTGCAAGTCTTGCCGCTTTTCCGCGGAGGAGAGTGAAACGCGAACAACGTGGGGTGCGGGCTGCCCGAGTGCGACGCGCTCATGGCGGATCACGTCATATTCAATGTCGAAGTGCAGTTCCGGCTGCGCAGAACGGGTCTCGGCATAATAAATGTGGTTGCCATACTTCGTTTCTTTTGTCATTTTCAACGGCAGATCGCCTTGGGCCGAGACGATCCTGACTTCCTGAAAAGAATCCGAGCGCGCCTCCGGGACCCAGATGCGAACTTTCTTCCCAGCCGCGAGATTCTTTACCGTGAAGGCGTAATGAAAGGTGAAGTGGCGCGAATCCTGGGCGGCGAGGGATACAGTGAGCAGGAATAATAGAGATGTGGATAGGCAAAGCTTGGGCAGCATAAGCGGCTTCCTTTTAAATGCTCAACTGAGAACTGGCAGTTGCGAACGGGTCGGAAACGACAGAGGAGTGTCTCAGAAGGTGACCCGTCAAGTGAAGCCGCGTCTGGGGGTGCGCATGAGAAAAAGATGCCGAAGCGAGATCCGGCGATGCGCTATTTTAGCAGGACATTTACAGTCGCATGCAAGCAAGCATGTCGAAGACTGGCGGGCGCCAAGATCGATCATCCGCGCCTTCGATTATTTCGTTAGAATGCCTGCGTGGCTGTCGCCATCCAGTGTCGCGACTTGCGCAAGACCTACGACGGTAAGGTCGAAGCGGTGAGCGGCCTGAACCTCGAGATTCAGACCGGAGAATGTTTCGGCCTCCTCGGGCCGAACGGAGCAGGGAAGACCACGACTATCGAAATCCTCGAAGGGCTGCTTCAGCCGACTTCAGGCGAGGTGTCGATCTTCGGCCACTCCTGGCGCGAGAACGCGCGCCAAATGCGGGAGTGGCTCGGAATTTCCCTGCAGGAAACCCGGCTTTCCGAGAAACTCTCCGTTCGTGAAACCATAGAATTGTTTGCCAGCTTCTACCGCGAGCCGCGTTCGTCCGATGCGGTGCTTGAGGAGTTGCAACTGACGGAGAAGGCCGATGCGTGGGTTGGAAAGCTTTCGGGCGGGCAGAGGCAGCGCCTGGCGGTAGCGACGGCGCTGGTGTGCAATCCGAAGATTCTTTTTCTGGACGAGCCGACCACGGGCCTTGATCCGCAGAGCCGGCGGCAACTATGGGACATTATTCGCGAGTTTCAACGCCAAGGTGGCACCGTGCTGCTCACCACCCATTACATGGATGAAGCCGAGCGCCTGTGCGACCGGTTGGCCATCGTCGATCACGGTCAGATCATCGCCGAGGGTTCGCCCGCGAATCTGATCGAGCGGCTCGGTGGCCACCATGTGGTGGAGTTTGCCGTGAGCGGAAATTCTGACGGCGCAGCTTTGGACGTGTGGCGTGCGCTGCCTAGCGTCGAGTCGGTGCGGGAGGACGACGGCATGTTGGCACTCAATGTGAGGGAGCCGCACTTAGCGATTCCGGCACTGTTGGAAGCGGTCGGAAAGCAGGGTAGCCAGCTGCAACATCTGACCACGCGTCAGGCCAGTCTGGAAGATGTGTTTGTGCGGCTCACCGGACGGCATCTGCGGGAAGAATAGGTTGCGAGGGTAAAGTCATGGCGATTGCACAGCAAACTCCGGATACAAGACCCGTGGCCTCGCGAAGTCGACCTCCGAAGCGTAATGGCAGATGGTCCGGTTACGTTCATCTCCTGATGGCCCGCATGCTGGAGTTGAAGCGCGAACCGGAAGTCGTCTTCTGGGTATTCGTGTTCCCGCTGCTGCTGGCGCTGGGACTCGGCATCGCTTTCCGCAATAAGCCAGCGGACGCATCCTCCGTTGCCATTGTCGCAGGAGCGGGAGCACGGGAGGCGGAAGAGTTGTTGCAACGCTCCCCGCAGCATGCCTTGTTCAAACTGGAGCTGGAAGACGGGGCGACGGCCCGGAAAGGCTTTCGGCTGGGAAAGTACGATCTCGTAGTCGAACCCGACGGAAAAGGAGGACTGCAGTATCGCTACGATCCGGCGCGGCCAGAGAGTGTTCTCGCAAAAACTGAAGCGGACAATGCGCTGCAAACGGCAGCCGGCCGCAAAGATATGGTCGCCACGACGGTAGTAATCTCTTCCGAGCCCGGCTCGCGCTACATCGACTTTCTGATTCCCGGCTTATTGGGGATGAACCTGATGAACTCCGGCATGTGGGGTATCGGTTTCGCGTTGGTCGACATGCGGCAGCGCAAACTGCTGAAGCGCTTCGTGGGAACGCCCATGCGCCGCGGCGATTTCTTGCTCGCGCTCATGTCGAGCCGTCTGCTGCTGATGATTATTGAGATCGGATTGCTCCTGACGCTTGGTGTCATTGTTTTTCACATGAAGGTTTTGGGGTCGGTATTGGCTATCGTCTTCCTCGGCGCCGTAGGTGCGATGTGCTTTGGCGGAGTTGGCTTGCTGACCGCGAGCCGCGCCCAGAAAATCGAGAGCGTCAGCGGGCTCATGAATCTGGTGATGATGCCCATGTGGATCTTTTCTGGAGTATTCTTCTCTTACGAGAGGTTCCCCGCAGTAATTCAACCGCTTATCAAGGTGCTTCCACTTACCGCTCTGAACGATGCCTTACGCGCCAGCATTCTGGAGGGTACGCCACTGCTCCATCAGTGGCCGCGGCTATTAGTGATGTTTCTCTGGGGCGGAGTTTCCTTCGTTCTGGCTTTGAGATGGTTTCGCTGGACTTAGCTGGTAACTGGAGAGCTCTTAAGATTTATTCGATCGAGGATGTACTTCCGAAGCTTGGGCCTCGTCCGCAAGTTCTACGGGAAGTTACGAACGAGGCCGGCTGCGGTGCTTGCGAAAGCCCTACTGCAACCTACGACTTCCCTAGCTTGGCGGCAGCCTTTCGGACTTTCGCCCAGCGTAGTTTTTGCGCTTCGGCGATTCGTCTGCGGGCATCCTTGCTCAAGCTACGACCCGTCTTCTTGAGCTTTCTCCCGCCGGCGTGACCGAGCGCGTCGAGCGCTTTCCCTACTTGTCCCATCTCTTGTTCGAGACGAGAGTATTCCTTCCGCAGGGAAGCAACTACTTTGTTGATCATCATTAGTACCCCCTGTGTCAGTAAGGCTAACACGGCTGCAAGAGCCGAGTAAGAAATTAGAGCGACTTTTAGTCAAGGCGGGAACTATTTTAAGAACAATTTGAGCCGCTCTGCTGATCGGGAAGAGATCGGGAGGCAGATCCCCTCACGATTTATCCGGTTTATCCGGCTCCAATCGTAGATAAGAAGCGCGGGGACTGGCGAGCTTTTGTAGCTTGCTCAAAGGCAAAGGCGAGGCGGATCAGAGTGGGTTCGCTCCACGCCCGACCGAAGAAAGAGATTCCGACCGGCAGGCCGGAAATGAATCCGGCTGTGACGTTAATATTCGGATAACCTGCGACCGCCGCAGCGTTTGAGCTGCCACCAGCCACGTGATCGCCGTTCACCAGATCCGTGATCCAAGCGGGACCGCCCGTGGGTGCAACCGTGGCGTCAAGATGATACTTGTCCATGGTGGAGTCAATGCCCTCGATGCGGGCGAGTTGATGGTTCTTCTCCAGCGCATCGAGATACGCCTTTTCCGTCAGTGGCCCCTTGGCCTCGGCCTTGACAAATAGATCCTGCCCAAAATAGGGCATTTCTTTTTCTCGATTGCGATCGTTGAAGTCGATGATCTCTTTCAACGTCCGGACGGGAGAATTCGGGCCCAGGCCTGCAAGATACGCGTTCAGGTCGGCCTTCAGTTCATACATAAAGACCAGCAGTTCACTTTCATCGAACTTACCCAGAGTCTCGATGTCGGCCGGATCGATCAGCGTGGCTCCCTGCTTCTTCATGACATCGAGAGATTGCTCCATGAGAGCATCGACCGCATCATTGAAGCCGAAGTATTTTCTCGCCACGCCGATGCGGGCACCTTTAAGTCCACTGGGATCGCAGAACTGAGCGTAGTCTGTGGACGACTTGCCTTGGCTGGCATGCGTAGCAGAGTCCCGGGGATCGATGCCGGTGAGCGCGCCCAGCATAATCGCCGCGTCGCGCACCGTCCGGCACATGGGGCCAGCGCCGTCCTGGCTGTGGGAGATTGGAATGATGCCGCCGCGGCTTACCAGGCCGACCGTTGGCTTGATGCCTGCAATGCCATTCGATGACGAAGGACAGACGATGGAGCCGTCGGTCTCCGTACCGATGGCAGCTGCGCAAAGATTCGCCGACACGCCCGCACCAGACCCTGAACTCGAGCCGCAGGGGTTGCGATCAAGCGCGTAGGGATTCTTAGTGAGTCCGCCGCGGCCGCTCCATCCGCTGGTCGAGTGGCTGGAGCGTATGTTCGCCCATTCGCTCAGGTTGGTTTTGCCGAGGATGACGGCGCCAGCCGCACGTAGCCTTTCGGCGACGAAAGAATCTTTCGACGGCCTGGAGCCGAGCAGGGCAAGCGAACCGGCCGTGGTCATCATCCGGTCGGCGGTATCAATATTGTCTTTGATCAGCACTGGAATGCCGTGTAGCGGTCCGCGCGGGCCTTTCGATTTTCGTTCCTGATCGAGTGCGTCGGCGATCGAGAGAGCCTCGGGATTCAGCTCGAGGACGCTGTTCATAGCGGGGCCGTGCTTGTCGATTTCGTCGATGCGGGCCGAGTATTTTTCCACCAGTGACCGTGCCGTGAACCGGCCGGACTTCATTCCGTCCTGCAGATCGGAGATGGTTATCTCATCGAGTTCGAAAGACTTGATATCGAGGTTCGGTTCGGGCCCGGCGATCTCGCGGGCCGCACCCAGCGCAGGATAACCAGGAGTCAGGGTCGCAGCCGCACCGGCGATGACGGTGGTTTTAAGAAATGAGCGGCGGCTGGCGCGGCTGATCGTGTCGTTTTTCCTTCGGCCCATAAGTCAGAGTCCTCTTTAGCGGTTGAAAAGTGCCAAATGGCAACGAACATACTAATTCAGAGCACGAGGACCTGCAGAATGAGCTAACAAGTCGGTTAGGGGAGGGCCGTCGCAATGCGGCGGGCGGAGGTGCCTCCGCGTGCTGGTATCGAGGCCCGATTTCGGTGCCAGTGCAACTTTTATCGGCCATTTGACGACCAGGCCAGGAGATTTCGACGGTCGTCGTAAGGATTTTAGGCCTCGTCCGGAAGCCACTTGCCAGCGAAAAGATCCCCTTGCCTTGCGACCGTACAACCTTGCACAGGAACGCTGTCGAGGAAGTTGTGCATAATGTGAGGTGCTCCCCAATCCGCCCGGATCAGTCCACGACTCCCGGCCGAGCTTTCCCAGAAAAGAAAAATCGCCTTTCCACGAAGGCTCGCCCGCGATTACTCGCGAGTCGCGAGCCGGGCCATAGTGGTGTTCCACCGGTCGAGGTTGCGTGGCGCCATGGTTGAACAGTTCCTGCTGCCGATCCTGGCTGCGATAGGTTTCCTAGATCATCTGTCGGATTCCCATGCGGGAGGCCGCTGAGACTGTCGCCGTCACGAGCCGGCGCGTCGCGAGCTCGAGTCGGGAAGCGACGCTGACGTGAACTTCCACAGCAGGAACCTGTGGACCGCGCACGTCGAAGCCGGATTAGCTTGAGATCGAGCCCTGAGCCGGCATTCTGAGGGCAACCGAATTTTTTCTGTCCAATTTTCGGACATCGTGTATAATGAAAATCAGCTAAGTTTGACTCACAAGCAATTGAAGGTCGTAATCGCCAACCAGCGTCGCCCCTCACTAGCAGCGAATCTTCCATAGCACATTTCAAGGAACAGGAATAGGACTATCAATGGCAGAACAAGGAACAGTGAAGTGGTTTAACGACGCCAAAGGCTATGGCTTTATCAGCCGTCAGAATGGCGAAGACGTCTTCGTGCATTTCTCAGCGATTCAGGCGGGCGGCTTCCGCAGCCTGCAAGAAGGCCAAACCGTGCAGTTCGACGTGACCAAAGGCCCCAAGGGCTGGCAGGCCGAGAACGTTCAGGCTGTCTGAGCTCTCGAAAGCGATCAAATGCCCGTCCTCCGCTCAAGGATGACGGGCTTTTCGTTTGCCGAAAGCATTCCTAGCCGGTCTCGGACTTTAGGGCTGCTGACGCGCCCTCTGCACCATCTCGACCAGTACCTTCCTGGCCTCGTTCGCATTCCCTACTTCGTGCAGAAGGCCGATGCGCGCTCCGCGCACGCCGTCCCGAGTCTTCAAGCGTACCTGAAATCCCAGGCGATCCACCGAGGTCATGGAAGCTTCTTGCGACTCAATCCCGGCGCACGTCTTGGCCAGCAAAACAAGCGCATCTTTGTGATCGGCATTCATGTGTTCGATAATTCCCGCCGCTACATCGGCTAGAGGATCGGGCTGCGCACCATCATAATCACGCGCCTGCACCCATCCCATCACTCCGAAGCCGCCCACGTAGTAAACGTCCAGCACGTCCATTCGATAAAAAGAAAAATCGCCGAAGTTTACCCAGTACTTGCTATTGGCATAGTGCTCCACGTAGAGCTTGCGGGCATCGGCCACCTCCGGATCGGGAATGGTCCCAACATTACCTATCAACGTCACCCGCGACGATCCCAGCGGATCGCCGTCTCCCGCAGCCTGTGTGATTAGCAGGCTGGCGCGGGGATCGCTCTGCAGATTCTGTGTATGCATCGCCATCGTACTGATAAGGAATATCGGACGTCCCCGCTCATCCAGCCCGTAGGGCATTACGGATCCGAAAGGAAACCCGGGCTGTTTGCGCGAGATAGTGGAGAGGCTGCCAATTCGTCCCAGGTAAACGAGAGTGCGCGCCCGCTCCGAAAATGACGGTTCCGGCGCCTGTGGCTGATCGCTGGCAAGCCCGGTGCCGCCGTGTCTGCGATTCGACGTGGAGTTCGCCATGGTTTCCTACTGATGGTTTCCTATTGCAGTGTAAACGAAACAGATGTTGCCGAGAGTCGTCGCCGGAGCATCTATTAATTGAGGGTGTTTGCAGTCCAAACAGAACAACGGGCCCGGGCCCGTGGCGAAGGAGGAAGTCTTCATGAAGAAAGCCAAGTATATGAGCGCCGTCCTGCTCTGTTGGGCTTTGGGGACACCCATTAGCGGCAGGCTTCTGGCGCAGAATGCGGCCCCAGAGGGTACGCCGGCCCACTTGCTGGTCACCGTCGAAGCTCGCCATGGCACAGACGTACCGGACATTGGCCGTCGCGATGTGATGGTATACGAGGGGCACGATCGCGACGAAGTCACCGGTTGGGTGCCCGCGCAGGGAGACAACGCGGCGCTCGAACTTTTTGTTCTTCTCGACGACGGTTCTAGTTCTAGTGTCGGCTCGCAGCTGGGGAGCCTCCGTCAATTCATCACGTCGCAGCCGGCTTCCACGAAGGTTGCGCTCGCTTACATGCAGAACGGCACCGCGAAAGTGCAGCAGAACCTCACCGGCGATCATGCTCTGGCTGCGCAATCCTTGCGGCTTCCGGTGGGAGCGAGCGGTATCAATGGCAGCCCTTATTTCTCTCTCAGCGACCTGATCAAACGCTGGCCGGAGAGTTCCGCCCGCCGGGCGGTCCTGATGGTAACCGATGGAATTGATCGATACTACGGAAGCGGAGATCCGGAGGATCCGTATCTAAGCGCGGCAATCGATGATGCGCAGCGTGCCGGGATCGTGGTCTATGCGATCTATACGCCCGGCATTGGTCACTCCAGTCATAGCTACTGGCGAACCTACTGGGGTCAGATTTACCTTTCGCGCCTGACGGACGAGACGGGTGGCGAATCGTATTCCATCGGTTTCACTGGTCCGCCGGTAAACTTCGATCCTTACCTGGAGGATGTGGAACGGCACTTGGCCCATCAGTACGTGCTGACTTTTACGCCCAAGCCACAGAAAAAAAGTGGGTGGCAGCGAGTAAAGCTCATGACCGAGGTGCCCAACGCGGAACTGGTTTCCGCGGCGAAGGTTTACGTGCTGGCCGGGCCACGCTGAAACGGCAGCGTCTCGCATTGCCGCTCGTGGCTCATGGGGATGGATGTAACGCGGAGGCAATTTTCGGCATCTGTATTCTATGTATGCGAATTTTGTCGTACTCGAATTACGGATTCTGCGTCTTGGGAACAAGTAAGCAGGAGAGTGTATGAAATTGAAATTGTCTATGAAGTCAGGCGGCGCTGTGATTGCCTGCGCGCTCGCGTTGTCGATCGTTACTGGACCATTTCCGGCTACTTCTGCCTGGGCGCAAGATCAGCCTCCGGCACAAGCTCCTTCTCCGCCGGCAGCCCCGGGCCAGCCGCCGACCGCGCCCTTGTCTCCCGAACAGTTGCAACAGTTGGTGGCTCCGATTGCACTCTACCCCGACGCTCTCGTGGCGCAGATTCTTGCTGCGGCCGCCTACCCAACGCAAATTGTCGAGGCAGAACGATTCCTTCAACAGAATCCAAATCTGAAGGGTAAGGATCTGGGCGACGCCGTAGATCAGCAGGACTGGGATCCGAGCGTGAAAGCTCTTACCCAGTTTCCCTCCGTGCTGGCAAACCTGGACAAGAATCTGTCTTGGACCTCCGAACTTGGCGATGCCAATCTCAACCAGCAAGCCGATGTGATGCAGGCCGTCCAGTACATGCGCAAGAAAGCCAAGGAGGCAGGCAATTTAAAAACTACGCCTCAGCAGAAAGTGGAGGACCATGGTTCCGACCTTGATATTGAGCCGGCGGATCCGGAGGTCGTCTACGTTCCGGAGTACGATCCCGAGTTGGTCTACGGGTATCCGGTCGTACTTTGGCCCGGGTTCTATCCCTGGTGGGGTGTTGGTGGGCCATATATCTCGTTCGGGATCGGCTTCGGCATTAGCCCCTTCTTCGGATTCGGCTGGGGCTGGAATGGCTGGGGGCTTGATTGGCACCACGGATACGTTCGTTTTGGAGGCGGTCCGTATGCGTTTCACAGCCACGCGTTCTATGACCGCAACGCCTACTTTCACGGAAATTACCGAGGGTTCGCGCCTTATGGGCGGGGCGATCGCGTCGCCCGGGGATTTGCCGGAGCTGGCGGCAGAGGTTTCGGCGGCGGCAGAAGTTTTAGCGGTACGCGCTCTGGCGCCTTCAGCGGATTCAGCCGCGGTGGAGAAGCGCGGGGTTTTTCCTCGCGGGGGCAATCCAGCTTTGGCGGAGGAGGGTTTCACGGTGGGGGTTTCGGTCACGCTGGCGGCGGAGGCGGAGGCAGGCGATAGCCGCGTAGCTAGTTGAGGACGCTTCGGGCTTGAAGCGCGCGAGGAAAAGGATATGGATGCTATGAAATTAGAAAAACGCTCTTCTGGAGGCTACCGGGCTGGCATTAATCGCATGGTTGCCGTTACCACTCTCACGGTTCTGGCATTTGCTTCAGGCTTGGCGGCAGGGCAATCCGGCGCCCAGGCCTCGACGGAACGGAAATTCGACCCACCGCAAGCCGGCCAGGAGACATTTCCTTCCGCAGCGGGGGCGACTAAGGCATTGCTTGCGGCCCTCAGCGATGGCGACCAGGCATCATTGTTGAAGATCCTGGGATCGAACGCGATGAGCATCGTGTCCTCGGGCGATGATGCCGAGGACAAGAGTGATCGAGATCGATTCGTCCAGAAATACCAGCAGATGCATCGCCTCGTGATGGAACCCGATGGCACGACGACTCTCTACATCGGAGCGGAAAACTGGCCCACTCCCATTCCGCTCGTGCATCGTGGCAACTCGTGGTATTTCGACACGGCGGCGGGAAAGCAGGAAATCCTGTATCGAAGGATTGGGAAAAACGAGCTCGCCACCATACAAGTGTGCGGCGAACTGGTCGACGCAGAGAAGGAATATTACGGGCAGCCACACGACGGCGACTCGAATCCTCAGTATGCGCAGAAATTCTTCAGCGATCCTGGCAAACACAACGGGCTTTACTGGGAGACCTCTACCGGAGAAGCCGCGAGCCCAATCGGTCCTCTCCTTGCCTCAGCCGCGATTGAGGATAGCCGGGAAGCGGCAGATCAGAAGCCCCAACCTTTCCAGGGCTATTACTTTCGAATCCTGAAAGCCGAAGGCACGAAGGCGCACGGCAGTGAGCGCAGCTTCATCGTCGACGGGAAGATGACACGCGGGTTCGCGTTCCTGGCTTACCCGGCCGAGTACCGTTCCTCGGGCGTGATGACCTTCATCGTCGATCAAGACGGAATCGCGTATGAAAAAGATCTTGGGCCGAAGACTGCCCAGATCGCAAAAACTCTAACCCGCTACGACCGGGACGCAAGTTGGCGCAAGGCCGATTGACCGGCGCCCGAAGGAGGATCGGGAACTCAGGCGTGGGCGCTTGTCAGCGAGCGGGAGCAGTTCAGTCGCATGCGCCGCTGCCCTCCGTGGCGGTGCGAAGCCCTGCACAGCGCAGCCGAGACGGCGGCACATCCGGCCTTAACCAACTCACTTTCAGAATGCATTGACCACCAGAAGGCCCACAGATTGAGGCGGTGAGCGCTTTGGCTCTCATTCTTCTGTTCTCATCCCGCTTTAGCTATGTCGAGAAAAAGACCTGCGAGTGCGCCGTGCAGCCTGTTCGAATTGTAGTCATTCCTTGGACAATCGGGGCTGGCTTGGCGGAGATAGGTTTCATCTTAGAGAGTCTTACGAGCAGTTGCTCAATTCTGCGCTGTTCGTGCGGCTGGGGCAGGCTGGTCTGTCTCATGCCTCAATTTTCGCACAGCGTTGGGGGCAGGAGAAGGCCTAATCCAAAGACACCATTTGCGAGGCAAAGTCTGTGAGAGTCTTTGCCAAATACTCACCGTTGCGCAGGTTTGTGACTCGCGGATGTATGAGTACCGCAGGCGCAGCGCAGACTAAAGAGATCGACGGGTGCCGCATGGCGTGAAGCAGAAGCGAGTCGAGCATCCTTCGTAACTAATGCGGCTCCGAGTTTCTCAGCACGTACAATCTAGGCAGCATCACAGGCAGAAAAATTGTGACGGAGTTGCCAAATCGGGCGGGAGCACCAGACGCTTCTCAATTCGCGCCCCCACCGGTTGAACTCCAGACGAACATCAAGTTGGTATTTATCTGCGTCCGCCTCAGGTTCGGCACAGCGGCGCAGGAGCACGACAAGGATGCCAAGCGGGAAGTCGACGGGGATCTCTCGCGGACCGCTGCTGCAAACCAAGCCACCTCAGCCAAGGTGGCGGCGGTGCGCCAAACTGACCGGGGAACTTCTAGTCGGCATCGGGATAAATGTAGGCCGGAGCATAGCCATAGTCCCATCCCCCCGGGTTATACCAGTAGGGTGGCCAATACCAGAAGGGATCCCAACCCCACCAGCCGAATCCCCATCCCCAGCCGCAGCAGCCCCAACCCCAGCCGCCATAACCGCCACGCCATCCGAAGCCCCCGCGCCAGCCCGCGATGCCGATTCCCACCCCGCCGCGGTTAATAGCGGCGCTCGGTGCTAGTCGTACGCTTGAGACGGCCGATCCAGTCGCCGACCCGGCCGCGCTACGGGCGCCTCCAAAGGAGTGCCACTGTCCGTCGGCTATGGCCGCGTGGGCTGTCGCCATTCCACTTTCGGATCTTCCCGCCGCCGCGGGTCCACTGCCCGATCTTCCAGCCATGCCGGCGCTGTTGCCGGCTGCAAATGAATGCCAGCCCGGCGAGGTGTCATGGGCGCCGCCTCGGCCCTCGAAGGACCAGGGTCGTGATTCGCCGGAAGTGCGTCCCGACAGCGAAGGGCCGCGCATGCCTCCGTAAGAGCCTCGCCCTCGGTAGTCGCCCTCTCGTCCGCCGTAGCCACCATATCCGCTGTGATAGCCACCGCCGTAGGAACCACCGCCATCATGGAAGCCGCCACCGCCCCCGTGAAAACCACTGGCACCACCACCGTGGCCGCCGCCACCGTGCTGGGCACAAGCGGTCGCGGACACGCAAACCAAGGCCAGAGAAGCGATTCCGGAAAGAAGAGCGTCGAGAACGGTGGATTTCTTCATATCAGTATCCCTCCACCTAATTGCGTTGGCCGCCCGGGAGGGCACCCCAACCCTATTCTACTTGGACTAAGATTCCAGTTCGCAAGTTGCCCTGGCTGTCCGCCCCCGCGAAGCCCGGCCGGTCGCTCGACTGAAATACCTCCTACCGATGGAAGAAAGATCTGATGGTCCCCCCGAATGGGTGGTCTTCACCACCGTTAATCGGCTTAGTTTTGGATTGTGCAAGCTGGAACCGCACCGAAGTGTAGCCATAACCGCAACCGCAACCGCAACCGGCACTAGAAAAGAGTCTTCCGCAAGGAACAGGCGAATCAACGCCTGCGACGGCCACATTCGAACCCGCCACGAGGTTTTGATGAACCACAACCCAAGGCTCTCGACCGAGCTCGCCGCGGAAGCGATCAGAAGGTGAAACGACCACCGACTGTCGGAGCACAGTTGTTGTTGTAGTTATAGGGGACGCCGGGGCCATGAGGAATGGCGATAGCCAGACCGCCGCCTACGTAGGAATACGCAATTCCAACAAAACCGTCGAAACGCCTGGTGAAGTGATGATCCACATAGACCGACCCCTCATTGAGGGTGCCCGCGCAGGAACTGCGGAAACCGGCTGAGGGCGAGCAGGTGGACGGAATACGGAAGTCGTTCTGCCGCTGTTGATACCAGGAAAAAGTGAAGTCGGTTTTGCTGCGGGTGTACTTCGCGCCCGTCCACCAGATATTCACCAACTTTTCAGAATCAAGATTGTTGTCTTCGACCCCGCTCATGATATAACCGCCCTGGTCCGAGGCGCCAACGCCCAACGGGTTCGACGGGTTGTTCTGCCAGATGTATTCGTAGCCGGCAAAAAACTTGAACGGGTCCCACTTATACCTGGCAGCGACCATAATTCCGTAGTTGTCCGTTACGATGCCATATACGGTGTTGTTCGTGTCGATCAGATTGGGCCCCAGACCGGGCCCCCCGTTGATGGGGTTTGTATTGATGCTGTCTGTGGTCGACTGATATAACCCGGCCGAACTCAGACTCTGAGGCCCCAGCAAGGGGTTCAATACGCTGATTGCCTGGTTGTAATGTTGGGAGACGACGTCGGCGGAGAACTTGCCGTAGTCTGCGCCGAGGTCGAATCCATAGGCGTTGTTGTGCGCCCTTTCCGGCGTACACGTGGCGGCAGTCCAGGTGGTGGAGGCCGAGTAGCAACCGGCAGAACCATCGGCGAATTTATACATCGCGTCGAAATGGATCGGGCCATAGGTGAGGCGATACTTCAGGGCGTCGTCCCAACGGCTGTCATCGGTATCGCCGCCGCCGGCCATGGTGCCGTTATACCCAATGTAGGAAAAGGCATAGGCGCCGCCGGCCGGATCGTAAAGGAGCATGGCATCGGTGCCTAGAGAGCGCTGACGGCCGAAGGTCAGCTCGCCGAAGTGCGTTGACGATATACCGCCATAGTATTGGTCATTGAAGGGCTGGCCAGCGCGCGCGCCGTCGATGGCTATCGAATAGCTGCTCCTGGGAAGCCCGTTGTTGATGGTGTCGGTGGCCGGCGCGTTGGCGAGGAGGCCGGACTGCGGATTGATGCCGGTGGAAGCGTTGAATACAACGTACCAGCCAGGCAGAAACTCTTCCTTGCCCCTGATGCCGAAACCCGTCTGCTGCAGGTTGTTCGGCGCGATGAGAAAGCGATGTTGATAGCCGTTTCGGTTCACCAGAGATTCGCCTTCATAGTTATAGCCATTTTCCGGTAAGCCGTGGCTGACCCAGCCGACGCCGACGTCATAGGCACCGTACAGCGTGATGCCGTGCCAGGTCAGCTCGCAATCGGTTGTGGCGAACTCGTGCCCGCTCGCGCAGGCATCGTGGGTCCGGACCTGCATCTTAATGTCGACGGTGGCGTCCTGGCCCACCGCCAAGCTGATTCCCATGCGCGTTTCATCGCCGAAGCCTGGTTTTGCCGCTCGTATCTCGAAGCGCCCCGCAGGCAGGCCGGACGCCTGATAGTGGCCCCCGAGGTCGGTTGCGATCGTGCGCGTTACACCTGTGTCGACGTTGCTGATTGTCACCGCGACATCGCGAAGGGCTGCGCCGGCTTGGTCCGTCACCACGCCGGAAAGGCTCGCTCCCGTTTGGGCCCACGAAGGGAACGCCCCCATCGCAAGCCACAAGAGCAGCAAGAAGGGTTGGACCAGCAACAGTGAGGCAGCCGTTGGAATGTAGCCGGCGCGCGTCAAAGTTATCCATCGCCTCCCGTACCGGAAGAGGATCTGCGAGCGGTCAGAGGTTTTCACGATGAACCAGCTTTCCTGAGAATCCGTCATTCTGATCTGTCTCGTCATTCTCGCCCTCCCGCATGGGATTCACGCCGGTAGCATTCTTGAATAAGGCAACCACCCACCTCTCAGTAGCAATTTTGGTGAGTCAATGCGGTGACGCCGCTATCGTGAGTCTGCTATTGAATGTCGTACCGAAACTCCGGTGCGAGACAAGGAGTCGTCGTATTGAGGGGAGTGATCCCGTGGGCCTGTTCGGCTTGTGTTTCGGAGACCAGGTTGAACCAGTCGGCCAGAAAATCCATCCTGAGCACAAAACCAAGCGCTGCGATAAAAAGTAAGCCTTGCGCATTTCGACCTCGAAAAATCACTCGTTTGGGACAGAACCCGAAAGTGTACATGAGATACGATTCTATTGTCTAGACGTGTACGATATAGGTCTTTTTGCACTGAGCCCGTGGGCTAACTTATGCGGATGCGACGGAGTCGACCGGGAATTTCGTTGTCGTTGCGATTGCGTCCCGATTCGAAAGAACGGCAAATCCGAAGGGAATATTGAGGGACTGCTAAAGCTGCGAGATGCAGCTTTGCAACTTGGGATCAGCTTTCCAACGATCAAGCAGTGGACTTACAAGAAGAAGATTCGAAGCAGTCGGACTGCGGGAGGACATCATCGTATCCCCCAGAGCGAAGTGGACAGATTGCTTTTCAGAACCCGTGGCAAGCCCGAGGAACAACGCAAAGAAGAAATTTGGCGCGTGAGTGGTCATAATCAGCTAGTGGGAGTGATTCATTCCGACCACCGAGTCCGTGCAGATTAGCGGTACGTGACGCGGGTAGCGGGAAGCCCTCGCTTGGGCTTCATCGCCAAGGTTCCAAAGGCAGCTACCAAGCGACGGTCCGGCCCGGAGAGCGACTGAGCGATCGTCTCCATGGCGCGCCGGTCGGCCCTGACCGCTGCCGCCGTGAACCTTGAGACGATGCCGCTCGGAGCTCCCCCAGGATCAGGCGCAGGCGCGTTGCCATTGGCGTCTGCGTGATCTCGTGGTAAAAGGCCGTGTGAATCGCGCCGTCCGCAGCAGCCGCTCCACGTCGCAGGCAGTCCAGGTCTTCGATACTACCCCGAAGCACCTGCGCGCCAGAGGCGGTCAACTTCTTGGCTGCGGCATCCGAGCGCGCAAGACCGATCACTTGATGCCCCGCGCTGATGAGTTCTTTCACGATTGCAGAACCGATAAGTCCTGTGGCTCCGGTGACAAAGACACGCATATCAAGTCTTCTTTTCATGTCCATTTATTGCGTCGAGGTGGGAAAGGACTTCAGCGGGAATCTGCAGCGTCGCAGCCTTAAGATTCTCGTGCAGATGCTCGATGGAGGATGTGCCCGGAATCAGTAGGATGTTGGACGAGCGCTGAAGAAGCCAGGCAAGCGCAACCTGCATGGGTGTGGCCTCGAGGCCCGCGGCGACGTCAGACAAGGCAGCGACTGCAATGGGCTGAAGCCGCCGAGTGGGAAGAATGGCACATAGGCGATGCCGTCGCGGGCAAGATCGTCGACCAAGGCATCGTCGGTTCGTTGCACCAGGTTGTACATGTTCTGCACACAGACGATCGGAGCGATCTGTCGCGCTTCCGCGATCTGCGCCGCCGTGACATTGCTCACCCCGATATGACGTATTAAACCCTTTTGTTGGAGCTCGGCCAGGACCGTGAGTGGAGCCTCGATTGAACCCTCGGCGGGTTCATGGATGCTAAACATACTGCGCAGGTTGACAACATCGAGGACATCCAGGCCCAGATTGCGGAGGTTATCGTGAACCTGTGCAGTCAGCTCTTCGCGCGAGAACGCCGGAATCCATGATCCATCTTCACCCCTCCGGGCGCTGACCTTGGTCACGATCACCAGGCCGTCGGGATAGGGAGAGAGCGCCTTGCGTATGATCTGGTTCGTGATAGGAGGACCATAAAAGTCGGCCGTATCAATATGGTTCACGCCGCTTGCAACGACCTCTCGGAGAACAGCGATGGCCCCCTCGACATCTCTGGGAGGTCCCCATACCAGCTTGTTGCCATCTCGGCCGGCAAGTTGCATGGCACCGTAACCCATCCTGTCTACCCCCATCGATGTGCCGAGCAGAGTGAAGCTGCCCGCGAGATCAGTCTGTTCAATCATCGGTTTCTCCTTGCTACAATCATTGGATGAAGGATTCTTCAGGTTTGGAGTTCGCATATGCCGGCCGATGCGCTGGTTGCATTTGAAGCAAGAAAGACGCCTATTCAAGCCAGGTCGACGGTCACGGTTGACGCGATTTCGGAGGCGACTATTCAGGTTTTACTGCGCCATGGCGCAGAGCGATTGACCACGACACGGGTGGCGGACCGCGCCGGAGTTTCCGTCGGTACCCTGTATCAGTACTACCCGAACAAGCAGTCGCTGCTGTTTGCGGTCTTAGAACATCACATGAATAACCTAGCGGCAAGGGTTGAGGCTGCTTGTGAAAGCGCGTGTCATAAGCCGCTAGCCGAAATGATTAGAGAGATGGTGGAGGCGTTCGTGGAGGCTAAGATGGAGCGCGCCGACATCTCAGTGGCGCTCTACCGAGTCTCGGCTGACCTGGGTGGTCCCATGTTGATCAAGCGGATCAGTGAGCGGTCGCGGAAAGCCGTTGAGGCGATGCTTCAGACAGCGTCAGATACCAGGTCGCCACCCGACAAATTCGCCATCGATATAATGCTTGCAGCGATGGCAGGGGCGATGCGTTCCCTGCTGGAGGCGGGACCAACCTCTTCCACGGTCCGCAAATCGCGAGAGCAACTCGTGCTGCTTTGCCAGTCCTATATGGCGGTCGCGACAGCTAAGCGCGGTTAGAGCACTCAATGTGGTCGGTCTCGATTTTAGGAACAACGACCCTTGTGGCCCCCTTACCTAATTAGGATAAGGCCCGATTTGTTTGTCACATCGACTGATTGAGGCACCGCAAAGGGCTGGGGTCTCTTGACGAATCGTAAGCCGTCCCCGCTAAAAAGCGCAGGGACTTTTCAAGCAGCAGCATCATTACTTGATGCCGATGACCATAGAGTCCGGTCCGATCAAGTGCTCGACCCGGGTCTCACGGAATCCTGCTTCCTTCATCCACGCTGTGCAGTCAGCCCCGGTATAGTCGAACCCGTGGGCGGTCTCGACCAGCATATTCAGGCTCATCAGCAGGCCAAAAGCGTTCTCACATCGATCGTCGTCGATGATGCATTCGTAGACGATGTACGCACCGCCCTGCGGTAGCGCGTCGTAGGCTTTGCGCACCAGCATTCGTTTCATCTCGACGCCCCAGTCGTGCAGGATGTGGCCCATCATCACAACATCGGCTTTGGGCAGCGGCTGATCCATGAAACTGCCCGGCGCAAATTTTACGCGGCCGGAAAGCCGGTTGGACTCCACGTACTCTTCAAAAATCGGCCCCACCTCCGGAAGATCAAAACCGGTTCCCTCGATATGCGGATTGGCCAGCGCCACCTGGGCAATCAGGTCGCCCTGCGCGGTTCCGACATCCACGGCAGTGTGGTATCGGCTCCATTGGAATTGGCGAGCGATTGCTAGGTTGGCGCCGTGACTGACTCCGGTCATGGCTTTCAGAAACTCTTTCAGCCGGGCCGGATCCGCGTACAGGGCTACGAACGGGTTGGGACCGCCGTCCTTCGTCTCGTTTTGCGGAAGTCCGGTTCGCAGCGCCGTCGTGAGGTGGCCCCAAAAAGGATACAGTCGATGGTTCGCCATCTCAAGAATGCCACCGATGTAGGATGGCTTTCGTTTGTCAAGAAAGAAGTCAGTGCTCGGCGTGTTGTAGTACCGGCCGTCGCGGTGCTCGAGAAATTTCAACGACACCAGTGCATCAAAGAAATCTCGCGCCGATCTCGGATGCAGGCCGAGTCGTCCCTGTAGTGATTCGAGGTCCTCTGGGTGTTTGGCCAGTTCGGTGAACAGTTCCATCTCCACAGCACTCAGGAGCGTCTTTGAAGCCCAGAATCCCAGGCCCACTTGCAGAATGTGATCGGGTCTTGGCTCGTTCATTCGCGATTCCGCCTCCGGACGATCGTGCAGTATAGCAGTGGAACGGCAAGATCGTTGTCGACGTTACGAATGCCCTTCGTGTTGCTCCGGAAGAAGGGCTCGGCATGCCGCATTGGCAACAGAAAGTTTTACGATATACTCTGCTAGCAGAGCGGGAGTAGCTCAATGGTAGAGTAGCGGCTTCCCAAGCCGTTGGTTGCGGGTTCGATCCCCGTCTCCCGCTCCATGTCTTTCAAACGAACCACACCGAGATAGCCCCTTCGTTATTCTCGGAATCCACGAAAAAGCCTCACCAAACCGCTCAACTGTCCGCCAGACCAGCAAACGATACTGCGGTTACGTTGTTATCTGTTAACACGGAAGTAAGCTCCTCTATGATGCCGCGAACCGGCAATGGCGGGGGGGAGGAACTGCGCTTGATTCAGCGAACGGGAGGGATGTATCTGCGGCGAGCGCTTTTTTCTCCCTGATGTAGGGTTTCGTGTTGGCGGCAACTGCTCCAATGTGCCGCGCGCAGGGCGAGGACAACGACGATGATGACGCCAACGCCAGCACTCAGCCTCGCTCAATCTGACCTTCGACAACCACGGCAACGCCAAAGTTCATCTCTTACTCGACCAATCCCCCAGCAACTGGCACCGATTCAAGCTGCTCTGTCGCTAAGTCTGCGTTGCCCGCCGCAAGCATTCGCGCCCCCGTCAGCCCCGCTTTCATCCCGCGGCTGGGTGCGCGTGAACCCAGAGCAGCGGGCGCTCGCGGTCAGCACCTGGCTGCAACTTGCCTGAAGCTGCCGCTGCTTGGCCTCGGTGAGAAACTTTCCTACTGCGAAGCCTCAGCAGCGCGATAGCGGGTGCAAAAGCGGAGATCGCCCCCATTAATCGTCAACCTACCCGCCTTCGGGCTAGAGTATTCCGCCGGTCTTCACCGCCAGAATATTCAGCGCCATCTCCAGTTTGGTGATGGCCGCCCCCAGTTCCGGATGTTTTCCAATCTTCTCTTGCAGGGTTTTCAAAATCTGGTGAGCGCTTTCAATTTGCGCTGCCACCTGGGTCCGATCTTGTTCGGGATTGTCTTTGCTCTGCGCTTCCATGGCTACTTGACTCCGTATCTTTCAGATTCTATACCGTAATCTCGCGCTACCGCTGTTGAAGAGGTTGTTCTCAGGGCGACCGAATTCACCACCTGAGGTGATCGGCATCACGGCCGGGTTCGAGCAAACTTGTAACCGTAGTAGTAGTGGACGACAAATTATCTGCAAGCAAGGGCTGCGAGCAGCGACACGAGAGCCGGTTGCTTGCTCTGCGCAGCCACAAAGGAGTCAGATGTCGTCAACTGCACATGCCATCGGCGTCGCCATTAGTCGGGTTCTAGTCGGAATCGACTTCTCGGATTGTTCTGAAAAGGCCCTTCATCATGCCATATCCATTTCCCCTAGCTATGGCGCCAAGTTTTACTTTGCGCATGGAGTCTCCTCGCTTGGCTATACCATGGCGGGTCCAGAAGTCACCGCCCTGACGGTGCTGGCAACCTCCAGGGAAGTGCCAAGGCTGGAGGCCTATCTTTTGCAAACTGGCGCACTCACGACGATCTCATACGAAGCTATGGTTCTCCAAGGGAGCGACGTCTGGCAAGAACGGGGGCGGCAGCTGAGGAGCAAGATGTTGACTTGATCGTGGCGGCACTCATGCCCGAGCCGGGCTGCGCAAGATGGCGCTGGGCTCGGTTGCCGAGACGGTTTTTCGGCATGCCATGTGTCCTGTGCTTACGCTGGGCCGGCGCGCTCCCTCCGACGCGTCGCCCAATGGCAGGGTACGGCAGATCCTGTGCCCATCGGATCTGTCGCCTGATTCTCGCGCGGCAGCCTACGCAGCATGTTTGGCGAGACAGCACGGGGCCCGGCTGACCATCGTCCATGTCGGACCAGACCATCCCTGGACCTCGACGAGGAAGAGGCGGGTTGACCTGATTGTCCTGAGCGTGCGCGCTTCGCATTGCTTCGCGCATCCTCATGGTTGGCCTCATGCCTATAGGGTACGCGTGCGAGGCTTTCTGTCCGGTGATGACGTTGCGGTGCGGCAAGGAATTCAAGTCATGATGCAGACCCGCTGGCCGCAGCCCGTTTACGGACATCGGCCGCAAGCAGATTAGACTACCCTTTGCGGACCATGAAGCATCTCATACGGGATCTAACTCGTCGTGAGGTGGTACGTGACTCGACGAAAGGCGCGTTTTTTCTTTCTTATCGCGTCGTTTGCGCTCTCCAGTTTCCTTAGCGGATGCGGAGCGGGTTCCGTTTCTCAGCCGTCTCCGACCTCCCCGTCCTATCAGGTCACCATCTCTCCTCCACCCGCGGGCGCGGGAATCGTGACCAGCAGTCCGCCTGGGATTCACTGTCCCAGCACCTGCAGCGCCCGTTTTACCCTGAACACACAAGTCAAGCTAAGCGCCACCGCCCAGGCCGGTTATTTCTTCGGTGGCTGGAGGGGAGGCTGTTCGGGCACCAGTCCCTGCAGCCTCTTTGTGGATTCCGCCGAGAATGTTACAGCTATCTTCGCCCCCGCTAGCACCGGAACAAATGTGTTGGCCTATGTTTTCACACCCGATGCGGTCATGTTCAAGTCCCCGGAATTTGCCCTTCTTGCCGACGGACAGCTGAAAGCGACAACCCGCACCGCCCAGTCGCTGCTGATGGCCGGTACCGCTCACGGTCTGGTTATGGATTTGCCTACGGCCAGTGGGCAGTCCACGCCAACTTTGCAGTCCTACGCCGTGGAAGCGGACGGATCACTGCAACCTGAAGGTCGTCCCGTGACCGTTGTCATGGATCAATCCGTAGATCTTGCCAACGATCAAACCTACGTCTACGCCGCAACCGATGAAGGGCTATTTGGCTTCGAGGACGAAATCAGCGGGTTAGTGCCTTTGCCGCCGATCCAGCAGACTGTGCCGCCCCCGGCTCCATGCACTCCGGCCGAGGAAAACGCGTATGAATGTCGTAACACTGGAGTGTTGATGCTAGCCGACGCAAGCGCCTTTCTGTTGCAGACCTCAAGCGGGCAGTTCGGGACCCCACTTTACGAGTTGAGCAGCTTCGCGCGAGCGCAGGGGCAATTGACTGCGGAGCAACAATTCGCGGGAAGCGTGGTGACCACGAGCATCTTCGCTCCCACACCTGACGGCAACTTCGTCTATGCGCTCGACCTGGCCAGCCACCGTGTCTTCCGATATGCGCAGGATGGAAACGGTTCCTATGAAACGAACATTCTCTCCAATGGTCAGCAACTAGCAGATGGTTTTGTGCAGCTCCTCATCAGCACCGACGGATCGTTCCTCTTCGGGCCTGTGTCGGAGGCAGCCGAATCACCTCGTATTCGTGTCTTCCGAATCGATCCCACTTCCGGCGACCTCACTGAGGTAGCGGGGTCTCCCTTCCTTACCGGCGAGTACTACCTTGTAGGAACTACTCTTGACCCGACCGGCCGTTTCCTGCTCGCCATCCACTCGTATTGCGATGGCTCTCCGCCTTGCCTGGGTCCCGGCAAATTAGTCGCTATGAGCTTCGATCCGTCGACCGGAGCACTGTCAATCACCAGCGATGTCGAAGACGGCCAAGATCCCTTCATGGTGAATGCTGTCTCGGTTTCCCACTAGGAGACTGGGATTACGACGTCATAGAGTGGCAATGAGCGGCAATCTCGTCGCGCAAACGGCCTGATTACGACAACTATGGTGCAAGCGTATGGAACTTTGCTCATTACCAGTGTAAATTGTTGCCGTGATAGACGTCGCCGTTATCGTCGCGATAGTCCTCATCTCAAGCGTCGGCTCGACCTTAGTCGCTTTCCGCAGCCTAGAGGAACCCCCTAAAGTGAAAGGTCGATTCGATTGGGTGCCCCCATCATCCGTCGTAGCAGGCTCGATCATAGTATTCCTGGGGTTGATGGTTTGGAGCGCGTACGCCAGGAATTGGAATCGAACTGTCGCTAGCATTACTCTTGCTTGCTCTACCACCTGAGTTATGCACGCTTTTCTGAGTTGAGTAGCAATCAACGCACCGATTTGAACGTTGGGGGGCACCACGGCGGTTATCCCCAGTAAAATCAAGGCTCACGAGACCCGCATAGAATGCCGGTTTT
>JBAUXO010000361.1:0-135678 GCA_049584315.1 Candidatus Sulfotelmatobacter sp. | reverse complement strand
CGAGCCATCGATTCCAATTGACTTTTCTGGACCTCGTCGACAGGCAGAGCAGTAGCGCGAACGAACATGCCACTATTGCATCACGAATCCGGGATATTGTAAATAATTAACTGGGACGGGACACTAGATTGCCGGTATTGCTTAGGACCCTTGTCCCGTAATCGTGCCGACGTAATAAGTTCTTCTCTTGCTCGCCAGACCTGCTGATTCGACCCAGCCTCTGAACCGGGTGGAGAGCTCCTGCCGGCGGAGAGCCTTCCGGTCCAGCAGACAAGTACCTTCAATTGCTTGTGCAGGACCGTATCTTAATCCTGTTCACCCTAATCGTTGTCGGGAGGCTCCGGCGGCCTTGGGTCATTGACGAAAAAGTCCGCGCTCTTTGGTGCGGCGATGGTGGTAAACGTCCGAGGCCGTTGATCCAGACGGAAAAAAGAGGTGAAGTCACTGGTGGCGCGGCTATCGGCAAACCCCAGCTCTCCCTCCCTGAGGCCGAGACCGGCAAAGTTGTTCTCGATAAAGCGCAGGATGCTGCCAAAATCGTACCGCGTGTTGTCTACGTAGTGTGAGTTTGTGTAGGCGGAGACTACAATCATGGGAACACGAAATCCGTACTGATAGTCGCCTTGCACTCCCGCCAAGATCGTCGGAGGTTCGTGGTCGTACCAGCCTCCCCAATCGTCCCAAGTAATGAAGATTGCAGTGTCCTGCCAATAAGTGAGCTTTCTGAAGTCCACGGTGTCAGTGCAGGTGCTATTGCCGATGGCATTCACAACGGAAGCCACCCATGAGGGCCCACCGCCGTCGTTGAGGCTGGCGTGATCGGAGTTCGCCGCCGTGGGAGTGACCCAAGTCAGTTCGCCGAGAACGCAGTGGCCAACATCTGTCAGTACCTGCGACGGTTTGTTAGCAACGACGTGGGCGCCCCAGCCGGTGCACGCCCCGCCGCTTGGCAAACAGATGTGTTCGATCGCGTTCGGAGCCGTCCAGATGGAATTTGCTCCTGCCGCGTAGTACTTCCAGTCGACCACAAGATCTGCCATGGTCTGATGTTCAAAACACGGGAAGGTCGAGGAATCTTGGACGCCGTAGGGAGGCGTAACGGCACTGGGGGAAATGAGTTCGACGACCGTCGTGGGGCCAGCATTGCAACCCGCCGTAGAATCCTTGGTCATGTTTTCCGCGGCGAAAATTCCGCTGGCATCGTCCATCTGACTGGGTGCCGAGGTTCCGCCGAAGATAAATTGGTGCGCCGGGAAGCTCGGTCCCTGATTGGTCTGAAACATGTAGTTTGCCCAGCCGTACTGGGTCGCGAGCGCGAGATACGGGTTGAGAATCCCAGTGGAATTGTCAACAAACATGAACTGCGGGTCCGAAGGGCAGCTGTCGCCAGCTTTTGGAGTGCAAGAAATGCCGGCAGCCCCATCCATCCGGCATCTTGGAGGGTTGCCGGACACAAGGTTGCACATAGAGTTGAACGCACGGTGCGTGTGGTCCAGATCGTAAGTGTTGGCCAAGGGCACGGGCGTGGGATCAATCGTCCCCCCTTTGGTTGTCCACTTCGAAGTTTGAATGTCGTAAGGCGCGAAACCGGTCGGAGGTGTGGCACACGCTCCATAAGGAGGGGCGCACAGGCCTTGAAAAAGATTGTCCGGGGTGCGGTTTTCCTGGATGATGACCACGATGTGTTTAAAGCTTGAGACCTGGGCCTGGGCTGCTACCGCCGTCAGCCCCCCGAGAAACAACAACAATCTGCACCCAAGCTTCATAACCATCCTCCTCAGTCAAATGCAACAGTCGCAAACTATAGAGGGGAGGGAAATGGAGCTTCCTAACCGCGAACGGGCGTGCGGATTTGTAGCATGCTACTACTTCTGGGACGGTATTTTGAAGGTGGTAGTTCGTATGGAGTCCTTAGACCTACAACCCCATCTCTTCGATCGAATCGCCACTTTGGTCTTCCGCTTTTTCTCTCCTGAGCTTCTATCACTGGGCGTTTCCGGGGATCATTCGGCGGAGTGAACCCCGGATGATGAATCTTTTCTTGCCTTCCTGTTGTCGTTGAGCTTACGGGGAAGCAAACGCAGAGCAATAGCTTTGATAACGGGTTTCGATTCGTGGGGCTGGGTTTTGTTTTTATGCCAGTTTCAGTGGTGGAACCGTAGAACCGAACAAGCACTGGGGACCGTGTCATAAACATGTACACATGCCTGCGGCTTTGTTTTCTCGGCAAGCGATTGAATGTCTTACGATTTGAAACGAAATCTCGACCTTCGGCCAACTAATCGGGAGTCATCCCCAACAAGTCTTCGTGGCCTTCGAAGACGGAAGCCAGTTTGGTGAGGCGAAACAGTTGCTTCAACCTCTGGTTCAGATTGATCAGCCTCAGTTCGCAGTGCTGCCTTTTGGCGGAGACGTAGAGACCGACCAGCGCACCGAGGCCGGAACTGTCCAGATAGCTGACATCAGTTAAATCGAGCACCATGCGGGACGATCCCGGGATGAGGGCGCGAACCGCGGTCTGCAGCTCGTCAGAGGTGCTGGATGCGATTCTACCGACGCACCGCACGAGAATTTCTTCCGGGCCTCTTACGGTTTCAAGGCTCAATTCTGGAAGAGGGATGGGATTTGCGACCATGGCAGGCCTCCTTGGGCTGAAAGCTCGAACAAAATCCGATACGAACCGGGTTCGATCAACAACTCGGGGCCGAAAAGCAATCGAGTCGGGCCTGTTTTAGCAGGTGAGAAATGGGCTCGGCTGACCGCACCTACAATACTCCCGGCATCGCCAAAGTCAAGCCACAATCTATCGCGAGAATCGGGCCGGGCCCGGTGAAACTGGATGAATCCGGCAGTGACGAATAAGCCGTCAGTGAACTCCGTGAGCGTTGAGGTGCGGCTGTATTTCTGATCGGAGCCTTGCATGTGGTTCGTAGGCCATGTCTTGAGCAAGTCCATGACCTCCCTGGAGAGGGTTGCCGACGGCGGCGCCCTGGTATTTGGTCTGCACGCTGGGAACCTGTTGGCAAAGAACTATTCCTCGCGCGCGAAAAACGGGATGGGAACTATAACCAGAGGCGTAAGCTCGATTCAACATCGCCCGCTTCGGCATTCCTGTGTACTAATGAGCATCCAGCAACGTGTATTCGAAATCGTAAGAGTGATTTCCGTCGGCGATGTGGATGTTCAACTTGCCAGTAAGGCCGACGAGTTGGCCAGTTCCGGAATCGGGGACGACAGTGACGCTTAGTTCCGGAGCGCCGCGAGTGAGCCTGCCGATGTGCTGAAGGGCGAAAGTGCCAGTGCGCGGGCCGGCGGAAGTGCGAAGCGTTCCAGTGACCCGTTCGATCGCCACATAACCGGCAGAACCTTTCACGTCGGTGGAGGCGGTGAGCATCTGGCCTTTGCTGGTGCCCTCGAGATCGCCGTGGAAAGTCTTGTCGATGGTCATGCGGCCAAGGGTCGGATCGATTTTGTCGTCCTGCGGGACGAGTTTGACTTCGAATGGTCCGGTGACGTGGGCGGCGGGCATCAAAGTTCCCTTCTGAACTGGTGTGGTCTGGGCGGAGGCTATGTGAACGATGGACAATAGCGCAACCATGCAGGCGTGCATGCGTGATCGCGGGTTCACGCCTGCATTGTCGCGTAAGCTGGGACGCGCGGTCAATGGCGCGTCTCGACCGTCTGTCCTTTCTCGACGAAGAGCTGGGCCCAGGCGAGAACACGTCCCCAACCTTGGGCGTGGCTCTTGGCTTGCTCGGCGTTGCCGGCGAAGCCACTGTGGTGAATCTTTACGAGCGTGCCGGTGCCCGCGCGTTGCGGTCCGTTCGGGTGCAGGCCATGCAAGCCGTGTGGCTCGAGTTCCCAGCGAACCGTGGTTTTGAGATTGCCGGCGTAACTGGAGGTCCAGGTTTGCACCAGAAGATGCGGCGGATCGACTTCGAGGTATTCGCCGCTGACCTGGAAGGTGTCACCGTTCGCGCCGACGCCTGCGCTTTTCCATTTGCCGTGCACGCGCAGGTCGGACTCGAAGTTTGTGACCCGATACATTTCTTTCTGTCCCCACCACTGCGGGAGTTGGCGAGGGTCCGTGATGGCTTCAAAAACGCGGGCCGGCGGCGCGGCAATGAAGATCTCGCAGGTGACGACATCTTGATCGGGGGGGATTGCAACGTTTGCCATGGTGCTCTCCTGGTCTGGGTTGCGGGTCGCGCTTGTCGCCAAGTCGCTTCACGATTTTCGTTCTCCGCGAGCTCTGGAGACGAGGTGAGTGTCACGACGGGACTGGCAAGATGTGCTAAGCGGAAATCGGGTTGCGCATCTCCACGGTTTCTCCCTTCTCAATAAACGACTGCAGCCATTCCAGCATTCGCGGCCAACCCCTGTAGCTATTCGTGACATCGGGATGGGCAGCCAGCCCGCTATGGCGAATTCTGACGAGCGTACTCTCGCCCTTTGTCTCCAGTTCCCATCGAACCGTGGTCCGGACGGTACCCGTCCAGCTGGCGACCCAAGAGTAAACCAGCAAGCGGGGTGGATCGATCTCCAGATATTCACCCGTGACGTCAAAGCGCCCGCCGTCCGGGCCGATGCCCGCGCTGTGCCAGTTTCCACCAGTGCGCAGGTCGCAGCTAAACTCCGTACAGCGATAAACGCCTACTTGTCCCCACCACCGCAGGACCTGCTCGGGTTCGACCAGAGCCTGAAAGACGTTCGCTGCCGGAGCCGCAATATGAATCTCGCTGACAATCGCATCCTGATCGGGAGTAACCCTCATTGTGGACATACGGTTCAAGAATCTCCTTCCGATTACTCGACGAATTGCTTAAGGTTTTCGAGCACACCGGGCCAACCGCTGCTGTAATCTTTGCGGGCAGCCGGTTCGTGCGCGAGGCCGCTGTGTGTGACTTTCAGGTGCGTGCCGACGCCGTCGGGAGTTAATTCCCAGCGCACGACGGTGCGGAGCGATTTATTCTCGTGCCAGTTGCCGTACCAGGTGTAGACGAGCAGACGCGGGGGATCGAATTCGAGAATCTCGCCGTGGCATTCGAACTCGCTCACGCCGTTGACCACGACGCTTCCCTTCTCTGTGGCATAACGATAGTGGCCGCCGGCACGAGCGTCCATCTCCCAGAATTTGACCGGGCAACTGGTGTCGTTGAACCAGCGGATGAGTTCTCGCTGGTCAGTCAAGGCGAGGAAAACTCGCTCAGGAGGAGCGGCGATTTGGATCTCGGTAACGACAACGTCGTTGCCGGAAGTGATTACGGATTGGGGAGCGGTCATCATGGCGTCCTTGTTCAATCGCGTTTCGTTATCTGCTGATCGAGCTGTGCCAGAACCTTCGGCCAAGCTTCGTGATGCCGGTCTCTCGACGGCTCATCGGGGAAACCCGCGTGCGTAAGCCGCAACTGCGTCCCGCGATTGCTGGCGACGAATTCAACGGTCACAAGGGTTTCGGCCCCTTTGGTCGCGGCGGTGAGCCATGTAAGCTCGACCAGCCGGTCTGGCTCGAGTTGAAGAAAACGTCCGTAGTGCGCATGGCGTTGGCCCTCGAACCGAGTTTCAAAATAAAAGACGCCGTTGATCTCGGCCTTCATCAAGACCGTGCCTGGCGCCGCAAACCAGCGATCCCAGCCTACGGTCCAGGCCAGAAACAGCACGTCGGGAGGCGCATTCATGGTGCGTTCCGCGGTCAGGCGAAAAGAGCCGGGCGCCAAATCGGGCCAGGTGGTTGCCATCATCCTGAATGTCTCCTTTTCCCAGGGCTCCGACTCACGCGTTGCAGCCTCGTTTGCTTGATCGGGGGTCACTTTCGTTGCAGGTCAAAGAATTCTTTCAACTCTTTGCCTGGGCCAGCGTTGAAGCTCCAGTCTTCCGTGTGGTGGTTGGCGTCGAGGATGGTGAAGACGACGCGCTGCATGTGGCCAGCATCTGAAGAGGCAAGATTGGTGCCGTCGAAAAAATTAAAGGTGTAGGTTTTGCCGTCGGGCGAGACCGTAGCGGCCATGCGAGGCTGGTTGCCGACGCCGCAGTAATGGGTCAGCAGCAGGCGGTTGGGACCGTCCAGATGAATCATGGAAATCATATCCTCGTGTCCTTCGCCGATAATCTCGCTCATCAAGGCGGAGCCGCCAGCGGTGTCCCGAAAGACGACTTGCAGCGGTTTGCCTTGAGAGTTCTTCCCTTCCCAGGACCCGGTAAGGGTCTTGAGTTGGTCGAACGATTTCTGGGTGGCCGTCTGTGACAACGCGGCAGTTGCGGCGAAGAGCAGCAAGAGCGAAAGGCTGAAGCGGAGTGATTTCATGTTAGAGCTCTCCTTTTGCGTTTTTGTTAATCAGTTTTGGTGCAGTGTGCTGCTTGCTTTCTTTGGCGTACTCGGTTTCGACAAATGTCTTCAGATTGCTCAGGTTCATTTTCCAGAAGCTGCGGTATTGATCGAGCCAGGAATCGACAGCGCGCAGCGGCTCCGGGTTGAGATGGTAGACGCGGTGACGGCCTTCGCGGTGCTCCCCTACCAGGTGAGCGCGGCGCAGCAGTCTAAGGTGCTTGGAGATGGCCGGTCGTGAAACGGGGAAAGCTCGAGCGATCTCTCCCGCGGGCTGGCTGCCGCGACGCAGTAAATCGAGGACAGCACGACGGGTGGGATCGGCGAGGGCTTGAAACGTCGCCTTCGAAGAATACGTAACCGAACGGTTCCGCATAATCCGTAACCTTATAGTTACACGTTCAGGATGTCAAGAGAAAAATTCCGGAACGTCTGTGCGTTTCCGCAGTGCTCAAGGTCGAAGGCAAAATCCAAAAGGCGAACCTCAACGGACCGGAGTCTGCGTCCCACACAGATCCAGAAAGGCTTGGTGAACGCGCGTGTCGTCGGAAAGTTCGGGGTGGAAGGTAGCAGCCATGACCCTTCCCTGCCGGACCGCTACCGGATCTTTGCCTTCCGTGGCGAGAACTTCCACCTGCGCACCGACGCGTTCAATTTTGGGGGCACGGATGAAGACCATTTCGAGCGGCGAGGCAGCGACCTTCCCGTTCTGAGCGCTCAGAAGTTTGCCTTTACGGATGGAGCTGTCGAGCTGGCGTCCGTAAGCGTTGCGGCGGATGCCGATGTCAATCGCGCCGAGGCCGGATTGCTTTGGATTCTCAACTTCCGCCGCTAGCAGGATTGCGCCCGCGCAGGTGCCGAAGGTTGGTTTCACCCGAACAAACTGTTTGAGCTTTTCGAAGCCCTCTTCTCCCAGCAATTTCAGGAACGTGCCGGACTCGCCGCCGGGGATCACGAGGCCGTCGATTTCGTCGAGTTGCTCGGGCTTTTTCACCAGCGCAACCTCAGCCCCCAGCTGTTCGAGCCGGTGGCGGTGGGCATCGAAATCGCCTTGCAGCGCTAGAACTCCGATTTTCATCCTGATATGGATTTTATCCGAATCGGTGGACCTCCAGAGGCCCACGTCGTCGCCTAGAACGCGCGCAGCGTGCGGCCCCGGGCGAGAATGCGCTTGACCGGGGGGTCGTCGCCAATTATATTACTAATCGGTTATGGAACTACACAGTTATGAACGGTCCGCCGCTCGCCTGGACGCAACCTTCGCGGCGCTGGCCGATCCCACGCGGCGGGCCATCCTGGCTCGGCTGGCCAAGGGCGCGGCTTCGGTCACGGATCTGGCGGAGCCGTTCGCCATGAGCCAGCCGGCAATTTCCAAGCACCTGAAAGTACTCGAACGGGCAGGACTGGTTTCCCGAGGGCGAGATGCGCAACGGCGTCCGCGACGATTGGAAGCGCGACCCCTCCGCGAGGCCACGCAATGGCTCGAGAACTACCGCCAGTTCTGGGAGGCGCAGTTCCAACGGCTGGACGCCCTTCTGCATGACTTACAAACCGGCGGGATAAGGAAGCGAGCCAAACGCACGAGTATTGCGTCGCAAAGGACGTGACCCATCGTCCGGCTCGCCCAGATTCCTCGCGGCGCTAAGAACGATTGCTCGGAATGACAAGCGGAATGGAGGAGGTCAGCAATGAAAAACAGCGCAACTTTCAGCATTACAGCGCATGGCGACCGCGAGATTGTGGTAGTCCGTCTGTTCGATGCGCCGCGCCGGCTGGTATTCGACGCCTTCACCCAGCCGGAACTGGTGAAGAAGTGGTTGCTGGGACCGGACGGCTGGTCGATGCCGGTGTGCGAGATCGATTTGAGGGCAGGCGGCAAGTATCGCTACGTGTGGCGAAACGACAGCAACGGTCGCGAAATGGGGATGGGTGGCGTTTATCGCGAGGTCGTGGCGCCGCAGCGAATGGTCGTGACCGAGGTGTTCGACGAGGCATGGTATCCGGGCGAGGCCTTGGACACGATTGTCCTGCTAGAGCGGGACGGCAAGACGACGCTGACGCAGACGATTCTGTATAACTCGCGCGAGACCCGCGATGCGGTGCTGAAATCACCCATGCAGCACGGCATGGCCATCAGTTACGACCGGCTGGAGAAATTCTTGCCGGCAGTCTCGTCAGCGGCCTGAGCCGGTCTGCGTGAAAGATGGAAGCGCGGCGCTAAGGAAAGAATGTTGTGCGCCCGCCATAGCGGTTAAAGCTAAGGTGTGAGGCCTATAAACTTTTCCCATGTCGTTCGCTAAACAAATGCTCGTCGCTGAACTGGGCCAGTCCGCGTGGGCCAATCAGTGCTTGCTCGACGGGTGCACGGCTCTTACCGCCGACGACCTTGGACGTGACTTTCGCATTTCGCACAACAGTATTCTCGCCACTCTCTGCCATATCTCTCACGGCGAAATTGTCTGGCTCGATTGCTTGTGCACAACGGCAGATAAGGGAACATGGCGGCTGCCGATAGGTGCGGCGCCGAAACGGTCGTTGGACGAGCTTCGGCGGAAGTGGCCGGAAATCTGGGACGCCTACGATTGTTGGCTGGAAGAACAGTCCCAGACCAGCTTGAGGGCCGATCTAAACCTACAGCTTCCAGGCGCACTCGAGGCACGCCTGCCCGGCTGGAGAATTTTGCGCCACGTGCTTCATCATTCCACCCTGCATCGCGGGCAGATTGTCGGCATGATGCGCATGCTGGGTCACCAACCGCCTCCGAACAGCCCGATGGATTACTATCTCGCCGGCGAAGGTGCCAGGAGTGCCTGACCACGCAGAGCTCAAGCAGCCTCGTACGTTTGGCCTGGTTGCGGGGCTGGGCGTGGGCGGCGGGATCTTCTACTACCGGGAGTTGGTGGATGCCCATCTCGCGCTCGGTCTCTCGCCGCGCATCTTGATGGTGCATGCGGATGTGCGCCGCGTGCTGAACCACGCCGCCGCCCGCCAGGCTGACCAGTTGGCGCAGTACCTTGCCGGATTGCTCGGGCAGCTTGCTCGTGGCGGAGCGGAGATCGCCACGATCCCCGCATTTGCTCCTCAAGTCTGCGCCGTCGAACTGGCGGCTATTACACCGCTTCCGCTGGTTAGCCTACTCGATGCCATTTCTGACGAGGTGAAGCGGCTGGGACTTCGCCGTGTATCGATTTTCGGGGCACGGGTCACGATAGAGACGCAGCTGTTCGGCAGGCTACAGGAGGCATACGTGGTCGCAGCGAGGCCGGAAGAGGTGGAGCGAATCGCCTCCATCTATGTTCGTGTGGTGGAAGAGGCGCGCGCCTCCGATGAGGATTACAACACGTTGCGTTCGCTCGCGCACACACTGATCGAGCGCGAGAAGCTGGATGCGATTATTTTCGCCGGAACCGACCTTGCTTTCGTCTTCCATCCGGAGAATACGGATTTTCCTCACGTGGACGGCGCTCGCGTTCACCTGAAGGCCATCATGTCCGAACTGCTTCGATGACGTCACCGGGCGAGTCCGGCTGCCGAGCGTACAATGGCTGACGTTTACCGGAGCCTCACCATGCTACAACGGTTCATCGCTCAGTTCTGTTTGCTCAGCTTCGCTGCTGGCGCTGTCATGAGCGCGGCGCCAAAGCCGATTCTGAGGCCGCAGTCTCGCAGACTTTGCAGGCCATGGAGCGGGCATGGCTGAATGCGGAGACCCATCACGATGCGGAAGCGTTTGAAAAGATAGTGGCGGACGACTGGATCGCCATCACGCCTGACGGCAACCGCCAGACCAGGATTGAGAGAGCCGCGGAGATCAAGGCCGCTCACACCACTTCCGTCACGCTGGGCGCCATGAAGGTCCGCGTCTTCGGCGACACCGCGGTGGTCACCGGCACTGACGATGAAACCACCCTGAAAGACGGGAAGGCGTCCGCCAACCATTACGTTTGGACTGATGTTTTTGTGAAGCGCAATGGCAAGTGGCTGGCAGTGGCCTCGCAGACGGCGCAGATCAAGTAGACCGGCCTACTTCACACCCTTCTCCGGGTTCCACGATCCTTGCAACTTGCGCACGTAGACGATCTGCCCGACATGGTAAGCATTATGAGTGCAGATGTTCGCAACGGTTGGCGCCCACACCGCCAGCTTTTGCTCGTCGGCAGATTCCACAAGTTTCTCCAGGTCCGTCATCACCTGGTCAAGCTGCCGCACCGTGTCACTCCACTGCTTGTTATCAAATTTTACGAAAGTCTCTTCATTGTCGCCGCCGAATTTCTCCAGGGTCTCTCCTTTAAACTTGAGCAGATTGCGGCGATTCCAGAACAGCAGATGATACGTGAGCTGCCCGGCAGAGTGGCCTCCCGTCGGCGGCTGCCAGCTGGCCTGCTCGGCGTTGAGCCCATCCACTGCCACGTCGATCGGCACAAACCACTCGGCCTGGTTATGGGTCGTGTGCAACTCGTGCAGCAGAAGGCTACGCAGGCTCGCAGGCTGCGGCTGATTTTGTGCGTAGCATGGGAGCGAAAAGATCAGACCCAGAACCGAACCTACTACGGCGATTGCATGCTTCATCGGGATGCTCCTTGTCTTTGATTGCTGTGGTGAGCTCTTCTGAGGAAAATAGACGCTGTTCATTTGTCTTTGTTAGCAGTGGCCATGATTGCCGGCGGCGGCAGAAAAGGCGAAGCGTAAGCCACCCGCCGTACGCCTACCGCTCTGCCCGAAATGTCTTACCTAACTCATTCTTGGCCAAACGGAAATAATGGCGGAAGTTGTAGATCAGTGGGGACCACTTCTCGGGATCGATATAGCTATCACCCAGCACAAACTCCTCTGCTACGTGCACGCGAATGATCTCAACCTCTGCCGCGACTCCGCCGCCCAGCTGCTGCAACCGTTCCCCTTTCATGCGGTGCACTCCGTTCACTTTGGCCTCCATCTGCACCGGACACTCTGCTACTCTTGCAGGCCGCACGATTTCGCTGGCCAGTGGCGCCAGCCCGGCCGCGGCAAATTTGTCCGCCACATAGCGAAACTGCCGGGCTTTGATCGCTGGAACTGGATTCTTGCCCGTCAGCGGCGCCAACTTCTCTACCGCCCGCCACATGTCAGGAGACGGAACATTCACCACGCATTCCGCATCTCGCTCCATGTTTTCCGCCGTCTGTGTCTCATCCAGCAGTCCCAACATCATCGTCCATCCCAGCGCCCAGAACGAAGATATCGGCGCAAGATTCGTAGTTCCGTCTTCGTTCAACGAACTGATTAATGCCACCGGCGTTCCAAAGTAAAGGATCTTGGGCTCAATCGTACGAAAGGTTGCTTCTGTGTTTATCATTCACCCCACGTCTTTCCTCTGCGAGTTGTGCAGACATTAATGGGCCGCGAAGTCAGGCACTCGCCGCCAATCCGAAGGTTGGATTCCGCACCATCGCCGCGCGTATTGGTGAAGCACAATTCCTGTCCCCTGTTCTCGGGCGGCGCTGTCTCCAGCCATCCGCCATTTGCTTGCACTGGGAAACTCTCCGGCATTGCTATCGTGTCGGTTTTCCACGCGAAACCGGGGGGGTCGCGGAGCAGGGATCCTAGCGAGGGTCGAGTACGAACAACTCCCGCGTATTTCGGTCAAGAACGAGGAAGAGCGAATCCTAGGTGCTTACCCCGTAAACGGAACTTCGTCCTGCGGAGAGAAATCGCCGGCTACCATCCCCTGGTTTGCAGCATGTGCGCTTCGTCCAAGCCGGAAACAGCCAGTCCTTTCATCGCCCCTGTCAGCTCCTCGCTGACTTCAAGTAATACTTTAGGGTCGTTGAAATGCGTGGCGGCTTTGACAATGGCACGGGCGCGCTTCTCGGCTTCGACCGGATCGGCGAAGGTGGTGGAATCCTTCATGAAGATGCCGCTGCCAACGAAGACGGCTTCGGCGCCGAGCTGCATGACCAGAGAGGCGTCGGCGGGCGTGGCGATGCCTCCGGCGGAGAAATTGGGGACGGGGAGCTTCCCGGTCTTGGCGACCATCTTCACAAGTTCGTAGGGCGCTCCGTGCTCTTTAGCTTTGGCGTAGAGTTCTTCTTCGCCGAGGACAGTGAGTATCCTCATCTCCTGCACGATTTGGCGGATGTGCTTGACGGCGTGGACCACGTCGCCGGTACCGGCTTCACCCTTGGTGCGGATCATGGCCGCGCCTTCGGCGATGCGGCGCAAGGCTTCGCCGAGATTGCGCGCACCGCAAACGAATGGAACGTTGAAAGCGTGCTTGTCGACGTGGTGCGCTTCGTCAGCCGGAGTGAGCACTTCGGATTCATCGATGTAGTCGACGCCGAGTTCCTGCAGGATTTGCGCTTCGGCAAAATGTCCGATGCGGCACTTCGCCATCACGGGGATGGAAACGGTCTCCATGATCTCGCGAATCTTCTTGGGCGAAGCCATGCGCGCAACCCCGCCTTCCGCGCGGATCTGCGCGGGCACGCGCTCGAGCGCCATGACCGCGACCGCTCCCGCCCTTTCGGCGATGGCGGCCTGCTCGGCCGTGGTGACATCCATGATGACTCCGCCTTTGAGCATTTCGGCGAGGCCGGTCTTGAGGCGGAGGCTGGTGGAACTACCGTTGTGCTGGGACATGTGTGGATACCGTGGGTACCTTTTCGCAAGCGCGAAGGATGAGCCAGCGGCGCGCGGCTACCGGCTGTTTCTATTTTACAGGGCATTCATAATTCGCGGTACCCCGCGATGGCACAAAACGAAGTTCGCGGAAGGAATGCCTCGCAGAGCCCTCGACGGGTTAGGCCGAAAGGGATCCTTCGACTGCGCTCAGGATGACGGCGTAACCAAGGCCGAATCCGACATCGTTCAGCGTTCGACGTACTTGGCAAACATTTTTTCGGGGTCGATCGCGATGAAGGTGCCGCGGCTGCGGGCCAGGACTTCGTTTTTTTCGTTGAGAATTTCGGCGGTGTTGATGTGTTGACGGCCATTGACGCTGACTTCCCTGCCCTCAACGCGCAGCGGTTTGTGCAGCGGGACGGGCCTGAGATATTCGACGGTCATCTCTTTGGTGAGAGCGACGACGTGGTGGAGCTTGTTGACCTTGCCCATGGCATCGTCGAGGATGCAAGCGATGACTCCCCCGTGGCAGTGGCCGGGCGGTCCGCTATAGCGCTTGCTGAGACGGAAGCGGCAGACGAAGGTTTGACGGGCCTCATCGAGGACGAATTTCAGGCGCATCCCGTCGCGATTGTTCTGGCCGCAGACGAAGCAGTTGTTTTTCTGAAGTTTGAGGTAGCCGGTTTCGTGGCCATGGATTTCTGGCTTGCGGGGCATGTGGATGATTCTAACGTGAGTCTGCGAGGTAGGTTAAACCGCGAAACCCCACCCTGCACACAAGGCGGGTGGACCCCCCGGCTTCTCAGTTGGGGCAGAATCCTGTATACATATCGGTTTTGGAAATCTTTGGATTGGAGCGCTTGTGAAATCACGTATTGCTATTGCTCTCGCAGCCACTCTTCTTGGGTTTTCGAGTTTGATCGCCGGTCCGCAGGATAAGGATAAGGATGCGGACAAGACGGCGGTGCCGGCGCCGTCGGCGAAGAAAAATCCGAAAAAGGATCAAAAGAAAGACGAGAAAAAGGAGGAGCCGGCCGAGGAAAAAAAGGGCGGCATGACGGCCGATACTTTTTCGGGGCTGAAGTTTCGGTCTCTGGGTCCGGCGGCGGCTTCGGGGCGGGTAATGGCGATCGCGGTGAATCCCAAGGATAAGTTTGAGTATTACGTGGGTGTGGCCTCGGGCGGGGTGTGGAAGACCGGGAATGATGGCACGACCTGGACTCCAGTATTCGATAAGGAGGCATCGTATTCCATTGGATGGGTGGCGCTCGATCCCAACGATCCGGCGGTGGTGTGGGTGGGCTCGGGCGAGAGCAATTCGCAGCGCAGCGTGTCGTATGGGGATGGGATTTACCGGTCGGATGATGGGGGCAAGGATTGGCAGAATCTGGGATTGAAGAAGTCGGAGCACATTGGGCGAGTGGTGATCGATCCCCGGGATTCGAAGGTGGTGTATGTGGCGGCGGAGGGGCCGCTGTGGGGGCCGGGAGGCGATCGCGGGCTTTATAAGACGACGGACGGCGGGAAGAATTGGAAGGCTGCGCTGACCATTAGCGAGAACACGGGCGTGGTCGACGTGGCGCTCGATCCTTCGAATCCGGACGTTATCTATGCGGCGGCGTACCAGCGGCGGCGGCATGTATTCACGCTGATTGATGGCGGGCCGGAGAGTGCGATTTATAAATCGACGGACGCGGGAGCGACCTGGAACAAATTGAAGAGTGGATTGCCGACGGTGGATATGGGGCGGATCGGGCTGGCCGTTTCACCGGCTGATCCGAATGTGTTGTATGCCACGATTGAGGCGGCGGATGGCAAGGGCGGAATTTTCCGGTCGAATGATCGCGGGGCCACGTGGGAGCGGAAGAACGAATTCGATGTAGGAGCGATGTATTACGCGCGCGTGGTGTGCGATCCGAAGAATGTGGACCGCATTTTTGTGATGAATGTGGAGCTGCGCGAGTCGTTGGACAGCGGCAAGACGCTGCATAAGGTGGCAGAGACGAATCATCACGGGGACAATCACGCGATCTGGATTGATCCGGACGACACGAAGCATTGGCTGCTGGGGTCGGACGGCGGGATGTATGAGACCTGGGACGACGCAAAGAGCTGGGAGTTCAAGGCGAATCTGCCGACGGTGCAGTTCTACGACGTTGCCGTGGACAACGCAATTCCCTTCTATAACGTGTGCGGCGGAACGCAGGATAATTTTTCGTGGTGCGGGCCGTCACGGACGCGGAATGTTAACGGGATCATGAATTCGGACTGGTTCGTGACCACGGGCGGGGATGGATTCCGATCAGTGGTCGATCCGGTGGATCCGAACACGATTTATTCCGAGTCGCAGTATGGAGTGCTGGTACGGCATGACAAACCGACGGGGCAGGAGCTGGTGCTGCAGCCGCAGGAGGGTAAGGGAGAGCCTCCACTGCGCTGGAATTGGGATTCGCCGGTGATTATCTCGCCGCACGCGCACACCCGGTTGTACTTTGCGGCGAACAAACTGTTTCGCAGCGAGGATCGCGGGGATACCTGGAAGGCAATCAGCGGAGATCTCACGAGGCAGATCGATCGCAACAAGTTGCCGGTGATGGGGAAGGTGTGGGAGCCGGATGCGGTCGCAAAGAATGCTTCGACATCGTTCTACGGAAATATTGTGGCGCTGACGGAGTCGCCGAAAAAAGAAGGGCTCATTTATGTGGGGACCGACGATGGGCTGATACAGATGACGAATGACGGCGGACAGACGTGGACGAAATATGAAAAGTTTGCCAGCGTGCCGGATATGACCTATGTGAGCCGGCTGGCGGCTTCGCAGCACGATGTGAATACGGTGTACGCGGCGTTTGACAATCATAAGAACGAGGACTTCAAACCTTATTTATTGAAATCGACGGACGCGGGAAAGACGTGGACGTCAATTGCGGGAAACCTGCCGGAGAATGGGACGGTGCTGGCGTTCGCGGAAGACGCGGTGGATGCGAACTTGCTGCTTGCGGGAACGGAGTTTGGAGCGTTCTTCACGCTGGATGGCGGGGCGCACTGGGTGCAACTTAAGGGTGGACTGCCGACGATTGCGGTGCGCGATATGGTGCTGCAGGCGCGGGAAGGCGACCTGGTGATTGCCACCTTTGGCCGCGGGTTCTATGTGCTTGACGATATTTCAGCGCTGCGGCAGACGAAGGCAGAATCGTTGGAGCAAACGGCGGCAACGTTTCCGGTGAAGGATGCGTTGTTGTATATCGAGCGGCACCCGCTGGGAGAGCCGAAGAAAGGGTTCCAGGGGGATGCGTTTTTCACGGCGGAGAATCCGCCCTACGGCGCGGTGTTTACGGCTTACTTGAAAGAGAAATTGAAGACGAAGAAAGAGAAGCGGCAGGAGGCGGAGAAGGAGGCGGCGAAGAAGAATCAGACGCTGCCCTATCCCTCGAACGATGAATTGCGGGCGGAGGCTGAGGAGAAGAAACCTGAAGTTTACTTTATGGTTTACGACGAATCGGGGACCGCGATCCGGCGGGTGGAAGGCAGCATCGAGGCAGGATTTCAGCGGGCGGCGTGGGATTTGAGGTATCCGGTGGTGACGCTTCCGAAGCATGAGGATGAGGAAGAAGATTTTCCTCCGGCTTCGGCGAATGGAACGCTGGTGCTGCCGGGATCGTACTCGGTGAAGTGTTTCCAGGATGTAGATGGAGTGGTGACTGAACTGGGAGCGGTTGAGAATTTTAAAGTAGTGACGGATGGGCAGAGCTCGATGAATGCTGGGGATCTGGCGGCGCGGGAGGAATTTCATCGCAAGGTGGCGCGGCTTTACCGGGCGGTGTCCGGAGCTACGCAGACGGCGCACGAGGTGGAAGATCGGATGAAATCGATGCGCGAAGCACTGAAGGATACTCCGGCGGCGGAAAAGCAATTGGATGCGGAGGCGGATGCGATCGAGAGGAATAATCGGGCGATCCTCCGCGTTCTGAGTGGGGATGCGGAAATGCAGAAGCGGAACGAGCCGGTGGCGTCGTCGATCAACGACCGAATCGAGGCCATTATGGAGGGCGAGAGATTCTCGCTGGCGAAGCCGACGCAGAGTCATGTCGAGGATTACACCATTGCGGCGGCTGAGTTCACGGAACAACTTGCGAAACTTCATACGCTGGTTGAGGTTGATTTCGCCAAGCTAGTGAAAGATATGGAGGCTGCGGGTGCGCCTTGGACTCCGGGGAGGGTGCCGGAGTGGAGCGAGAAATAGAGTTTCCACGGATTTGCCGGATTGACGCGAATCCACCGGGCGCAAGAGTTTCGCTCCCGCGTTGGTGGTGCTGCAGGCAAGATGCAGGTTTTCTCGCCTGGCTCGGAATGACAAAACTTTATCAAATGCTCGGGGTGACAGGCCCTTGAACATCGTCTGCTTTCGTCCGTGAGAATCCGTGGCGGATTTTCTTTTTTCCACTAGAACTGCTTGCTTTTATGTGAAGCACCTGTGGTAAACTCGCCGCCGACCGTTGCTTAGCGCTGTGGGGCGGAGCAACCGGCGGTGGAGAAACTTTTCGCGTCTTTTCTTTTCGGGGAGGACTGGGGAATGGGCCTCGCGTTAATGGCTGTGATCTGGGTGATCACCCTTGCCAGCACTTACTTCTTCGTTGCCAAGACATGGTGGTTGCCCGTCGGGGCTGCCGAAGCCGCACACTTCATCGATGGGCAATTCGCCCTCACATTCGTATTGATGGGAATTGTTTTTCTGGCGGCGCAACTCTCTCTCGGTTACATCGTCTGGAGATATCAGCAGAAACCTTCCTCGCCGCCGGTGCTGTATTCGCACGGCAATACCAAGCTGGAAATTATCTGGACGGTGCTCACCACGATTCTGTTCGTCGGGCTAAATCTGATGGGCGGTCCGGTTTGGGCGAGCCAACGCTGGGATGCGGCAGGAGCGGGCGCGGTGCAAGTAGAGGTGACCGGGATGCAGTTTGCCTGGTACTTCCGCTATCCCGGGCCGGATGGAAAGTATGGAGCCACGAGTCCGAAGCTGATGGATCCGTCGGCCGGAGGCGAGGCGGCAGTGGGACTGAACACTTCCGATCCAGCGGCGAAAGATGATGTGGTTACCGGAACAATGTATTTACCGGTGGATCGCGAAGTAGATGTGAGCTTGCGCGCTGTGGATGTGATTCATTCCTTCTTTGTGCCGGCGCTGCGATTCAAGCAGGACGCGGTGCCGGGACTGGATATTCACATGCACTTCAAGCCGACGGCGATCGGCGAGTATGAGATCGCATGCGCCGAGTTGTGTGGCTTAGGACATTACAAGATGCACGGGATGGTGCACGTTGTCAGCCAGGAGGATTTCGACAAATGGCTGGCGGCACGGGAGGCGGAGAAACAATAACATGGCGACCCCGGTTGCGGTTCATGCGCATGCTGCTCCTCAGGGCTTTATCCGGAAATATATTTTCAGCCTGGATCACAAAGTCATCGGTCTTCAGTATTTCTTTCTGGCGCTCACGGCAGTGTGGGTGGGGATGTTCCTGTCGCTGCTGATGCGGATTCATCTGTACTGGCCGAATGCGGTGCTACCGCTGGTGGGAGAGATCAAGCCGGAAACCTATCTCAGCCTGCTGACCATGCACGGGACGATCATGGTGTTCTTCGTGCTGACGACGGCGCCCCAGGGCGGGTTTGGAAATTATTTTCTGCCGATTCAGATCGGAGCGCCGGACATGGCGTTTCCAGTGCTGAATATGCTTTCGTTCTGGACGACCTTTGTGGCGTTCGTGACCATCCTCGCCGCATTTTTTGTCACCGGCGGCGCGCCGCTGCACGGGTGGACCGGATATGCTCCGCTGAGCGCACTGCCGTCGGCCGGACCGGGCGAGCAACTGGGGGCGGATTTGTGGATCACGAGCATCGCGATCTTTTGCATCGCGTCGCTGATGGGGGCATTGAATTTTCTTACCACGACGCTGGACCTGCGGGCCAAGGGCATGACTTTAATGCGCATGCCGCTAACCGTCTGGTCGTGGTTCATCACCGCGATTCTGGGGCTGCTGGCGTTCGGCGTGTTGCTCTCAGCGGGAATCCTGCTGCTGATGGACCGCAACCTGGGCACGAGTTTTTATGTGCCACTGGTGGTGGTAAACGGGCAGATTATGGGGCACAAGGGCGGTTCGCCGCTGCTGTGGCAGCATCTGTTCTGGTTCTTCGGGCATCCGGAGGTCTACATCGCGATTCTGCCGGGGATGGGCGTGACCTCGCAGATTTTGTCCACGTTCTCGCGGAAGCCGATCTTCGGATATAAGGCGATGGTCTACGCCATGTTGGCCATCGGATTTTTCGGATTCATGGTGTGGGGCCACCACATGTTCATGAGCGGCATGAGTCCGTATTCGGCCTTTGCCTTTTCCATTCTGACTATGTGTATCGGGGTGCCTTCGGCGATCAAGACATTTAACTGGCTGGGCACGATGTGGAAGGGGCATATTCGATTTCAGACGCCGATGCTGTACGCAATCGGGTTCGTTTCCCTTTTTGTTTCCGGCGGCTTGAGCGGGCCTTTCCTAGCGCAGCCGGTGCTTGATATTCAACTGCACGATACTTATTTTGTCGTCGGCCACTTTCATTTGATTATGGGCGTAGCGGCGATCTTCGGAATGTTTGCGGCGACGTATTACTGGTTCCCCAAAATGTTCGGGCGGATGATGAATGAAACCTGGGGACGAGTGCACTTCTTCATCACCCTGGCGGGAACCTACGCCATCTTTATGCCGATGCATTATCTCGGCATCGCGGGAGGAACGCGGCGCTACTCGCAATATACGGAAGTGGCGTATTTGCAGAAGCTGATGCCGATTCATCAGTTCATGACATACGCGGCGATCATTACGATCGCGGCCCAGTTTATTTTTGTGATCAATCTTTTCTGGAGCATGTTCAAAGGGCCGAAGGCGAGTGACAATCCGTGGGAGGCGACGACTCTCGAGTGGACGACGACGACGCCTCCGCCGCACGACAACTTTGGCGGGAAGACCCCGGTAGTGAACCACGGGCCGTACGAGTATGGAGTTCCAGGAGCGCCGCGGGATTACGTGATGCAGACGGATCCGGCAACCACGGCGGCGCACTGAGGCCCCAGAAGCGAAAGCCTGGCTCGGAGAGGGCGGGGTTATCGCAGCGCGGAGGGTGTTGCGCCACCCAAAAGCGGGACGAATGCATCTGAAGTGATTATGGCAACGTATCCAAGCACTCCGGTGAACCGACTCGGACGCGGCGGGGATGTTCCTGCGCCGCCAAGTGGCGGTGATGGCGGCGACAACTCGCAGGGCTCGAATTTTCCGAATTATGGCGCACGGTTGCGGCGGGCTCGCCTGGGGCTGATTTGCGGGATCGCGACCGTCAGCATGGTGTTTATATCGCTCACCAGCGCGTATGTGGTGCGGCAGGGGCTGCCGACATTTGATGGCGCAACAAATTCTTATGTCCGCGACTGGGGGCAAGTGCAGTTGCCCTGGGTGCTGCTGGGCATTAATACGGTGTTGTTGTTGATCAGCAGCGTGACCATGGAATTTGCACGGCGGGAGATCAAGCGGCGGGCGGCGCTGGCTCCGCTGCAATCGATGCCGGGGATTTCGCTGGGCGAAGAGAAAAGCTTTCCGTGGCTAGGCCTTACCGTGCTGCTCGGGCTTGGATTTCTCGTGGGGCAATGGTTGGCGTGGGGGGAACTGAAGGCCCGCGGATTTTTCGTCGACACGAATCCCAACAGTTCATTTGTTTACCTGCTGACGGCGGCGCACGCGGTGCATCTGGCGGGCGGGATCGTTGCCTTGATTTGGGCCTCGGTCACTTCCCTGCTGCACCGGCCGATCGAAGGTCGGCGCATTGTGGTTGATGTTTCGGCCTGGTACTGGCATTTCATGGCTGTCTTGTGGATTTATGTTTTTGGCTTGCTGGCAGTTGCGCGATAACGGAAAGGGGAAACTGGGGAATGGCTAACGCCACGCTGCAACCTGATGCTGCCGCGGTGCACGGACTCGCGGGTGAATATGAAGCGCCGCTGTTTGGGGCCTACTCGAAGAAAGTTGGCATGTGGCTGTTTCTGGCCTCGGACTCGTTGACGTTTGGAGCGCTGCTATTTGCCTTCAGCTATAACCGCATCTACACGGCGTGGCCGACACCGTTTGGCAAAGACAGCATCATCAACGCGACGGTGATGACGGCCTGCCTGCTTTCGAGTTCGCTGACCATGGTGATGGCGGTGTTTGCGGCGCAGCGGCATGACCGGTCGTGGACACGGAATTGGCTGCTGGCCACCATGGCGTTTGGCACGGCGTTCATCCTGTTGCATGGAATGGAGTGGACCAAGTTAATCCATGAAGGGTTAACGTTGCCGGGATTTCCCAAGCCGGCGGGATCGAGTGAGGGCGAATTCGCGAAGATCTCGACGGGCGTGCCGCAGTTTGCGGCGACTTTTTTTGGATTGACGGCGATGCACATGCTCCACGTGACGATCGGGGTGATCTATTTAGGCGTGGTCGCGCTGCGGAAATGGTTCCTGCCGCTTCTGGCAGCATTGTGGCTGGCGGGATTTTTCCTGATTCCGTCGGACAACGTTTTTCATTACGGGGTGCATGCGCTGCTGATCGGACTGGTTGTGGCGAGCATCATTCTTTTCCTGAAGCCGAAGGATTATGACGCGCACGATGTTGAGGTGTCGGGATTGTATTGGCACTTTGTGGATCTGGTGTGGATGTTTATCTTTCCGCTGGTGTATTTGATGTCCACGAAAGTGTAGGGCCGTCCACGGGGGCTGAAGCCCAAATTTTTTTACGCTCAGCGGCATGGCGAGAAGTCATGCCTTTTCAAAACGATTCGCGGCGCAAGCTAAGGTACAAAGTCCTTGGCTTCGCTCAGGACGACAAGAGCATTGAGGGGAAAAGACGATGCACGATGTGGCGACGCACGACGATAGCAAGGGGCAGTATTTTTGGGTGTGGGGCGCGCTGCTGTTTTTGACCGCCATTGAGGTCTGGCTCGGCTATCGACAGATCTTCGAGCCGCCGCGGATGCTCGAAGTGCTGCTGGTGCTGTCGGTCATCAAGTCAGCTTTGATCATTGCCTACTTCATGCATTTGAAGTTTGAAAAGCCCTTGATGCGTTGGTTGTTGGTCATCGCGGTGAGCGCATGCTTTGTCATTATGTATTTCTTCTTTTTCCCGGATGCGGGGCGGATTTTGCGGCTGGGGGTAAAGTAGGAGCGATGCCTAGCCTAAGGGCGAAAATTCGCGCGGTTGGATTGACGGCGATGGTTGGGCTATTGACCATGCCGGCGCTGGCGCAGGGGTGCGCCATGTGCAATGCGGCAGCGAAAAGCACGCCCAAGGAAGGTCAGCGAGCACTGAACCGGGCGATTCTGGTGATGCTGGTGCCACCGATCAGCATCATGGTATTTGGAGTGGGGTTTGCGTTCCGCTACGGAAAACGGCGGGACGAAGAACAAGATCGCGGCGTAGAGTAAGTCGACACCTGACGCGCGGCTTCGCGGCGTGGGCTTCGCCGATCAGCATAAACACTACAGATCAAAGGGCGACGGAAAACAGCGTCCGTCCCGCATGAGCCTTTAGGCTGCCGCGGAGACGCTCAGGCTGTCTGTCTCCCGCAACGTGGACGCTTCGCGCGCGCCGGTGTGGCGCAGCAGTTCGCAGGCCCAAGATATCTTTGCGCTTTCGGAGCAAGAGACGTAGACTAGAACGCCCAAGTGGCGCAACTCGCTCTCGAAGCGATCTGCTTCGTCATCGGAAAAACCGAGGCCGACAAGAGTGTTGGCGTTCCCGCAGAAGGCGGGAGTATCGCGGGCCACCATGAGAGCGTGGAAGAAAGCTTGCGACCGGATGAAGAAGCCGACGGTGGGAATCATTACGGCACCGAATTCGGAAAGCCATCCTATGAGCCCGGCGGTCGCGGCATTGGCCTCGCGTTCAGAGTTGAAGAGGCTGGCATCGCGAACCAGCTGTGCAATGGGGTGCGTGGGCGACAACATCATGCAAATATTTTCGTTATCGAATCCGGCTTGGTTCAGGGTGTGCACGACGTCATTCAGGGGGACATTCTGAGTATACATTCCGTAGGCAGCGGGGTTTAGTGCCATATCGAGATCTCCACGTCGGCGAATCTTAGTAGTGCTCACAGCAATGACCGGGAAAACAGAACCCTCGGACTCCAGCGTTTGGGCCAAAAGCGAAGTGCGAATTGAATGCGAAGGTAGTTTCCACCCTGGCTGCGCTACCGGATTCATTGAAAACTACGCTTCCACCGAGAAATTGAAACTCGGGTAAATCATGTAGGGGAGAGTGATTTCTCCTCGGAATTTGTTCCTTCCTCACCACTTCCGGAGGCGGGAAACCGGAGAGCGGAAAGAGATTCGGACGGATCGGTCGAAATTTCATGGCGGCATGGCGGGGCGTTAGCTAAAGACCTTTGTTTGCATTGGATGCAGATTGGCAAGGACTTTGCAACCAGAATGGCTGAACCTTCTGGGAGGTTGGCCATGAAACCGTTCTTGATGCGCCTGCTGTTCGCGAGTGCAATCACGTTGGTGGCCGTGGTACTGGCTCCGCCGGTCCATGCACAACAGGCCGATCAGAACTCCGCGCCGACTGCGCCGCAGAAGGCGGATCCGCCTGCGGTTCCGAGCCAACATGGGAACGAAGGCCAGATGCCGGCCTCTGGCGAGGCCACGACAGAAGAGGCTAAATCTTTTACGGGCAGGATTGTGAAAGAAAATGGTGCGATGGTACTCGAAGACACCGTCACGAAGGTGACCTACCGATTGGATGACGCGGCGAAGGCCAAACAATATGCGGGCAAGCGGGTGAAGGTTACCGGCAAACTCGACATGGACAGCAACACGATCCGGATCGTGACCATCGAACTTGTCCCGTAGTTTTGAGGGAGATCGAACGATATGGCAGGCGACATTCCTAGCCGTCCTCATTACGAGTACGACATTCCGACTGCAGTTACGTTCCTCATTGCGGGGTTGGGGCTCGGCTCTATCCTGACTTTGCTGTTTGCGTCGCGTTTCGAAAAAGCGATGCTGATGCCCTCCGGCGCGACGCAACGCGTCACGCAGTAAACCTGCTGTACAGTGATCCGAATCTGCGTCCTATCCACCCCTCTGCGCACTTTCCCGGCACGCTGCGAAGCTCCTTTTCGGGAACTATGCGCCACTTCCTCAATTGTTGTGACCAGAGTTACGTTTTGACCGCGCTGCTGGCAGAACGCGGTCAGTTCGGCATTTGCAACTTCCTCCGGGGACCACACTCTTGGCTCCATTGGCATCCGTACCCATAATCTGCAATCTTCTCCAGCCCAGCAGACAGACCTGATAAATGCACTCAAAGTATTTACCGGTCTCAGCTACGCCACGCCGCATCGCTGCCCTTCCCCTGTCTGACCAGCGCATACAATCACCGCGATTTGGTGCGTTCTATAGCATCGTCGCAATCGCAAACTTCCTAAATTGCTGAGGGATCGTAAAAAAGCTGGTTATAATAAGAGGTTCGACACCGCCTGCTGAGGCCGCTGGGCGCACACCGGCGGGCCAGGGGGCTATTGTCGGCCAACTTAACCGATGTCTCCTACGACAGCGACGGACAATATCGTGGTGCGCGGAGCCCGCGTGCATAACCTCAAGAATATCGATTTTGAGGTGCCGCACAACACCCTGACGGTGGTGACGGGGGTCTCGGGCTCGGGGAAATCTTCGCTCGCCTTCGACACGATTTATGCCGAGGGGCAGCGGCGGTATGTGGAGTCGCTCTCCGCCTACGCGCGGCAGTTTCTGGAACGCATTGAGAAGCCGGATGCAGATACGATTGATGGAATCGCGCCGGCGGTTGCGATCCGGCAGAAGAATACGACGCGCAATCCGCGGTCGACCGTAGGAACCGCGACCGAGATTTACGACTATCTGCGATTGCTATTTGCTCGGATGGGGCGAACCTATTGCGTGAATTGCGGTCGCGAAGTGAAGAAAGATACGGTCGACGAGATCGCAGATACGATCCTGGGGCTCGGTCCCCAGACGAGGGTGCAGGTTGTGTTTCCCTTACGCGCAGCCCTGCCCGGGCCAGCGGAATCGGCGAAGAAGGGTGCGCGTGGGCGCAAAGCTGGAAAGAAGGGCGAGGCCGCGGATTCAGGATTGACGGAGCAGGTGAAGGCTCGGCTGTTTGATTTGCGCAAGGCGGGATTCAACCGTTTGTATCAAGGCGGCGAGGTGTTTGAGTTTTCCACGCCAGAGTCGTTGCTGGATGTTGATTTCGACCAACCGGTATTCATTTTGGTGGATCGGCTGGCGGTCTCGGCAGATGCCCGGTCGCGCATCGTGGATGCGGTGGAGACGGGGTACCGGGAATCGGGGGAAGTGATCTTCGATATTCCTCAGTTTGAGGCTGTGGAGAATCACGACCAGGCAAAAGCGACGGACAAGAGTGTCCGTCCCACACAGTTGCGATTCTCGCAGCGCTTCGAATGCAAGCGGTGCAACCTGCATTATGAGGAGCCGGAGCCGAGACTGTTTTCTTTTAACAATCCCTATGGCGCATGCCCGCGCTGCCAAGGCTTCGGGAACACGATCGACTTCGATTTGGATCTGGTGATCCCGGACAAGACGAAATCGCTGGGAGAAGGCGCGATTGATCCCTGGAACAAGCCGAAGTACAAGCCGCTGTTTGTGGAGATGAAGCGCTTCGCGAAACAGGCGGAAATTCCGCTGGATATGCCGTGGGGCGAACTGGAAGCAGAGCAGCAGGAGCTCATCCTGAATGGAGACGGCGATTTTCTGGGGGTGCGGGGATTTTTTCAATACCTGGAGCGGAAGAAGTACAAGCTTCACATCCGCGTTTTTCTGAGCCGCTATCGCGGGTATTCCACTTGTCCGGACTGCCATGGAAACCGGCTGCGGCTGGAGGCCAGGCAGGTCAAAATCGGCGGGCGGAATATTTGTGACGTATGCGCGATGACGGTGGAGGGTGCAGCGACATTTTTCGCCGGGGTGCAGTTAACTGCGGAAGAGGCGGAGATTGCGGAGAGGCTTCTGGAAGAAATCCGTGAGCGCCTACGCTTTCTGAACAACGTGGGGCTGGAATATTTGACCCTGGACCGGCTGGCCTCGACGCTTTCGGGAGGCGAAGCACAGCGGATCCAGCTGGCAACGTCGCTCGGGTCGCGGCTGGTGGGAACTTTGTATGTGCTGGATGAACCTTCGATCGGGCTGCATAGCCGCGATACGCACCGGCTGATCAAGATCCTGCACGATCTGCGGGATTTGGGAAATACGATTCTGGTGGTGGAGCATGATCCTGACATCATGCGGACGGCAGACCGCATTCTCGATCTTGGCCCGGGTGCGGGGGAAAACGGCGGCAGGCTGGTGGCGGCGGGAACTTATGAAGAGATTCTGCGGAATCCGGCGTCGCTGACGGGACGCTATCTAGCAGAGGAGTTGCGGATTCAGGTGCCAGCGGTGCGGCGGCAACCGGGCATGCAGCAGATCAGAATCAAGAATGTGCGGGCGAACAACCTAAAGGGGATCGACGTCTGCATTCCGCTGGGGATGTTGGTGGCGATCACGGGAGTTTCGGGCTCGGGAAAATCAACCCTGCTGCATCAGGTTCTTTATCAGGCTCTGGCGGAGGCCAAGCAGCAGCCGATCACCGGTGAGGCGCGCGGAGCGGCAACCTGGGAGAGACTGGACGGCGATCAGTTTATCGATGAAGTGGTGCTGGTCGATCAATCGCCGATCGGGCGGACGCCGCGCTCGAATCCGGTGACTTACATTAAGGCGTTCGATGCCATCCGGGAGCTGTTTGCTTCCCTGCCCGAGGCCAAGAAACGCGGCTTCGGCGCGGGACATTTTTCTTTTAACATCCCGGGCGGACGGTGCGAGACCTGTCAGGGTGACGGCACGGTGACGGTGGAAATGCAGTTTCTCGCGGATGTGGAACTGATTTGCGAGGAGTGCAAAGGGACACGATATAAGGCGCAAGTACTCGAGGTTCGCTACCGGGGCAAGAATGTTCACGAAGTGTTGGATCTCACCGTGAAGGAGGCGCTGAAGTTTCTGGCGGAGGTGCCCAAGATCACAGAGAAGCTGCGAGTGCTGGAGGAAGTTGGGCTGGGGTATTTGCGGCTGGGGCAATCGGCGACGACGTTGTCCGGAGGAGAAGCGCAGCGCATGAAGCTGGCCGCGCACTTGCAGCCCGCCGGGCGTGAGATTGGACGGCCGAGCGCGAGTCGGACGGATGAAAGCCGACCGAGGCGGCGGGTACTTTATATTTTCGACGAGCCCACGACGGGATTGCATTTTGACGACGTGAGCAAACTTCTGGCTGCGTTCCGCCGTCTTATCGATGCAGGTGGCTCGATTCTGGTGATCGAGCATAATCTGGAAGTGATCAAGACCGCCGACTGGGTGATTGACCTGGGACCGGAAGGCGGAGCGCGAGGCGGCAGAATTGTGGGAGCGGGCGCACCGGAGATGATCGCGAATCTGCCGGGCTCCTACACGGGCAAGTATCTGGCTCGCCTGCTGAATGGCCATGGCAACGGAGCGTCGACTCCCGATGGCAGCAAGTAAATCTCTGGCGAGCGCACTGCTGGTTCTAGTTCTGGGCGCGTGCGCTGCAGCACAGGATACGAGCCCGCCGCCGGGGCAGTCCTCGGGGCCTTCTTCTGCACCACCTTCTACGACGCCATCGTCTTCCAGTCCGCCGGCCGGTACGTCATCTTCCAGTACGCATCGGTCCGGTCATTACATTCGAGTTCCCGATGAGGATTCTCCGGCGCAACCGGCAGAGCTCACCGAGGCGGAGGCGGCGATCGAAAAGCGGAATTACGCTGCGGCCGAACCTCTTCTGCAAAAGTTGGTGGAGCGGGATCGGACGAGCTACGTGGGATGGTTCGATCTGGGCTTTGTGGAAAATGCGTTGGGAAACGTAGAGGCATCGATTGCGGCGTACCGTAAGTCGGTGGCGGCGAAGCCGGACGTTTTCGAATCAAACCTGAACCTGGGGTTGCAACTGGCCAAGAGCGGGCAGCCCGGAGCGGAGGACTTTCTGCGGGCTGCGACCCGTCTGCAGCCGACGAGTCAGGTTGCCGAGGGGCAATACCGGGCATGGCTCGCGCTGGGGCACACGCTGGAGAAGTCCAAGCCCGAGGAAGCGGTTGCGGCTTTCCAGCATGCCGCTTCCCTGCAATCGAAAGAGGCCGAGCCGCACTTCGCCGCGGGAATGCTGCTGGAGCGGCAAAATAAGTTTGCCGACGCCGAACAGGAATATAAGCGGGCGCTTGGGCTGGATCCTGGGTCGTCGGATGCGGCGGTCGCGCTGGCGAACCTTTCGATGCGTGGACGGCGGTTTCCTGAAGCGGAAGATTATCTTCGCAAACTACTTGCCGAACATGCTTACTCCGGCTCGGAATCAGCCACAGTCGAGATCCAGCTGGGGCGAGTGCTGGCTGCCGAAGGCAAGAATGACGAAGCCATCGCAGCAATGACTGCGGGGATCAAACTGGCTCCAGGAGACGAAGCAGCGAGACGCGATCTGGCGCAGGTGTATGCGACTGCCGGGAACAACGACCTGGCTGAATCTTCTTATCGAACTCTGCTGGCCGCTCACCCGAACGATGCGGAGTTGCATCGCAGCCTGGGGCAGGCTTTGCTGCGGCAGAAGAAATTTCCTGAGGCTCAGCAGGAATTTCTGAACACGGTGAAGCTCAAGCCAGACTTCGGAGAGGCTTACGGCGATCTGGCCTTCGCGGCAGGCGAGACTCAGAACTATGCCCTGGTGATTCGTGCGCTGGATGTTCGCGTCAAGCTGCTGCCGGAAACACCGATCACTTATTTCCTGCGGGCCTCGGCGTGCGATCATCTGCGCGACTTTAAGACCGCAGCAGTCAACTATCACCTCTTTCTCAACACGGCCAAGGGGAAGTATCCTGATTACGAGTGGAAGGCAGAACATCGCCTGATTGCCATTGAGCCCAAGAAATGAGTCTGGCGGAAGCAAATGAAACTGGGGATGGGAGATTTACGATGGTGGCGGGCGGCAGGTGCTTTCGCACTTCTGGTAACGGCTGGGTTGGGCGCTCGCGGCTGGGCCAAGCAACTGACGCTCGATGAATTGAAGGAACGGGTGTCTGGGGCTTCGGTTGCGGAGCGGCCTGCCTTATGCATCGAGATTGCGGAGCGGCAAGAAGAAGCGGCGGGCCGGCTGTATGCAGCGGGCGACGTCGACAAAGCGGAAGCGGCGCTGGCGGACGTAGCTGCGTTCTCGGAATTGGCCCGCGACTACGCGATTCAATCCCACAAGCACGAGAAGCAAAGCGAAATTGCGATCCGAAAAATGGCGCGGAAGCTGCTAAACCTTAAGCATACCTTCGTGCGCGAAGACCAGAAGCAGATTCAAGACACCATCGACCGGCTGGAAAAGATTCGCGACGATCTGCTGGCGGCCATGTTTCCGAATGGAGTTAAGAAATGAAGCATCATTGGCTGGCAACGAGCACTGGCTTCGGCCTGGCATTGCTGATGGGCGCGGTGACGGCGTCGGCGCAGCATCGGCGGGATCCCTTCACGCCTCCGGAAATCGACCAGATCCGCGATACCAGCTGGGAGCCTCAACTACGACTCGGTCTGTATGTGAAATTTGCCCGTGCCCGGCTGGTCGGCATGGAGCAGATGCGCAACGATCCAAAAGCGAAGGACCGCGCGCAGCAGACGCACGACCGGCTGGATGACTTCCTGCTGATTTATGACGAATTGAACGACAACATCGACACCTATATCGATCGCAAGAACGACATTCGCAAGCCGCTCAAAGTAATCATCGACGCCGATACCGAGTTCCAGGCGAAACTCTTGGCGTTGCGAGATGCGGCGAACGTTCCGCCGGAAGAAGCAAAGCAGTACGAATTTATTCTGAGCAGCGCCCTGGATACGGTCGATAGTTCGGCAGAAGATCATCGCAGTCTTCTCGCAGATCAAGAAGAGGCGGCGAAGCATAAAAAGAAAACCGAAGCGGGACCGTCGGGCAGCCGATCGGAGTGAAGGGTTGGTGCGTATCGGGTCTGGCGGCTCCGGTGGGAATGGATGCTGTCCACATCCTAATCTGGCCTGTCCATGCTAATCTGGGCTCACCGTGCGTGAGGGACTGCTCAATATATTCCATGAGGAACACCGGCAGCTGCGTCCCAGCGCTGCGCTCCCTGAACTAAAGATTGAGTTCTTCGCGTTTGCGAATGTGAATAATACGATTCGCTTGCGCGAAGGGAGGCTTCTGGTAAGGCTTTCCGATCTGCTGGAGGGCGCGCCGGAGGCGGTGGTAAGGGCCATCGCACACATTCTGCTGGCCAAAATGTATCGCAAGCCGATTGATCGCGGGCATGCGGCGCGATATCGAAAATATATCGGCAGCCATGAAGTAGTCAATAAGGCACACCTGGTGCGCCAAATGCGTGGGCGCAAGCGGCTGCATTCTCCGCAGGGCCGCGTTTACGATCTGGACGCTATTTTTGAGGATCTGAACCGGCGTTTTTTTTATGGACTGCTCGGGCGTCCGCGGATGAGTTGGAGCCCAAGCAAGACCAGGCGCATCCTCGGGCACTACGACCCGGCGCACAATGCCATTGTCATCAGCCGCATCTTCGACCATGCGTCGGTTCCCCGCTATGCCGTGGAATATATCGTGTACCACGAGATGCTGCACCTGAAACATCCGGTGAGGCTGCGCGGGAGCCGGAGGTGCGTGCACTCGGCGGAGTTCCATGCGGAGGAACAATTGTTCCCGCAGTTGGAGCGGGCGAATGCGTTTCTGAAAAGGTTGTGAGTGAAATCGAAAAACGGCTTTTTTCTTAGAGCGCTGCAGGGCCCAATCTGATGCCGAGTTCGGTCATTCGCGTCGAATCGATTGCGGATTCGCTGACCGAGCGATTCGTGCGATTGTACGGAACACGTCCCAAGATTTTTCGGGCGCCGGGTCGCGTCAATTTGATTGGCGAACACACCGACTATAACGATGGATTCGTGATGCCGGCCGCCATCGACTTGTATACCTGGGTCGCTGCGAGCCCGCGAAGCGACCGCATTTTGCAGGTGCATTCAGACCAGTTTCGAGAAACGGTTGATATGTCGTTGGATGGGCTCGCCGGTGCGCCGCGAAAACATTGGAGCGACTTCATCCGCGGCGTGGCGGCGATGATGCAGGCGGCGGGGCACAGTTTGAAAGGCGCGAATCTCATCATCGACGGGCATGTGCCGATCGGTGCGGGATTGAGTTCGTCTGCTTCACTGGAGATCTCAACCGCGCTCGCGCTTCTATGGGCGGCAAGCCTCGAATTGCCACCGCTGGAAGTGATAGAAATCTGCCAGCGCGCCGAGCATGAATACGCAGGCACGCGCTGCGGCATTATGGACCAGTTCATCGCTACCTTTGGTCGCTCAGGGCACGCTCTGATGTTGGATTGTCGTTCGCTGGAACACAAGCTGCTGCCCATCCCCCCTGAGGTTCGCCTGGTGCTGTGCAACAGCATGGTGAAGCACGATCTGGCGGCGGGCGAATACAACCGTCGCCGCGCAGACTGCGAGAGCGGCGTGAAGACGTTGCGACCGCGTCTGCCCGACGTTCTTGCCCTGCGCGATATCACGCTTGCCGATCTGGACAGGTACAGGAATGAATTGCCGGAGTTGGTTTATCGGCGGTGTCATCATGTGGTTAGCGAGAACCAGCGTGTACTCGCCGCCTCGGATGCGCTTCAGTGTAGCGATCTGGCAAGCTTTGGGCAGTTGATGTACGAATCTCACGCTAGCTTGCGTGACGATTACGAAGTCAGTTGCAGAGAGCTCGATCTGCTGGTCGAGCTGGCGTCGACCTGCGAGGGAGTCTATGGTGCGCGCATGACGGGCGGAGGATTTGGAGGCTGTACCGTCAGCCTGGTCCGGTCCGATGCGGTCGATCGCGTGCAACATCGGATAACGGACGCCTACGCGAAAACGACGGGAAAGACGCCGGAGCTTTTCGTCTGCTCGGCGGCGCAGGGAGCTGGCGCCTGGTAAGTGTCGAATAGAAAGTGGAAGTTCTCGTGACGGACGACGCCGCTTAGCCACCCTTCGTGCCTGGGGGCTAGCGGCGCAAGGAACAATAGACGCATGGCGCTCGACGATCTAAACCAAGTGCCGCACCGGCGCTTCAACCCGCTCAATCGGGAATGGGTGCTAGTCTCGCCCCATCGCGCCGAGCGGCCGTGGCAAGGCCAGGTTGAGAAAAACGGTGGCGCGAAAGCTCTACGCTATGACCCGGGTTGCTATCTGTGCCCGGGCAACGAACGCGCGGGTGGCGTGCGGAATCCTGCGTATCACTCGACTTTTGTCTTCACTAACGATTTTGCGGCTCTACGGCCCGGAGTGGCAGACATGCGATTCGACCAGGGCGGGCGCGGATTGCTGGTTTCCGAAAGCGAGGCCGGCACCTGCAAGGTTGTCTGTCTTTCGCCGCGCCACGACTTAACCCTGTCACGTATGAGTCTGGAGGAAATTTCGGCGGTCGTTGACGTCTGGAGGGATGAGTACCAGCAACTGGGGTCGCTCGCTTACATTGATTATGTCCAGATTTTTGAGAATCGCGGCGAAATTATGGGATGCAGTAACCCGCATCCACATTGCCAGATCTGGGCGAATCATACGATCCCCAACGAACCTCGCAAGGAACAAGATTCGCAGGTCGCGTACGCGGTGGAGAACGGCTCCTGTCTGCTTTGCGACTACCTCGCGCTGGAACGAAAAGCGGGGAGCCGCATTGTTTGCCAGAACGATTTCTTTGTGGCACTGGTACCGTTCTGGGCGGTGTGGCCGTTTGAAATCCTTCTGATCTCGAAGAACCACACGCGCGATCTTGTCTCTCTCGATGTCGCCATGCGAAAGAGCTTGGCCGACATCCTCAGGCGAATCACCACACGATACGACAATCTCTTCGAGATCCCCTTCCCTTATTCCATGGGCTTTCATCAGGCGCCTACCGACGGCGATCCTCACCCGGAGTGGCATCTTCATGCCCACTTCTATCCACCGCTGCTGCGCTCGGCAACCGTGCGCAAGTTCATGGTGGGATATGAGATGCTGGCCGCTCCGCAGCGCGACTTCACGCCTGAGGCGGCGGCCGAGAGGCTGCGGGAAGCGAGCGAGGTGCACCACGCAGATCGTGACTCGCAGGGGGGCTGAAGGGACGCGATCTTCCAGCGTCATGCTGGAAGTGCACCGAGGATCTCGCGCTAACCTATTTCATCTTCGGAATCCGGATCTTGCGGCGATGCGCTGCACACATCACAAAAGTAACTCGCGGGTTCCAGACCGCACCGCTGACCATGAGTGGTTGCACATATAATTGCCCTAAAAAATTAAGAGGATCGAATATTGTCTTCAGGCGCACCAGCGGCCGCGCTTCAACCGGGAGTAGTTTCCCGCCCTACGGCGAACTTGCTCACATCGAGTGAGCAGCGAAGCACGGTTTTGTGCGTCCTGTTGATGCTGCTGACGCTGGCCTTCTACCATCCCATCGTCCATAACCGATTCACGAACCTCGATGACGACGCTTACATCGTCCGTAATCCTCATGTAGCCACAGGTCTGACGTGGGACAACGTGAAATGGGCATTCACGAGTTATGACACCGGAAACTGGCATCCGCTCGCCTGGCTGTCCCATGCTCTCGACTGCCAACTGTTCAAGCTGAATCCGGCGGATCACCACTATGCGAACGTTCTACTACATGCGGGCAATGCGATCCTGTTGTATCTGCTGCTGGAGGGCGCGACCGGTTTGACTTGGCCCAGCCTGATGGTGGCGGCGCTGTTTGCGCTCCATCCGGTTAATGTGGAGTCCGTGGCCTGGGCGGCGGAAAGAAAGAACGTGCTCAGCATGTTCTTTTTCTTACTTGCTCTGCATGCCTATGGCTGGTATGGGCGACGCGAGAGCATGAGACGGTACGCGTTAGTGGCCGCTGTGTTTGCGCTGGGATTGATGGCCAAGGCTGAGATTATTACGCTGCCTTTTGTGCTGCTGCTTTGGGACTACTGGCCGTTGCAACGACTGGAGGGTAAAGCTGCAGTGCTCAGTTCTCGGTTGTCAGTTCTCAGAGAAAGACCAACGGAGGAAATTCCGGACGGAGGGGCGCCAGTGCGGCGCTCGTTTTCCTCTTTGTTTTTGGACAAAATGCCACTGTTCTTGCTTGCTGCGGGCAGTGGCGTGATTACCATGGTTGCGCAACACGCGGCTCATACGGTACGCGACGCGCCTGATGGAATGCGATTCGGAAACGCAGCGGTCGCCTACGTGCGCTATCTGGGAAAAGTATTCTGGCCGGTGCGGCTGGCGGCAGTATATCCGCACCCCCAAGGCTCACTTCCGGCAGGGGGGATTGTTGCGTCGGCCGCGGTGCTGATCTTAGCGACTGCGCTCGTTCTTCGCTGGCGGAGCCGGCGTTATCTGCTGGTAGGTTGGTTCTGGTTTCTGGGTACGCTGGTCCCGGTGATTGGCGTCGTACAGGTTGGGGTGCAGGCAATGGCCGACCGTTATGCATACCTACCTTACATTGGGGTATTTGTGTGCGTGGTTTGGGCAGTGGCGGAGACAGCACGGGAGCGGAGGATGCCGACGGCATTACTGGTGGTGCCTGCGGCTTTGGTGTTGCTGACCCTTGGGATGCTCAGCCGGCGTCAGATCGCTTATTGGCATGATAGTGAGACTCTGTGGAGACACACGCTTAGCGTGACCGAGCGGAACTTCATGGCGCACGACGGCCTCGCCCGCGCTCTGGCCACGCAGGGCCGGACCGAGGAAGCTATTGCTGAGTTCAATGCATCCGAGAAATTGGCCTCGTATTCCGCCTCCGCCATGGTGGCGCTCGGTGTCTACGAGCAAACCCATGGGCACGCGCAGGACGCGATTGGGCAATACCAGCAATCGCTGGACGCGGCGACGGATTCGAAGTCGCGATCGGTCGCCTTGGGCTACCTGGGTTCAGCTTTCATGCAGCTGGGGGACCTAAACCGCGCAGAGGCTAGCTTCACGGATGCGCTTCGGCAGAATCCTGACAACAGCTTTGCTCGCGTGGGCAGCGGATTGTTAGCCGAGCGGAAGGGCGACTTCACCGGTGCCGCGGAGAAAATCTCTCGTGCCCTGAAGGTAGAACCGACGGACGTGGGTTATCTGCTGCTGGGCAAAGCACTGCGTCAGGCAGGTCACGAAGCAGAGGCCGACCAAGCGCGAGCACAAGCACAGCGGATTTCCCACGATTTGGCTCAAGCCGAGCAGTCGGCCGATCGGGTATTGGCTTCGGCTGGGATTCATCCCAACTAGAGTGCAGGCCTAGCGCCAACGCCCCGCGACACCCGTCTAATCCTGTATTTCCCCGTGTGATGCGAATCACCGCCGTTGGTGAGATGACACATTGACGGCCTCGCGGCGAACAGCATATCCTTGAAGTTGAAATTGAAATTCATTTTCAAGATCACACGGTCTAATTAAATGCTGCAAGCCTTTGTCATCACGCTGCGCGAAGGGGTCGAGGCCGCCCTCATCGTCGGCATTACGCTGGCCTATCTCGCGAAGATTGGGCGCAATGACTTGCGCAAGGCGGTGTATGCCGCACTGGGCGCCGCGTTCGTTGGAAGCATCGGCGTCGCGGTGTTGATGTCCCGCCTGAATCTGAACGAAGACACGTTTGAAGGCTGGGTCATGCTGGTGGCGGCCTTCTTCGTCATCACCATGGTTGTTTTCATGATGAAGACGGGGAGAAAGCTGAAGGGCCAGATCGAGGGCAAGGTCGGGTTGCTGGCCGGCAATGATGCGTGGATCGGACTGTTCTTCTTTGTGTTCCTGATGGTGCTGCGCGAAGGTGCGGAAACCGTATTGATTCTTTCCGCGGTGACGCTGAATTCCACCGAGCTGATGAGCTTTCTGGGAACCCTCTTAGGAGTGCTGTGCGCGATCGCCTTCGGCGTCATGTTTGTGAAGGGCAGCGTGCGAATCAACCTGCAGAAATTCTTCCGGGTGACAACCGCCATTCTCTTCCTGGTCGCGGCCCAGTTGGTGATTGCCGGGCTGCACGAACTTTCGGAGAGCGGGGTCATCCCTTCGTCGAAGACGGAGATGGCGATCATCGGGCCGATCGTGCGCAATGATCTGTTCTTCTTTGTGACCATCTTCGCGTTGGCGGCGCTGATGGTGTTGTTTGATGCCAAGCGGCGCGAGCCGGTGCTGGTCTCTCCGTCAGCGGCGGAGCGGCGCAAGGCGCTGTGGACCGCGCGTAAGGAACGATTGTGGATGGCTTCGGTGTACGGCTTCTCTTTTGTGTTCATCGCGCTGGTGACGGCGGAATTTATCTATACCAAGAGCGTGAGTGCATTGTCGCCCGCGACGGAAGTGAGCTTCACGAATGGTCAGGTACAAATTCCGCTGGCGCAGGTTGCGGATGGTGATTTGCATCGCTTCCAGGCGAAAGAAAACGGGGTCGAAGTGCGCTTCTGGCTCTATCAAAAACCGGACGGGAAGATGGCGACGGTTCTGGATGCATGCCAGATTTGCGGCGCCGTAGGGTTCTATAAGAGCGCGAACGGCGTGGTTTGCAAGAACTGCGCGGCGCCGATTAATCCCCAGTCGGTGGGAACGGCGGGCGGCTGCAATCCGATTCCGTTGAAGGCCACGCAGACGGCGGATTCTGTGATTATTCAGGGGGCGGACATCGCCGCGGGTAGCCGCATGTTCGAGAAGCAGTAAGGAATGTTCGTTCGCCTCGTTTACGAGTCCTTCCGCCGCCAGAAGCGGCGCAAATTGTTGGCCGGCGCAGCGATTACTTTAGGCGTGACGGTCGCCACCGCGATGATTGCGGTCGCCACCGATATTGGCGACAAGATGAATCGGGAGTTGCGCACCATTGGCGCTAACCTCCTGATCACCCCTCAAGAAGATACGCTGGACGTGGAAATTGGCGGCGTCAACCTGAAGCCGCCGAGCGATGGCGCGTTTCTGAACGAAGCCGACCTGCCGAAGATCAAAGGGACTTTTTGGCACAACAACATCACTGGTTTTGCGCCGGTGCTGCCGGTGAATGGGACCCTCGAGCGAGGCGGCCAGACGGAAAATCTGACTCTGCTGGGGACCTACTTCGCCAAGGAAATTTCCTTCGGGAAGGAAGAGTTCACGACTGGCGTGCGATCGACGCATCCGTGGTGGAAGGTTTCGGGTGCGTGGCCGAGTGATAGCTCGCGGGACGTTTTGTTGGGAGAGCGGCTGGCAGCGCGGCTTTCGGTGAAGACTGGCAATGAGATCACGTTTTCTGGCCGGCCATTACACGTAAGCGGGATTCTTTCGACTGGCGGTGCGGAAGATGATGAGGTGGTGGGGCCGATCGCGCTGGCGCAGGAAATTCTGGAGAAGCCGGGTGCGGTGCGGCGAGTTTATGTGAGTGCGCTGACCAAGCCGGAAGATGCGCTGGGGCGGCGCGATCCGAAGAGCATGTCTGGGCCGGTGTATGACCGGTGGTACTGCTCGCCGTATCCGCAGTCAATTGCGTACCAGTTGCAGGAGGCGATTCCGCACTCGCACGCGGAGCAAATTCGGCAGGTGGCGCAGAATGAAGGCGCGGTGCTCACGCGCATCGAGGGACTGATTTTTCTGGTTACGCTGGCGGCGCTGTTTGCTTCGGCGTTGGCGGTTTCGGCGGCGATGGCTACAGCGATTTTCGAGCGGCGCGCCGAAGTGGGGCTGATGAAGGCTCTGGGAGCGGGACGGTTTGCGGTTGCGTCTATTTTCTTTGCGGAAGCGACGCTGCTGGCTTTGCTCGGCGGACTCCTGGGCTTTGCCGCGGGTGGGATCCTTGCGCAGCAGATCGGGCGCTCGATTTTCAATTCGGAGATTTCGATTCCACCGGTGCTTTTGCCGGTGATTCTGGCGATTGCGGTGATCGTCACGTTTGCGGGAAGCGCGGCGGCGATTCGGAAAGCAGTGGGGCTGGATCCGGTGTTTGCGCTGCGAGGTGAACTGTGAGTGGATTCACTCGAGAGCGGCAGCATTCCGCAGAGGAGGTTGCAGCCGGACGCGCCAACGCTCCGCATACTTCCATGTTTGTGCGCATGCTGGTGCGGGCCGCGGTGCTGCGGCGTGGACGGGCGCTCTCGGCATTGTTTGCCATGGTCGTTGCTGCCGCGGTGGCTACGGCGGTGCTGAATCTTTATGTGGACGTGCAGGCCAAGCTGCGGCGCGAGTTCCGCAACTATGGGGCGAACCTAATCGTGGTGGGAAAAGACGACGCTTCCCTTCCCGCCGATGCGCTGATGCAGGCGGAAACCGTGGTCGCGGGGCGTGGGGTGGTGGCACCTTTCGCACTCGTGGTGGGGAGAACCAGCCATGGTCAGCCGATTGTTGTGGCCGGTGCGGATTTTGACCGAGTGCGGCAGCTTGATCGGTGGTGGTCAGTGAGCCAGTGGCCTTCGGTTCCCCAGCAGGCGCTGGTGGGAGTGCGGGCGCTTTCGCTGGTGTCGCCGAAGAATCAGCCGTTTGATCTGGAATTTCGGGGACACACGATTCACCTTACAGCAGCGGGAACGGTGCAGACGGGAGCCGCGGAAGATAGCCGGGTTTATCTTTCATTGCCGGATTTTGTTTCGTGGACGGGAGTGCAGCCTTCGACCATCGAGGTCGCGGCCACGGGTTCGCCGGAGGAGATCGCAGCCATCATGCGGCAACTTGAACAGGCGATTCCTGCGGCGGATGTTCGGCCGGTGCGGCAAATTATGGAAGGCGAAGCCCGGGTGCTGGCCAAGACGCGGGCCACGCTACTGGCAGCGGCTGCGCTGATCATTTTGACCGCGGCGTTGTGCGTGCTCTCTACCCTGATGGGATGGGTGTTTGACCGGCGGCGGGACTTTGCCATCATGAAAGCGCTGGGAGCGTCCGACCGACTGCTGAACGGATTCTTTGCGGCGGAGGCGGCGGCGCTGGGAGCGATTGGCGCGGTTGTCGGGTTTATTCTTGGCATCGGAATTGCGGCGTGGATTGGGCGAGCGAACTTTCATGCTCCGGTGGTGCCGCGTTTCAGCGTTCTGCCTTTTATACTGGCTGGTAGCATAGTGGTCACGCTGCTTGCTGCGATCTTGCCGATTTCGCTGCTCCGCCGAGTACAGCCAGCGGTCATCCTGAGGGGAGAGTGAAATGATCCAGATCAAAGATGTGACGAAGCTCTACCCAGCGAAGGCTGCGGGAAGCGAGAACGGGAGCGGCGATCAGAATGGCGCCATTCACGCGCTCGACCACATCTCGCTGCAGGTGGCACAAGGCGAATGGCTTTCGATCATGGGGCCTTCGGGGTCAGGAAAATCCACGCTGGTGAATCTGATTGGATGCCTGGATCGACCGACCTCAGGAGAGATCTGGCTCGACGGACAGAACGTTGCCGGTATTTCCGCGAGTGAGTTGAACCGGGTGCGGGCGGAGAAGATCGGATTTATCTTCCAGCAGTTCCATCTGATTCCGTTTCTTACGGCTGTGGAAAACATCATGCTGGCGCAATACTTCCACAGCATGACGGATGAGAAAGAGGCGGTCGAGGCCCTAACTCGAGTTGGGCTGGGCGACCGGGCGCATCATTTGCCTTCACAGCTTTCCGGAGGGGAACAGCAGCGGGTTTGCATTGCACGGGCCTTGATTAATGATCCGAAGATCATTTTGGCCGATGAGCCTACGGGAAACCTTGATGCTGTAAATGAGGAGCTCGTGTTGCGGCTGTTGCGCGAGTTCCACCAGCAGGGGCGGGCGATTGTAATGGTCACGCACGATCCGGTGGTGGCGCGGCTGGCCGACCGACGCATTGAGTTCCATCACGGCAAGATCGCGTCGCAGGAGGTTTTTGCGATGGCCGACGAGGAACAGTTTGACGAGGTTTTGGAAGAACTGTGGGTGCTGGCGGAGCATGGCGAGATCGCCGAGGTTGAGCGCATGGAAGTTCATGGGGCGCTGCCAGTGAGCCTGGCGATTGAGAAGATGATGCAGATGGGGATGGTGATTTCCGCGCCGCATCCGCCGTTGGCGCATGGGCACAAGCCGTTTGTGAATCCTTGCCATGATGCCCTGAAACCTGTGTCGGCATCAGTGGGCGATGGAACGCTGATTGTGGAACTCACCCCGAGAGGGCGCGAGCGCGCGGGCAGCATTATTCGACGTCACCGGTTGGCCGAGCGGCTGTTTACGGATAGTCTGGCGATGGACAGCGAATCGGAGATTGAACAGCAGGCTTGCAAGTTCGAGCACATTCTCTCGCCCGAGGCGACGGATAAGATTTGCGCCTTCCTGGGACATCCGCGCACCTGCCCGCATGGAGCGCCGATTCCGCCGGGGGCTTGCTGCGGCATAGGCTCGGAGTTTGCGGGAGATACGGCTGTTGGTTCGGTTGCGCAGAAACATCCTTCGTAAACCAGCGCACCCTCACGGGCTAAAGCCCGCGTCTTAGTTGTGCTAGACGGCAATGGCTAAAGCCGTGCCCTTCCCGCCTTATTGCCATTTCCAACCGGTCCGGCAGGCGACGTCTAACCTGGTCTCGGAGAACAAATCTGGTCATCAATTTGGTCATCGGGTCCTGCTCGCTCTGCGCTGCTATGATTGAAATTCGACCCCTTCTATCATGACTGCGCGCAGACCTACCATCGGCGTGTTCGACTCGGGCTTTGGAGGACTGACCGTCCTTAAAGCGTTACTTGAACTTATTTCCGGTGCCGACTACATCTATTTTGGCGATACGGCACGGCTTCCTTACGGATCCAAGTCCGTTGAGACGGTTGCTCGCTATGCGGTTGAAGCGGCTCACTATCTGGAGGATCGGGGAACGGAGGTGCTGGTGATCGCGTGCAATACGGCAACCGCGCTGGCACTCGACCGTATCACCGCGGCGGCTCATGTTCCTGTCGTGGGTGTGGTGGAACCCGGGGCGGAGGCTGCGGCGGCGGTGAGCAAGAATCAGAAAGTGGTGGTCATTGGGACCGAAGCCACGGTGAGCAGCCACGCTTACCGGAAAGCGCTTGAGGCGCGCGGGTTGGAGGCGCGGGAGAAGGCATGTCCGCTGCTGGTGCCGCTGGTGGAAGAGGGATGGGTGGATCACGCCGTCACCGAGCAGGTGGCGCGGATTTATCTGGGGGAGGCTTTTGGGGATGGGTTCCATGACGCGGATGCGCTTGTGCTGGGCTGCACGCACTATCCGCTGCTGAAACCGCTCCTGCGACGCGTGGCGCCGGCGCATGTGGGCATTGTGGACTCGGCCGATTCTACCGCCCGCGTGGTGGCTAGCCGGCTGGAGAAGCTGTTGCCGGTCACGCCGGCGATTCCCGAGGAACGGCGCGTGAAACCGCGGCTGAAGTTCTTTGCTACGGATTCGGTGGAGAAATTCCGGCGGTTGGGCCAGCGTTTCTTAGGACATGCTATTGAAGACGTACAGCATGTGGATCTGAAGGAATAGCGAGTAGGGCCGCACGGGGGCCAAGGCTGGTATTTGTTTGGCAGGCTTAGGCGGCGTTGAAGCGCCGCTCTTCCACCTACCGCGAGCGCCCCTGCGAGTTTTTCTGCTCTTTCTCCGGGCCTGGTGATGCCGCTGTTGTTGATATGTTATTGCGCGCAAGCTTCGGATCGCCTCGCGCGGTCTGTGACAATTACTGTGTCCAAGAAAGGTTTCCATCACTCCAATCAGAAAATTAAATCAAATGCATCCCCTCGACAATGTCATCTGGGAGGCGCTGAGCACCCGCCAAACTGCATTTGCCGAATCGTTCGGGCAGGGCCGTAGGTTTGTGGAGGAGGTGAGTTCTCTCGCCGCTTTTCGGGAGGACTCGCCGGAAGGCTATCAATCTTTGGAGCGATTAGTCGGATCGCGGGGAACGATTCGGGTATTTTTGGAGTCTCCCTATGAGGACCGGATGGGATGGACTCTCGTCGCCCGCGCGCCGCTCGTGCAGATGGTTTGGGAAAACGATCATGCCTTGAACACTTCGACCGTTCGTTCCACGCCGGAGATCGTCCAACTCAATGCCACGCACTCGCCTGAGATGATCGAACTCGCGGCACTTACGAAGCCCGGACCGTTCGACAAACGCACGCACGAGTTGGGGAGATACATCGGAATCTTTCGTGAGGAAAAACTTGTAGCCATGGCGGGCGAGCGTCTGAAGGTTCCAGGGTATACGGAAGTGAGTGCGGTCTGTACGCATCCCGAGCATACGGGGCATGGCTATGCACGCTTGCTGATGAGCGATGTGATGGGGGGCATTCGGCAGCGTGGAGAGACTCCGTTTCTACATGTCAGGGAAGATAATGGGCGCGCGATTGAGCTTTACGAGAAGCTGGGGTTTCACCGGCGCGTGCTGCGGCACTTGGCGGTGATCCGCAAAGACTAGGCTTGCAGTCGGTTTACGGGGACTGACGACCGAGCGTCTCAGTACAGGTGAAAGTCGACTTCGACAGCCATTTCAACCTTGACGGGGTGGCCATCTTTTTGTCCGGGTTCAAAGCGCCAGGTGCGGACGGTCTCGAGGGCTTTTTCGTCCAAGCCCATGCCAAGGGAGCTCACCACACGAAGATTCGTGGGGCGGCCATCGGTATCGACCACAATCATGAGGGTGCAGGTGCCCTGATACTTGGCTTTGCGAGCCTCTTCGGAAAACTCCGGCTCGGGAGAATAGATTGGACGTGGCGGAGTCACTCCGCGGCCGGGGCGGAAAACGCCGCCCCCAATACCACCGCCCTCGCCGGGGCCTACCCCCGGACCCGTACCTGAACCGACGCCGCCATTAGCGCCCGAACCGATACCGCTGCCAGAGCCCGTGCCATTCGATGGGATAATGGCGGAGGATTTGGGATCGCCAAGGTTGGGCAGGTTATTCATCGCTACTTTAATGTCGGGCGGAACGACGACCGTGGGCTCAACTGCTAGCTTGGGATTGAAATTGCGTATGACAGCCGTGGGAGGCGTGATCTGCTGCATGGAGAATTTCGGCAGGCGTCCCTTGGAGGCTTGCAGCACGTCGCGATCACCACCCCCACCGCCGCCGCCGGCTTGCGTCTTGGCGGGCTTGAGGGCGTAATCGCCGGGATCGATCAACTCGGTGGTGCTCTGCGGTTTGGCTTCGACCTTGGTAACGATGCGACGGCCCAAAACTGTTCCGCCGATGATCATAGCGATGACTATGACGTGAGCTACCGTGGAGCCGAGAGCTCCGTTCTTTTTGTAGTTGTAGAATCCCCAGATGTCCTTGACCGGGACGGGCTTCGATTCCAGCTTGAGGGGCGGAAGCTTCTTCGGAAAGAAGAATTCGTCCAAGCCGCGAAAAAGAGATTTCCATAGCGGCTCGAAAGTATCGGGAGCTAGCAGGAGATGGAGTTCCGGTTCCTGGCCGGATGGCGGATTCACTTCTACGGATGACATGTTCCCCGATTCGGCTTTCCCAGGTCGGATAGCGACTGGACCAATCCTCGCCCGACGCCCTGCTCTACACAGATGAATAGTCTTTGCAACGAGTTGCCTCTTTTACTTTCTCTAATTTCGTGCCCAACCCGGATCGCTATGCGGCGACCGGATCGCTCGTCCATGTCGACTATCCATAAAATTGTACCTCTTCTTGCCTCGGTTTACGATGTGTATTTCCGAGTGCTGCGGCTGGAGATTACCTTTTTGCGTCGCAGGGGTAAATACCTGGCTTGACGGTCCTTATCGCTCACCCTCGGTCGCATGGACGTTCCCGGCGGGGCTCCCTATAATAAAAAGATTCAATCCCTTGGGAGAAGCCAACCGAGTGCCGCTCGAACTGAAAGCGACCATTAATCTGCCTAAAACCGCCTTCCCGATGAAGGCCAACCTGCCGCAAAATGAGCCCAAAATGCTGGCCCGCTGGGAGCAGGCGGGAATCTACGAGCGCATCCGGGAGGCGCGCAAGGGGGCGTCCACTTACATTTTGCACGATGGACCGCCCTACACGAGCGGGCCGATCCATTTGGGCACGGCGCTGAACAAGTGCCTGAAAGATTTCATCGTGAAATCGAAGACCATGGCGGGATTCGACGCGCCTTACGTGCCGGGGTGGGACTGCCACGGACTACCGATTGAAATCAAGGTGGATAAGGAGCTGGGTGGCAAGAAGCTGCAGATGCGGCCTACGGACGTGCGGGCGGAATGCCGGAAATATGCGCAGAAGTTTCTCGATTTGCAGCGCCAGCAGTTCAAGCGGATCGGAGTGTTTGGGCGCTTTGATCGTCCCTATGCCACGATGAATCCGCAGTATGAGTCGGTGGTGCTGGCGACATTTTTTTCGTTTTATGAAAATGGATTCGTCTACAAAGGGCTACGCGCGGTTTATTGGTGCATGCATGATGAGACCGCGTTGGCCGAGGCGGAGGTTGAATACGAGAACCATACCAGTTCGACGGTGTGGGTGAAGTACGGGCTCATCGACGATCCGGGGGAGATTGATGCGGTTTTGGCGGGAAAAAAAGTTTCCACCATTATCTGGACGACGACTCCGTGGACGCTGCCGGCGTCGATGGCCGTGGCTTTTCATCCCGACGAGGAATATGTTGCGCTGGAATCGGGCGGCGAAGTGTATGTGGTGGCGGCCAAGCTGGCGAAAGATGTGGAAGACAAGTGCAAGCTTTCGAATCCCCGTGAGCTCGCGCACTTCCCGGGACGAAAGCTCGAGCGGCTCAACTTTCAACATCCATTTCTGGATCGTAAAATCCTCGGCGTGCTGGCCGACTACGTCACCATGGACACCGGAACGGGCGTGGTTCACACCGCGCCTTCGCACGGCGCGGAGGACTTTCTTACGGGGGTGAAGTATGGGCTCGATGCCACCAGCAATGTGGATGAAAAGGGCATCCTGCGCAACGGGCTGCCGGAATATACGGGCAAGCGGGTGTGGGAGGCGAACCAGCCCATCATCGATTTGGTGAAGAGCCGCGGCGCTCTGCTGCATACAGAGAAAACGGAGCACTCCTACCCGCATTGCTGGCGCTGTCACAATCCGGTGATTTTCCGCGCCACGGAGCAGTGGTTTATCTCGATGGAAGCAGCCATGCCCGGCCGAAAGTCGAAGCATGACACCTTGCGCACGCGGACGCTGGAAGAGATCAAGCAGGTGAAATGGGATCCGGCATGGGGCGAAGAGCGGCTCTCCAACATGATCGCGACCCGGCCCGACTGGTGCATCTCGCGGCAGCGGGTGTGGGGCGTGCCCATCGCTGTTTTTCTTTGCGAGAGCTGCGGCAAGCCGCTCAACGATCCTGCAGTGAATCGTAAGGTGGTTGAGTTGTTTGCGCGATCGGGAGCGGATGCGTGGTTTACTTCCGAGTCGGACACGATTCTTCCCGCGGGTGCAAGGTGCCCGCACTGTGGTGGTGGCAAATTCGAGAAGGAAACCGACATCTTTGATGTGTGGCTGGAATCGGGGGCGAGCTATCTGGCACTGATTGCTGATGAACCCACGTATCCCTGGCCGTCGGATCTTTATCTCGAAGGTGGAGATCAATACCGCGGGTGGTTTCAGTCTTCCCTGCTCTGTGCCATGGGCACGCATGGAATGCCGCCTTACAAAGGCGTGGTCACGCCGGGATGGACGCTGGATGAAAAGGGTCAGGCCCTGTCGAAGTCGCGCGGGAACGACGTGGATCCCGTGGATATTTCGGATCGACTGGGTGCGGAAGTGGTGCGGCTGTGGGTGGCGTCGGTCGACTTCCGGGAAGATGTGGTTGGCTCGGAGCAGTTGATGCTACGCATCGCGGAAAACTACCGCAAGATTCGCAATACATTTCGCTACGTGCTGAGCAATCTCGGGGACTTTGATCCGCAGACCGATGCGGTGGCGTTCGACAACATGGAAGAGCTTGACCAGTACATGCTGCGGCAGACGGCGGAGTTCGCTGCCGAGGTGCGAACGTCCTATGATGAGTTCGCCTTTCACAAAATCTATCATCGGCTCAATCGTTTCTGCATTGTCGATTTGAGCGCCTTCTATTTTGACGTGCTCAAAGACCGGCTGTATGTTTCTGCCCCCAAATCTCCGGGCAGACGTAGCGCGCAGACCGCGGTTTGGCGGATCGGGGAAGCCTTAGTGCGGCTGCTGGCGCCGATCATGAGCTTTACTGCCGAAGAGGTCTGGGATTATCTGCCGAAGTCGGCGGGGCGGGCGGAGAGCGTGCACCTCGCGGTGTTTCCTCCAGCGGCGGAGATTCTGGGCGATGCGAACGGTGCGCAGGCTGACTCTGGGAAGTCTGGCGAAGATTGGACGACGCTGCGCTCGGTGCGCGACGAGGTGCTCAAGGCGCTGGAAGAAGCCCGCAATGGTAAGCTGATCGGCACCGGGCTCGAGGCGCGGGTGACGGTGGCTGCTTCGGAGCCGGTTTATTCAGTGCTGTCCCGGCACGTCGCGGAGTTGCGCTATTTGTTCATCGTTTCCGCGGTCAACCTGGTGCAAGGGTCGGGTAACGGAACGGGAGGAGTTCGGGTCGAAGTGGACAAGGCCGAAGGGGCGAAGTGCGAACGCTGCTGGAATTATTCGATCCATGTCGGGGAAGACAGAGATTATCCGACGGTGTGCGAGCGCTGCAGCGCGGTGCTGAAAGAGATCGAAGCATCCCGCTAGCCAACGTCTCTTCAACCAGGGCGAATCCTTACGGTTGCGGACGCTATACCCCGGCCGATCTACCTCCAAATTGGTGAAAGCTCGTTGCCCTTCGCCGATTCTGTGCATCATCACGGGGATGGTATAAATTGCCTCGCTCGAGCGACCTGTGAACTGGCGAAAGCTGCGAACGTTTCTGCTGACGGTGCTGGGCCTCTGTCTCATTCCCGCCATGCGCTACAACCAGATCGATGTGCCCCTGCTGCATTATTTCGAGGGCTCGCGCGAAGTGGATCCCTTGTCGCTGCATCTGGCGGGAGAGTTTGTCGAGAGTAATCTTGGAACCCAGCAGGATGCAGATGGCTCGGTGACGGTGCGCATGATCGCGCAGCAATATTTATTCGTCCCGCACTGCATTCTGGTTCCAGCGGGAGTTCCGGTGCATCTTAGAATCACCAGTGCCGACGCGGTGCACGCCTTGGCGATCAATGGCACAGACTACAGCGTGAAGGTTCTGCCGGGGACGATCAGCGAAGCGCAACTTCAGTTTTCCACTCCGGGCGAATATAAGACGATGTGCCGCGAATTTTGCGGAGCGGGACATTACGCCATGCGCTCCGAGGTGACGGTTGTGCCGCGGGATCAGTTCCCTGCGTTGCAACCGGGGGAAAGGGGGAACTGTGCGGCCCAATAAAACAAGCTGGAAGAGCGGTCCGAGCCTGGTTTGGCGCTTAGCCGGCATTTTGCTGGCAAGTTCGCTGGTCTTGCTGGCGAGCGACAACGCGCCCGAGCGCATCCCCTCGAATGTGTCGTGGACGCCGGAGACGCTCGCCGCGGCTTCCGCGGGAGATGTTTTTCGGGGAATGCTGCTGGCCAAGCGTTGCGAGCATTGCCATGGTTCAGAAGGATTCAGCGCCGAGCCTTCCACACCCAACCTGGCGGGGTTAGACAGGCTGGCAATCTGGAAAGAGCTGCAAGACTTCCGTAGTCACAAACGGGTATCGCGAGTCATGGAGCCGATTGCGGACTCGCTCTCGGGGCGAGACGTGGCCGATGTGGTGGGGTATTACTCGAAACTGCCGGTTTTCGCCGATCCGCAGGACAACCGAAGCTTTCCGCAGTCCACGCCGGATCCAAAACATGCGGCGATCGCGTCGCATCTGATCGCGTTTGGGGACGGTGAGCGCGGAATTCCACCGTGCCAGGCTTGTCATGGTCCGGTTGCGTATCGGCCGGGAGTGCCTCCGCTGGCGAATCAGAATGCCGATTATGTTCTGAGCCAGCTCGAAGCCTTCGCGAGCCGAAGGCGTGAAAACGACGTCAATATGCCGATGCGGACTATCTCCACCTTGCTGACCGACGAGGAGAGGCACGCCCTGGCAGAGTATTACGGGTCGGGGCTCGGGCTGCAGCCGGGCAGCGAGAGGTAGGGACGTCTTGAAAGCACTGCTGCAAAAAGCAGATTCTTCCCCTGGCTTTCAGCTCCGTCGGAATGACAAGGCTCTTTGTTAGGAACCTGCTGTTCCCTAGCGCAATTCTTCCATCGCGGCTTCGAGAGCTTCCCTGCCCGGACGCGTCATCGCTTCCGGAAGCGTGGCCAGTGGGTCATCCACCAGATTCAGCATTTCGAGGAAGCTGGGCACTTTCGTGTTTACGTAAAAAACTCCTGTCAACACCTCGCCCTTGTGGTGAGCCTCGCTGAGGCGGGTCATGGCGGCGATTCGGTCCGTCGGGTCATAGTCTTCTTCGAGCTTGCGCAGGCGCAGGCTGGAACCATCGTGCATGGTGACGTTGGCGGTGGTTCCGGGGTCGTACTCCACGTCAATCTCTTCGAAGTGCGGCACAAAACTCAGCTCCTGCAAGGCCTCATCGTGATCCTTTACGTACTTGTAAGATTTGGTCGAGCCTTCGTGGTCGTTGAAGGTGACACAGGGCGAAACCACGTCGAGCATCACGGTGCCGTGGTGCGCGATGGCGGCTTTCAGCATGGTGCTTAGCTGGCGCTTGTCGCCGGAGAACGAGCGGCCGACAAACGTTGCACCCAATTCGATGGCGAGTCCGCAAGTATCGATCGGGGGAAGATCGTTGATCACACCTGACTTCAACTTGGAACCTAAGTCTGCTGTGGCGGAGAACTGGCCCTTGGTCAGGCCGTAGACGCCGTTATCTTCGATGATGTAGATGAGGGGAAGATTGCGGCGCATGAGGTGCACGAACTGGCCGATGCCGATGGAAGCGGTGTCGCCATCGCCGCTCACGCCGAGGGCAATCAGACTGCGATTGGCCAACAGCGCGCCCGAAGCCACGGAAGGCATGCGTCCGTGCACGGAGTTGAAGCTATGCGAACGGTTCATGAAGTAGGCAGGGCTCTTCGAGGAGCAGCCGATTCCGCTCATTTTTACAACCCGCTCAGGCTTGACGCCCATGTCATACATGGCTTCGATAATGCGCTCCGAGATGGCGTTGTGGCCGCAACCGGCGCACAGCGTGGTTTTGCCCCCCTTGTAGTCGAGGACACTCAGTCCGATGTGGTTGGTTTTCGGTTCTGCGCTGGGCGTGGTCGCCATTTACTTACCCTCCATGGTGCTGAGTTCGTCGGTGACGGAGCGGGCATCGAGCGGCAGCCCATCGAGATGGCTGATGCTGCGCAGCCGAGTGATGAGCTCTGGTTTCAGATCGAGTTTGAGCAGGCTGAGCATCTGGGCATCGCGGTTTTGCTCGACCACATAGATGCGATCGTGCTGCTCGATGAATTCGTGCACCTCGCGGGTAAAGGGATAAGCCCGCAGGCGGAGATAGTCGGTTTCGATGGCATACTCGGTACGGAGTTGATCGCGGCTCTCGATGACGCCCCAATGCGAGGTTCCGTAGGCGAGGATTCCGATTTTCGCGCTGGCGCCTTTGAGAATTTCCGGGCGAGGAACGAAGGAGCGAGCGGTTTCGAATTTGCGGTTGAGGCGCTCCATGTTGTTTTCGTAATCGTCGGGGCGCTCGCTGTAGTTGGATTTATCGTTGTGGCCGCTGCCCCGCGTGAAGTAGGCGGCACCAGGATGATCGGTTCCGGGCAGAGTGCGGTAACCTACGCCGTCACCGTCCAGATCCTTGTAGCGGGCAAAGCTGCCCAGCTTGTCCAATTCTTCCTTAGCAAGCACCTTGCCGCGCTTGATCGGCGTGGTGGGATATTCGAAAGGATCGGACATCCAGTTGTTCATGCCGAGATCGAGATCGGACATGACGAAGACGAGCGTCTGGAATTGCTCGGCCAGATTGAATGCGTCTGCCGCCATGTTGAAGCACTCTTCGACGGAAGACGGAATCAGCATGATGTGCTTGGTATCGCCGTGGGAAAGAAAAGCGGTGGAAAGAATATCGCCCTGCGAAGTGCGCGTGGGCAGGCCGGTGGAGGGGCCGACGCGCTGGATGTCCCAGATGACGCCGGGAATTTCAGCGTAGTAGGCCAAGCCGGCAAATTCTGACATCAAAGAAATGCCAGGCCCGGCGGTTGCGGTCATGCTGCGGGCGCCCGCCCAGCCGGCGCCGATCACCATGCCGATGGCTGCCAGCTCGTCTTCGGCCTGAACGATGGCGAAGGTGGCTTTGCCATCGGGGCCGATGCGGTACTCCTTCATGTACTCGATCATCGTTTCGACCAGCGAAGACGAGGGCGTGATCGGGTACCAGGTGACCACGGTGCATCCGGCAAACATACAGCCGAGAGCCGCGGCTGAGTTGCCGTCGATGATGATCTTACCCGCGGTCTTCTCCATCCGTTCAATGTAGAATGCGCCACGCTTCTGCAGGCTGGCTTTGGCATAGTCAAATCCCGCCTGCGCGGCGGCCAGGTTCAGACTGGCGGCTTTTACTTTTTTCGCGAACTGCTTACGGATCGCCTTTTCCACCTCGCCCATTTCAATTTCGAGAAGGGAAGCGACCACTCCCACATACACCATGTTCTTAACCAGCTTGCGCAGCTTCGCTTCCGGGCAAACTTTAGCCACAATTTTGTCGTAGGGAACCGAGTAGAAAATCAGGTCGTTGCGCAGCTTGTCCAGGGCAAGCGGTTCGTCGTAGAGCACGGAGGCGCCGGGGTCCAGGGACATGACGTCGTCCTGGGCGGTTTCGGCGTTCATCGCGACCAGAAAATCGATTTCCTTTTTGCGGCCAATGTAGCCGTCTTTATTGGCGCGAATGGTATACCAGGTGGGGAGACCGGCGATGTTCGAGGGAAAAAGATTCTTGCCTGAGATCGGCACGCCCATCTGGAAGATGGCACGCAACAAAACTGTATTGGAACTCTGGGAACCTGAGCCATTCACGGTGGCGACCTGAATGCTCATGTCATTGACGATGCGCTTGCGCCCTAACTGCCCGCCCGCACCTTGGGGCGCAACATCCATAGTGGCCATCCCAACACCTTCCTTCTTGATAAAGGGCGGAGTGATCCGCCCGGGTTCTAGTTGAGGGGACCAGATGATTATACGGCGAGGGCGCTCTCCCGGCACGCCAAATCGCCCGCCCGGAGCCGGGGGTAATCTGGTTGAGAACGAAAACAAGGATTACTCCGGGCTCAGGACGCGGTTTTGAAGAACTGAGCGATCTTGCGGAACTTATTATATCGTGATGCGAGCAATTCCGCCCCGGAGAGTTTCTTCAGTTCAGAGAAGTGTTTCTGCAAGCTGACATCGAGCAGGTTGGCGGCAGCCTCATAGTCGCGGTGAGCGCCGCCTTCGGGTTCGGGAACGATGTCGTCGATGCAGCCCAGCTCGCTGAGATCGGTGGCCGTGATGCGCATGGCTTCGGCCGCTAACTCTTTCTTAGTGGCATCGCGCCACATAATAGCGGCGCAGCCTTCGGGAGAGATCACGGAGTAGATCGAGTTCTCCATCATCAGCACCCGGTCCGCGACGGCAATGGCCAACGCTCCGCCGCTGCCGCCAACCCCAATCACGGTCGCGATGATGGGAACTTCGAGTCCAGCCATCTCGCGCAAGTTGTGAGCAATGGCCTCTGCCTGGCCGCGCTCTTCCGCGTGAATACCGGGATAGGCGCCGTCGGTATCGACGAGAGTGAAAATGGGCCGGCGATATTTTTCCGCGATCTGCATCACGCGCAAGGCCTTGCGATAACCCTCGGGATGGGGCGTGCCGAAGTTGCGGTACACACGCTGCTTCATGTCACGGCCCTTTTGGGTGCCGACGATCAGAATTTCTTCGCCGTGGAAACGAGCCATTCCACAAATGATCGCGGCATCGTCGCCAAAAGTGCGGTCGCCGTGGATCTCGCTGAAGTCGGTGAACACGCGTTCGATATAGTCGAGAGTCTGCGGACGCTGCGGATGGCGGGCCAGTTCCGTTTTCTGCCAAGCGGTCGGCGGAGACTTCAACTCCTCCCTCAGAGTATGGACGCGTTCCTGAAGCAGGGCCAACTGGCGGTAAGTTTCATCGTTCTGTCCGGTGCTGGCCTCGAGAAGCGCCACCTCGCGCTCGATCTGATCCAATTCCTGCTGCGCTTTGTCGTTTGCTCCCATGGAAGTCAGCCGATCGTTTTCAGAAGATCAAGTTCAGGAAATCACCCGCACACTACCGCGCCCGCATAATTGCTCGACGCGGGCGATGAAGTTGCGATCTGGCAGGACATTATAGCCTTCCGCTTCCATGACCACCATGAAATCTCCAGACCGTTCCACATCGAACAACACCCGGGCCTCACCTTTGCGCTCGCGGAAAAGGACGTGGAGATCGTCCACTGTCGATTGGGCGGCGGTTTCGAGCGGGATGCGAATGCGAAGCGCGCGCGGCAGAGCAACCTTGGCGTCTTCCAGCGGCATGATTTCTGCAGCGGTTATTTTAGGATTCGCGCCTTCTTCAATGCGCACGCCAGCCCGCACCAGCACAGGGACTTCGAGCTTCACTTTGTCGCTCAGGCGTTTGTAGGCTTCGGGAAAGACGATCATATCGATCGAGCCAGACATATCCTCAAGCGTGGCTTGGGCATAGAAGTCTCCCCGTTTGGACTTTAGGACGCGCAGGTTGCCCAGGATGCCGGCGGTCGCGATGGTTTCATCCTTGCCGGTGGATTTTGTCATTGCGCCAATTTCGAGGATGGTGAGGGCTTGTAAGTCTTGCAGCTTGTCTTTGTATTTTTCAAGAGGATGGCCGCTGATGAAAAATCCCAGGATTTCTTTTTCTGCTGCCAGGCGCCCCTGTTCGTCCCAGTCGGGAATGTCGGGTAATTGGTCGTTGCCGGCAACGGACCCTTCCTGTTCGAAGACGCCGAACAGGCCGTGCTGACCGGATTCCATGTCGCGCTGCGTTTTCTGAGCCCGCTCCATGGCGCGGTCGAGCACGGTCATCAATTGTGCGCGGCGGCCTAGAGAATCCATGGCACCGCTCTTGATGAGCGATTCCAGTACGCGTTTGTTGAGCAAACGGAGGTCCACGTTTTCGCAGAATTCGTAAATTGATCTGAAGCGGCCTAACTTTTGGCGCGCGCTGACGATCGATTCGATGGCGTTGCCGCCGACATTCTTCACCGCCGCCAGGCCGAAGCGGATCGCTTCTCCGTGCGGAGTGAAGTTTGCGTCGGAGACGTGGATGTCCGGAGCTTCAACCGAAATACCCATCTCTCGGCATTCGTTGATGTACTTCACCACGTCATCGGTGCTGCCCGTGACGGAGGTCAGCAAAGCCGCCATGAACTCGACGGGATAATGTGTTTTTAGATATGCGGTGTGATAGGCCAGGAGGGCGTAAGCGGCAGAATGCGACTTGTTGAAACCGTATCCGGCAAATTGTGCCATGAGATCAAAAATCTTCTCGATCTTCTTCGGCGGGAACTTGCGCTGGGCCGCGCCTTCGACAAAACGCTCGCGCTGCTGCGCCATCTCCTCAGCCTTCTTCTTGCCCATGGCGCGACGCAGCAGGTCAGCTTCCCCCAGCGAGTAGCCGGCAAGGCGGTTGGCGATTTGCATCACCTGTTCCTGATAGACGATGACGCCCAGGGTCTCCTGGAGAATTTCTTTCAACTCCGGCAGTTCATATTCAACCTTTTTGCGGCCGTGCTTGCGATCGACAAAGTCGTCGATCATTCCACCCTGGATCGGACCGGGACGGTAGAGCGCATTCAGGGCCGTCAGATCTTCGATGGAATTGGGCTGGTACTTGCGCAGCACATCCCGCATGCCGTGCGATTCAAACTGGAAGACGCCGGAAGTTAATCCCTTGTGAAATACTTTTTCGTAGGTTTCCGCGTCATCGAGGGGGACGGTTTCGAGAGTGATCGGCGTACCGCGCGTTTGGATGATTAGTTTCAGGGCGTCGGTGAGAATCGTCAGCGTAGTGAGACCGAGAAAATCCATCTTCAGCAGGCCCATCTTTTCGATGGCGACCATGTCAAAGGCCGTGACAATTTCGTCGTTCTTCGTCTTGTGCAGCGGCACCAGTTCGGTAAGAGGCCTCGGCGAAATCACTACACCGGCCGCGTGAACCCCGGAGTTGCGGACCATGCCTTCAAGTTTTTTCGCCGTCTCGATCAACTCACGAATCTGGCCGTCCTTTTCCATGGCCTCGCGCAGTTGCGGGGAATCTTCGATGGCCTGATCGAGAGTGATGTTCAGCTGGGTGGGGACCATCTTGGCGATGCGATCGACATCGGCGTAGGGGATGTCCATGGCGCGGCCAACGTCCTTGATGGCGGCTTTGGCGGCCATGGTGCCGAAGGTAATGATCTGGGCAACGTTGTCACGGCCGTACTTATGGGTGACGTAATCGATGACTTCGCCGCGGCGATTCATGCAGAAATCGATATCGATATCAGGCATGGAGACGCGCTCGGGATTCAGAAAGCGCTCGAAGAGCAACTCGTGCTGCAAAGGATCGATATCGGTGATGCCCAGGGCGTAGGAGACAAGCGATCCGGCGGCTGACCCGCGGCCGGGACCGACGGGAATATCGTGTTCTTTGGCGTAGCGGATGAAATCCCAGACGATGAGGAAATATCCCGGGAACTTCATCTGCTGGATGATGGCGAGTTCGCGCTCGAGGCGCTGCTCGTAATCGGCAATCGAGTGCTTGAGCTTGCCTTGAGCGTGCAGCGGGCGCAGGGCTGCGAGGCGGCGGGCGAAGCCCTCGCGGGAGACATGCACGAAGTAGCTATCGATGGTGTAGCCGGGCGGGACATCGAATTGTGGGAATGGGGTCGCGACTTTTTCGAGGCGCAGGCTACAGCGCTCGGCGATGTCGAGAGTGCGAGTTACGACCTCGGGCGAATCTTTGAAGACGCGGTACATCTCATCGTGGTTCTTGACGAAGAACTGGGTGCCATCGAACTTCATGCGCGCGGTGTCATGAATCGACTTGCCGGTCTGGATGCAGAGCATGACATCCTGCGCGTGGGCATCGTCTTCGCACAGATAGTGACTGTCGTTAGTGGCGACGAGAGGCAGACCGAGATCTTTTTCCAGCTGGAACAGGCCGGGATGGATCTTGTGCTCCATGGCGAGGCCCTGATCCTGGATTTCGAGATAGAAATTTTCTTGGCCGAAAATGTCGCGATAGGTTGCGGCGGCGGCGAGCGCGGCGGCGTACTTCCCTTCTGTGAGGCGCTCGGCGACTTCGCCCTTCAGGCATCCGGAGAGGCCGATCAGGCCGCGGGAGTGCTCGGCCAGGAAGTTCTTGCTCACTCGCGGCTTGTAGTAGAAGCCGTGGAGGGAGGCTTCAGAGGTGATCTTTACCAGGTTGCGGTAGCCCTCTTCATTCTGGGCCAGGACCAGGAGATGGTTGTAGGTGTCGCCATCGGGCGGAGTGCGCTCGATGTTGTGATCGTCCTTCTTGCAGATATAGAGCTCGCAGCCGATGATGGGTTTGACGCCATACTTATGCGCCGCGTTCACGAAGTGCACCGCGCCAAAGATGTTCCCGTGGTCGGTCATCGCGACGGCGGGCATGCCAAGTTTGGCCACCCGCTCGCAAAGTTTTTCGACGTCGCAGGCACCATCGAGCAGTGAGTAATCAGTATGGAGATGCAGGTGCACGAATTGGGGCATGGGGCTCAATCTATGATTTTACGTTGGGCTCATTCTAATGGGAAACGAGCACGGGCAAGCGGATAGTTATCCACAGAGATGAGAAGAGCAGTGGAAGATGCCAGCGAATCTATTGACCTTCGTTCGCGCCGGGTACGCGGAAGTCGACGCCGCGTTCGTCGTTGATTCTTGTTGTGGCGGGGATGTCGAGCTCGGAGAGCGGAATTTTTTGGGTATGTTGCGGAGCAAACACCCACACCGTTTGGCCGACGATTGCATAGTTTTGAATTTCCTGCTGATGCTGATCGCGGAAAACCAACACCGTCGGGACGACGGCTTCCGTACGCTCTGATTGGCGCGCCGGTGGAGACGCTGACCGCGCATACACGTCTTGATCGCCTTGCTGACGCATTCGCTGCTCGTACAGGCTCTGCTGGTTCATCTCATTCGCCAAACCAGTTTGCTCTGCCTGATCCTGGTCGTAGGACGAACCATCCCACCACCAGTATGGATCGACTCCCCAACCCAGGTAGGGATATCCATAGCCCCAGCCACACCCGTATCCGTAACAATTATTTCTGAAGCCGTAGTTGCGGATTCGCAGACCGTTGAAACGGTTGAAGCCCCGTGAGTTGAATCCCCGAGAAGCCAGGGGGGAACGGAAAGAGCGTGATCCGCGCGGCGCGAAGCCCGCACCCGAGCGCATACCGCTGAAGGCGTGTCCACCGCCAAAACTGCCGTGCGAAGCGAATCCGCCGTGACCTCCACCGGATGCATGGCCGCCACCACCGTGCTGGGCCGCAAGCGGCACTGACGCCGCCAATACTAGGAACGCCGCAACTGCGATGAGGCGCCGCATAGGATAATTATAGGCCCGATTCAGGCCGCCAAGGCGACAAATTGCAACGCGGGGAACTCCTAACGTTTCTTACTTTTAGCCTTTTTTGCCGGCGTTTTCTTGCCGGCATGCTTGGCGGCGGGGGTCTTGCTGGCGGGCTTCGCGGGTTTGTGCGCGGGCTTCGCCGGCTTGGCCTTGGGTGCGGGCTTGGGAGGTTCCGGTTTCACCTTGGGCGCAACTGGCGGAGTCGCCGGGGCAACCGGCGTTGGCGCTTCTGCCATTTTCTTACCCTTGCCTTTTGTCGGCTTACCCGGAATTTCTGCCGTGGGTACGGCTCCGGTGGCTGCCTTCGGTCCCCGACCACGTCGGGGAGGAGGAGGAGGAGGCGGCGGTGGCGGAGCGAATGGCTTAAGGAATTTGAGGGTCTCGGTGCGCGAGCGCAGCTTGCCATCGAGCAGGAGCATGAATACATCGCGGGTAATCTTGGGATATTCCGGCAACTGCGGCGTGATTAGTAACTCCGTCATCTCGGGCAGAGGAATTCGCTTTTGCACGTCCCGCCACTTGGTGAAGAAGTTCTTGATCTTCTGCGCCACCGCCTGCTGCTTCGCGGTCACTGCGAGAAACAGAACCATCTCCGGACGAGCGGAAGAGAGCAGATTCCAAGTTCGCGAAGGGGTGGCCGCCTCTTTTCCCATCAGGCGTTTTGCCAGGTCCTTCGCGTGGTCTTCGATATCGCGCCACGCTTCCACCAGATCCTTGCGCGGAATCTGACGCCGCAGATCGGAGACATCCTTCTCGGAGAGATGCGCCGTCAGGAAATGCATCACCGCCGCCGAGGGGTCGACCGTATAACCCAGATCCACAATCTGCTGGCGTGTCTTCATCAACTGGCTGAGGCCGTTGGTATCGACCTTGGCGACGGTCCAGTGCGGATGCAGCACTTTCAGGAACTCTTCTTTCTCCAGAGCGCGAACGACGGCCAGCGGGTCGTCTTCGTGCGCCAGCTGACCGATCTCGTGTCCGATCGCGCTCTTCGAAATGTGCTCTATGTATTTGTTTTCTTTGGCAGAGTCATAGCGCTGCTGAGTACGCTCCTCGAGCGGCCAGTGGAAGCGCGCCGCAAAACGGGTCGCACGAATTAGTCGCGAGGGATCCTCGACGAAGGAATAATTGTGAAGGACGCGCAGGACTTTCGCCTCGATATCGGCCACGCCATTGAAGGGATCGAGCAGGAGGCCGCGCGATCCATCATTCAGCGAGAGGGCCATGGCGTTGACCGTGAAATCGCGGCGACGCAGGTCTTCCTGAATGCTGGCGGGGGTGATGACCGGAGGCTTGCCTACTTTCTCATAGTGTTCGGTGCGGGCCATGCCGATCTCGGCACGGACGTTCCCCGGCAATACCAGAAAAAGGGTGCGGACATCTTCTTCATGGCCGGCGATTTGCGCGCCCGCCCGTTCGAAATCCTTTTGCAGTTTGAGGGGATTGCCCTGGACGGTGAAATCGAGGTCACGGATGGTGAAGCCGCTGATAATGTCGCGGATTGCGCCACCGGTAAGATAGAGGGTGATTCCCGCCGTGCGGGCTACTTCTTGCACCAGATTGACGCCTTTCATCTGATCCGGCGTCAACCGGATTTCCATGGTGTAAATGTAATCGGCCATTCGTCTTCGAACGATCTATCACAAACTAGCGAGGCGACTATCGGGCGTCGATTTCGGGATATGATCGCGCCTACGCCAGCACTTTTTCCACACGATTTCCACAGCCTGACCAGGCCCAAGCCGGCAATTGGGCTCTTAACCTAGCACAAGCCGTTAAATACAAAACACTTATGAAGGCTTGAGTCGCACTGAGGCAACTAAAAGGAATAACACAACGTTTACAATTTGGCTACTGCCAACGTCGATTCCCGCGATTCCTCTCCAAATAGTGCGAGAATCACGAGGCGGACTTCCGGCTTCGGCCAGCGGGCTTGGCAGGAGGGTCTTGGCCGAAGCCAGACGATCGAAACCCGATACCCCATGCCCTCGACCCACAAGAAAGTCATCGTCCGGAAGATGGACCGGGATTCGGTCTCCGGCTACGTGTCGCCCGAGCAATTTGTCCATGAAGGCAAACTCGAGTTGCTCAACACCGCTGGGAATGTGGTGGCGATGGACCTGCGAGAGATCAAGGGTGTGTACTTCGTGCGCGAGTTCGGCGATTCCGAATCGCTCACCCGCAAGACGTTTACGTCGCGTCCGCGGTCCGAGGGGCTGTGGGTACGGCTGCGCTTCAAGGACAATGAAACCCTTGAAGGCCTCATGCCCGCCGATCTTACGCAGACAACCCCCGAAGGTTTTCTGGTTAATCCTCCCGATCAGCGTTCGAACACGCAACGCATTTTCGTGCCACGCAGTGCACTCGAGTCGCTGACCGTGCTGGCCGTAATCGGGGCCACGCGTCGGCCCCGGCGCGGCTCGGTAGAGGATCAGCGGCAGGTACCCATGTTCGAGGAGTAAATTGCTTACCGCCCCTCGCGTTGCCTGAAGCCCAGAACGTGATTTCCCTGTTGCTCCTTTCTCTGCGAGCATCCGGAAGGCGGCCGCTGGAGCCCAGTGGCGGTGCCGAAGTCATGAGAGCTTTCTGCCGTTTCTCCGCTCGCCTGATAGTTGCCTAATCCTGCGCTCGCGAGTTCCCGCGGCTGCGTCTTGTCAATTCAGTTCTTCCTTGATCAAAGCCGCCGCTACGCTCACGACAACTTTTTCCACAATCACGGTCACTACGACCGCGGCGGCGGCAAAATTGTCTCTTTCTCCTACACGTTTACTTTGCCTACGGGAAGCCGGTGCTGGGTTTGGTTTTTCGGTGGTTCTGCTCGGAGCGCGGAAAGGGCGCCGTGACGCCGAATGTTTTTGTGCCTGATGCTCGTTTGCTTGTTTCGGTGCCCGGCTGCGGGGTGGAAGCTCTAACTCTTCCGCGCGGATCGCTCGAGGAAACGTCTGAACGAGACCCATCGCCCTCTGGTGTACGATTTACTCGCGGCATCCACTGACCATGAAACTTGCAAAGATCGCATCCGCCCTCAAAGCGCGGCTCGAGAATGGCTCTCCTGATACCGAGATCAGCGGCCTTAAGGGCATCGAAGAGGCGGGACCAGGCGAACTAACGTTCGTCTCCAATCCAAAATATGCGGCAGCGGCACGATCCACGAAAGCTTCCGCCGTCATCGTTGCCGAGCACTTTCCGGCTATCGCAGCGCCGATGCTGCGCGCCAAGAATCCCTATCTGGCGTTCGCTCTCGCGCTGGAATTGTTTCATCGGCCGCTACGATACGCACCGGGCGTGCATCCGACCGCTGTTGTGCATTCCACCGCGAAGATCGGGCTGAATGCTCATCTTGGTCCGTATGTGGTGGTCGACGAGGATGCGCAAATTGGCGACGATGCGGTGTTGCTGGCGCATGTGGTCATCTATCGTGGGGTAAGGATTGGCGACAATTTCTTCGCGCACGCCCATGCGGTGGTGCGGGAGAATTGTCGCGTCGGCAACAACGTGCTGCTGCAGAATGGAGTTGTGATCGGATCCGACGGCTTCGGTTTTGCCAAGGCTCCAGACGCACATTGGCACAAGATTCCACAGCCGGCGCCGGTGGTCATTGAAGACGACGTGGAGGTGCAGGCAAATTCCTGCATCGATCGCGCGAGCGTTGGAGAGACTCGCATCCGACGTGGGGTCAAGATTGACAATCTGGTTCAGGTTGGCCACGGGTCGCAGGTCGGCGAAGATGCGCTGCTGTGCTCGCAAGTGGGCCTTGCGGGTTCGACAGAAATTGGTAGGCGGGTGATCTTAACGGGACAGGTCGGCGTGGTCGGACATTGTAAAGTGGGCGACGATGCGATTGTGACGCCGCAGAGCGGTGTGGCTCACGACGTTGCCGCCGGCGCGCTGGTGAGTGGCGCTCCCGCGGTAGATCACAAGTTGTGGCTGAAGTATTCTGCTCTGCTCTCGAAGTTGCCGGAGATGGCGCGGGCGCTGCGGGCGAAAACGCAGAAAGAATAGCGGTTAACTCTCAACCTAATTAGTGCGCGGAGTCAGGGTTATCTTCGACCGGCCGATGCGGCGCTCCCACTTCGTGGACTTCAAAGGGCTGAAGTCTGGATCCGTCTGGCTTGGAGAATAGACCGGAGATCGTGCGGCAACCTTGGGAGAATGATCCTTTGAAGATACCGGTCACGACATCCTTCGGGTATCGCTCTTCGATGACCATATTGCCCAAGGAATCGGCTGTCCCCTGCAGCCACAAGTTAGTTCCAATTCGATACTGTTCTGTACCGGAAAGAACTGCGTTCTGACGAGTCAATTGCAACTTCACGCCGACATGGGCTCCCACTGTACCTGCGAAGTTCTTGTTAAAGCTTAGGCATGAGATTTCGGCTCCAGGTGAGGCATTGATGACGATGAAGTCATTGTCCTTGCGAATAATCTTGAAGGACAGCTTCGCGGTACCTGGAGTCGGCGTAAGGCCAGTAGGAGAGAGCACTTCAAACAGGAATTCTTTTTGATCCGGGGAGGAAGGAAAAAGGTCCCAGTATTCGGTGCTATTTTCGCCCTTGAAGCGTAAGTCAAAGATGCCCGGGGAACCAGAGAATGGCACAAAGCCTGCAGGCGTCAATTCCATTGGGGCTTCAATGTCTCCGTCCACATTCTTGATCCGCACTAACCCGCTCTGGCCGGACAGGGATGTGGAGGAAACGTTCGGCAGCTTTGCCCGGAAATCAAGGGCGAGCACATAGGGCCGATCTGGATAGAACTCCGGCTTCCGCACATGGACGTCTTCCCGACTCTTAGAAATCATCTCTGGCGAGTTCGCCTGGCCCCATGCAATGCCAATGAGCGAGACTTCGATGTTCTCGACGGTCCATTGAACTGGTGGCGGGAAGTCCAGTTTCTTCGTAAGCACATCTGATGCCGGAGTACCCGAAGCGACAACCGCCGCGGCGGCGATTAGAAGAATCGCGCTAGCCATCCGCAATGTCGGTCTGGCCTGCTTGGGCCGCATATTAGCTATCTTAGTCGGCACGTCAAGGCCGAAATCGTTTGCTCAGTGGCAGGGTGCGTCACCGAGTGCAGAATCAGCGAGCGGTCTGCGAACTCGGCTGGCGGCATGCTTCCGGCAATCCGCTATCGATCACCGCCCGTACTCTCTCCATCAAACATTCGCGGCTGCCGAAATCTTGAGGCTCAATCGGGGGATGAAAGTTCACGGTCACCATACCAGGCCTGATGGCGAACCTTCCTTTCGGCATCACCGCGTGCGTGCCCGTAATGGTGATCGGAACTACGGGCACTCCGCACTCCATCGCGAGATAGAATGGTCCCTTCTTAAAAGGCAGGAGCCTGCCATCGAAGGAGCGCTTGCCCTCGACGTAGATGGTCATGTTGAGGCCTTGCTGTACGACTTGCTTGGCGGCGCGCACGGACTCAATGCCGGCATCACGATTGCCGCGATCGACGGGAACCAGCGACCCCATCCGCATGGCCTGCCCGAGGATGGGAAAGGCGAACAGTTCTTTCTTCACCATGACGGAAGTGCGCTTTGGGATCAGGGGAATTGTGATGGGCGGATCTAAGTTCGAAACATGGTTCGACATAAAGATGTAAGTGCGGGCCGGATCGAGAGTGTCGAGTCCCACAGCTTGCACGCGAACGCCGGTGAGGCGAACGCCATTCCACGCACCGATCATGAACATGCGATAGAGCAGGCGAATGTCGCCGCTGATAAACGTCCACGGGAAACCGATGAGAGCCGCGACGGGTGCGGCCAGTCCCCAGAAAACGAGCATCGCGATGGTGCGGATCATGAGTCGATATGCCTCGAACGTGAACCGGCGCTTAGGGTGAGGCTGGCGCTGACACAGCCTGCGCCTCCCCCTTGAGCCATGCAGTGCGACGTGCCTGCTGTTCCGCGCTCACGCTGTCCCTGTCTTTGAGTTCGTATGTGATCTCTTCACGCGCGCCCACCTTCCACTTCAATTCGCGCTCGATTCCCCGATGGCTGCGTACTTTAACCGTGATCGTGTCTCCTGGAGCGAGCCCGGTGGTCTCCTCGGAAAATTCCTGGCCCGGGGGGATGCCATTGATAGCAAGGATCGTGTCACCGGCTTCGAGACCGGCTCGCTCGGCGTCGCTCGCCACCGTGACCGCTCCGACCGTCATAGGGTCGTCGAAGTTGCGCGATGCGACGAAGCCGGCATCGGCTGTCGTGCTCTTTCCCGCGACCAGACGCAGGCCGACACCGCGGAAAAAATCGTTCCAGGGAATTTCCTCCGTGCCCGAGACATATTTTGCGAAGAACCAGCTGAAATCGGAGTGACTCACCGCCTCAGCCGCTTCGCGGACGCCGTCGGAATCGGGGAAGAATCGTCCCTTCTTGGCGTAGTTTTGATTCATCCATTGAAAAACTTCCCGCAGAGACGCCTGCCCGTGGCTGGCTTCGCGTACCGCAAGATCCAAGAGAATTCCTAGCAGTTCGCCTTCGTTGTAATAAGAAATGCTGCGCTCCGGGCGGCGGTAATAGGCATAGCCTTCGAGCCAGGCATCGAGGCTTGAATCTTCCGCCGATTGCGTCAGGTGAGCCGGGCGGCGCTCCAGTTCTGCGATTCCGGATGCAAGCGCCCGTTCGAACTGATGCTCGTCCATCAGACCGCTGCGCAGTTGGATAATATCCGCTGCCGTGTTGGTGCAACCTTCGCTGAACCAGAGGGCCCGGGTGTAATTTTCCTTTGTATAGTCGACCGGCTCAAGCGTTTGCGGACGAATGCGTTTCACATTCCACAGATGAAAAAACTCATGCGCCGTCACCGAGGACAACACTTCCGGAGAACGCGAGAGCACGTCGGCGTTCACATCAATCGCGGTGGAGTAGGCATGCTCCATGCCTCCACCCGCGGGGCCACGCGGAAAATGGTAGAAGAACATGTAGGTATCGAAGGGACGATCGGCCATCCAACTGGTCGCCGCTGGGACGATCTTGTGCAGCATGGCGTCGATTTTTCCCATATCGTAATCGCTGGATTCGGCGTCAACCAGCACGCGATAATGCGCTCCGCCGTCTTCGAAATCCGATTCGTGGAAGGTACCGATCTCGACCGGTGAGTCGACCAGGCGATCATAATTCTCAGCGCTGAATCTGCCGTCGGGCAAGGACAGCAGGGGCGTAGCGATCTGCCATCCCTCGGGAACCCGGCTGAAACGCAGGATCATTGGAGCGTTTCGAGCATCCACGGGATACATCAGGAGTTGCGCCAGATTAAAGAAGGCATGATGCGGGCTGAGTTGCGCGCCGAACGGACCGAAGGAATCGATGTAGATCTGATACTCGACTACCGCTCCCCTGTCGGCTCCGGAAAGCTGCCAGCGGCTCTTGTCCAGCTTGCGTAGCGTAATCGGTCGGCCGGCGCGATCGCGCGCGCGCACCCAGTTTACGTGTTGCGCGAAGTCACGAACCTGGTACAGAGCGTTCCACACAGGAAGCTGAAGCTCCCGCTGCGTGGGCCCCTCTGCAAGCTGCACTTGTACTTCGACCAGATGCTGCTCAGGATTCGCCAGAGAGATGGTGTAGTCGGTAGCGGCGCAGGAAGATGCCAGAGCCGTCGCTAAGATCAGCGCGAGACGGAAAAGGGGACGCATCGTGTTCCGTCTCGAATCGCAACCGATCATCGCTTCCCTGCCGCATTCGCCGAATTCGAGGTTGCGCCTTCTCCCGCAAGTATTTTCAAGCGTGCGGGCAATTTTTCATAGATTCCACCAAAACCGCCGTTGGAAAGAATTGCGACCACATCACCGCTGCGCATTTCCGGGGCGATGCTGTCCACGATTTCATTTGCGTCTTTGATCAAGCGAGCACGCCTGCCCTGTTTCTGAATGTCAGCCGCCAGTTCCGGCAACTCCAGTCGTTCATTCTCCGGCACCCCCTCGGAACGGAAGACTCCCGCCACGATTACTTCGTCGGCCAGGGCAAGACTGCGCGCCAAATCGGCTTGCAGGACGCGTCGGCGCAGCGTGTTCGAGCGCGGCTCCAGAATCGCCCACAGGCGTGAACCCGCATAACGCGCTCGCAATGCTTTCAACGTTCCGGCGATCGCCGTGGGATGATGCGCGAAATCGTCAATAATAGTAATGCCGTTCACCTGCGCCTTCACTTCCAGCCGCCGCTTTACGCTCTTGAAAGTCTTCAGCGCGGCGGCAATTTCGTTTCTCGAGATGCCGCAGGCCGCAGCCAGGGCCGCAGCCGCCGTTGCGTTCCAGACGTTGTATTCGCCGGCCAGCGGGAATTCGAGATCTGCCCAAGAGTGGCCTTCACGAGACACCGTCCAGGAGGTCTTCCCCGCCCCCAGTGTGAGACTCGAGATCTTCCAGTCCGCTTTCGCGCCTGATCCATAGCGTTCCACCGGACTGAATGCCTTACTCAGGCAGCGCTCGAGGCTCGCGCTCTCGCCAGCCTCGCCCACACTACCATCGAAAGCGATGATCCGGCCGCGACGCGGAATGAGATTCACCAAACGCTTAAATGCAGTCTCCACGGCATCGAGATCTTTGTAGATGTCGGCATGATCGAACTCCACCGACGTAAGAATCACCGCGTCCGGAAAGTAATGGAGAAATTTTGGCCCCTTGTCGAAAAATGCGGTGTCGTACTCGTCGCCTTCCAGAATGAAATGCTTGCCCTGGCCCAGATGAAAACTGGAGCCAAAGTTTTCCGCGATGCCTCCAATTAGGAATGAGGGTTGCATGCCAGCAGTGTGAAAGATCCATGCCAGCAGGGAGGTCGTTGTCGTCTTGCCATGGGTCCCGGCGACGACCAGAACCTCCTTGCCACGCAGGAATTCGTCATGGAGTAGTTGAGGCAGGGAGGAAAAAGGGATGCGCTGATCGAGGATATATTCTAGTTCAACATTGCCTCGCGAGATTGCGTTGCCCACGACCACGAGATCGGGAGCAGGCTGCAGGTTGTGTGCGTCAAACGGCTGCGCCACCCGAATCCCGAGTTCCGCCAGAAAATCGGACATGGGTGGATACGCCGCCGCGTCCGAGCCGGTAACGCGAAACCCGCGCTGCTTCAGCATCCCCGCCAGTGACGCCATCGCGGTTCCGCAGATGCCGATCAGATGAATGTGTTTTGTGTCTTCCATGTTTTCCTGGACTAATTTTCCCCGGTGGCCGTCACGCTGGCTTGCAGAATTCTCAGACTTATGAGAGGGGCACGCACCGTCAAACGGGCCTGGACACCGATCGGCAGAGTGATATTTCCTGCCGTCACGTGTCCCGAGCGCACTCCGTAGGCTACCGGAATTCCTAATGAGCCAACGATCCGCCGAATGACATCTGGCAAAGAATAGCCCTGGTTCGCAGCTTGCAAGCAGTCGCGCATTTCGCCGAAAACAATACCGCGCACGCCCTCGAATTTTCCCGCCAGTTTCAACTGCATCAGCATACGATCAATCTGATAAGGCTTCGCCGCCACATCCTCCATAAACAGGATCGTACCTGACGTCTTGATCTCGTAGGGAGTGCCAACTGAAGCCGCCAGAATTGATAGGCAGCCACCGTAAAGAATGCCTTCGGCCACGCCCTCCACTAATCCAGTCGCTCCCGAACCCGCGCTCAGATTGGGTTCCCAAGGAGTCGTGCCTGCGAGTGCGGCCTGCCAGGACGTCATATCGACGCCATCGTCATGCGCCCAATCTTTCGCCGCCATCGGCCCATGAAAGGTTACCAATTCTGCGGCGTCGCAGAAATACGTGAGGAGGGCTGTGAGATCGCTGTAGCCCATGAAAATCTTGGGGTGCGCTTTGATCCTTTCCAGGTCCAACGCTTCCAGCAGATAGTTCGCGCCGTAGCCTCCGCGCGCACAAACAATAGCCTTGACATCCTCGCGAACAAACATCGCCTCGAGTTCACGCGCCCGACGATTCACGGATCCGGCGAAGTAGAGATCCTGATCAAAGATCGATTCGAAATAAAATGGCCGGTAGCCTGCCCGGCGCAGGGCGTTGCATCCGGCTTCCAGATCGGCACGCTTGATGTTACTGGCTGGCGCTACGATAGCGACGGTGTCTCCGGCGACCAGTGCCGGCGGCTTGACACACGAAATTGGCGATGAAGGCATGCGATCAGAAGCAGTTTCCGGATACGGCGCAGTTCAAAACCAGCAGAAATAAGAACTGAATCCCTGCTTTCGTCTGCAAAGCGAGCCAATCAATTCAGAAAGAATTCCCCCCGACCCACTAAGCGCGCAGTGCCGCGAAGAAACACCGTGGTGCCCTCCTGGCGTACCGTTTGCGTACCGCCGGGAGCATGCACGCGAACCGGAGATTCGGTCTTGCCCGCGGCGATCGCCGCCACAGCCGACGCGCAGCACCCGGTTCCCGACGATTGCGTCTCTCCCACTCCGCGCTCGAAAAAGCGTACGGTCAAATCGTGCTTGCCATCGACCACAACGAATTCGACATTCACGCCGCGCGGGAAGCCACTACCCCGCTGAATTTCCGCCGCCCTCGAGTGCCACTGTTCTTCAAACCCAGGAACAAAGACAACATAATGAGGATTTCCCATTGAAACCGGGATGCCGCACACTTTGCCGGCGGGAAGCTTTAGTGTCATTTCCTCCGCGACCGCGGCCTTTCCCATCTCGACCTCGAAGTCGTATTCGGATTCGTTGCGCCCGGTCAGCTGGCAGATCTTTAGCCCGGCTCCGGTCCAGATTGCAATTCTCTCTTTCTGTTGCGAAGCACAAACGTAGGCCGCCACGCACCTCGTGCCGTTACCGGAGATCTCAGCCTCGGAGCCGTCGGCATTGATCAAACGAATCTCCAAATCGGCTGAGGCGTGCGGATACATCCACTCCACTCCGTCCGCACCCACACCCTCATGCCGGTTGCACATTTGCCGAGTGAGCGCTGCAACGTCCGCCGCCCGATCGTCTTTGAGGATTCCAGAATCGATCAACAGGAAATCATTACCACAGGCGCTGGCTTTCACAAAGGGAATCACCACAGGCAATAAGCTCACTCCAACTCCACCGGGCCGAGTGACGTCGCGCTGCCCAACACGGGCGAGGCCGTAAGTTCGCGCAGCAGCTCTTTCTTGTCACGATTGCAGCCCGACACATCAAACTGCAAACGAACATGCTGGCCGGTGTTGCCACTCAAAACATTTTGCATCATGCGATGCCGATGCTCAAGAATGCGATTTACCTCCAGCGTGATCTCTTCCACGCTGGCGCCAGTTACTTCATAGCTGGTCAACAAGGTCTTCAGGTTAAAGGTCAGCTCCAGGTGGCCCAGGGAAAATAGCGCGGCCAGCACCAGGCCCGTGGCAAAAACTGCCGTCAGGTAAAGGCCGCCGCCGGTGGCCATTCCCACCGATGCCACCACGAACAAAGTGGAGGCTGTGGTTAAGCCTGTAGTCAGGCCGCGGGTGTGGAGAATCGAACGGGCGCCGATAAAGCCGATGCCGGGAATGATCTGGGCAGAAATTCGGGTGTGGTCGCCGAGATGTTCGACCGCGAGCACGTCAGAAAGAATTGTGAACAGAGCCGCGCCAAAACAGATGAACATATTGGTACGCAGTCCGGCGGGCCGGTGTTTCAGTTCGCGCTCCAGGCCGATGACACCGCCCAACACCGCCGCCAGCACGAGCCGCGCCAATGACGTGGCGACAATCCCGCTCGCCATCTCTCGGTTTAGCAAGTCGGCAATATGTTGCCAGTCCATGGATACTCTCTTTACCCGGAGAAGGCTTGCGATGGCCGGATTTTATCACCGCTGTGTGACGCCTCCGACGCATGGAACGTTAACCGGCGTGATTACCGTGCGCTGCTGGGCGAAGGTGGCTCGGGCCGACCCTGGGTTTGCCCTTGGAACACAACCGCAGGAGGTTGTCCACTAGTATGAATTTCGACCAGCGCCGTCAGATGGTGATCACGCGCCGCAATCCAAACGGGATCGCCCTGGAAGCCAATCGCGTAGTCCGCATAGGTTGCGGGATCGGCGAGTGCACGCTCCCACAAGCCTTCCGGGTCGGACGGGCGCACCCACACACGATGATTGCCTTCATTAATGGTACGCCTCAACGGAATCCCGGCTTGTTCCAGAGCGCCAACGTGCCCGCCCAAATACATGAGTAGGGTCGAATTTGGGGGGAAGTTCTTGATCCACTCGCCGAGTTGACGGTCGAGTGCGAAGCGAGCTTTCATGTTGACCGCTTCGCGATAGCAGATGGGGTTTGCGCGCCAGATTGCAGCATAGCTCGATACCGCCAACAATAAGATTCCCAGCACGGTGGTAGCCATCCGCCAGCGGAGCCGCCAAGCTTTGAGGCTGGGAATCTTCATTGCGGATTGGACTAGAAAGCAGATCCCCATGGGGACGAACACAGCAAACGCAGGAAGCAGCTGCAATCCATAGCGAGCGTTATAGATGGAAAATGGCCACCACGGCGGAACAAAGATCGGCACACTGCCATAGGCTACCGAGAATGTGTAGAAGGGGAGCGGAATCCAAAGCAACAACGCCGCCCGAGCGCGCCGGCGCAACCACGTTGACAAACTTCCTAGCAAAGCCAGGGCGAGCCAAAGCCGTCCTTCCCAGGTTGATTCACTGACATTCAGTTCGGCAGCCTTAAGGAAATACGATCCCGCTGCCGCCAAGCTGCCCTTCGCCGGATTTACGGTTGCGGTTTTCTGCTCGATGGCTTTGGCCGAGTAGGGACCGTTGGCGAACTCGAGTGGATTCCGGTATACGGCCGCGTTGTAGGCGAGCCAGAGCACCGGCGCCGCGCCTGCAATCAAAACAAACTTCAGAATTGAGGCGCGTGAGGGCGAAGACGCAGTTTCGGCGGTGGGGTCGTTCTTGAATTCCTTGCGAAGGTGGAAAGCGATTGCGGCGAGCACCAAGACTCCCGCCAGAAACCATCCGTCGTATCGCGTTAAACACGCCGCCGCAAGACACAGCGCGCATCGGGTGAGCGCTTTAGGGTTTCCGCGTACAGACTCCGCGACAAACGCTACCGCCCAGATAAAGAAAGCCAGATACAACGCCTCGCCCATTGCCGTTGCTTGCAGGAAAATCAAATTCGGGTTGGCGAGGTACAGAATTGCTGCGGCCCATGCCCCCAACTTCGCGGCATACTGTCCTTCTCCATCGGGGCCAAGCACCGTCCCTACCAGACGAAATATCCCCAGCACGCTCAAGGCAAATGCAGCCATGGACGGCATGGAGCCGCCCGCGCCGCTTTGCCACATCCGATTCGAAACGATGAAGGGGATGATCAGCAAATGGGGAAGGGGCAGCCAGACGGTGCCTAATTGCAACAGTCCGGGCGTTCTGGAATCAAACACGCGGCGCGCGATGTTGATGTGAGCCACGGCATCGCCACAGAGCAGCAGATCTCCATTCCGGTAATAGTAGAAAAAAGAAAATACCGAGACGAAGATGGCGAGCCACAACAACCGGACGATCTCGATTTCGGCGTGTGCCTTCGGGGGCGGAGATTGCGGCTTCATTCGAGGTGGGTAAGCTCGCAGAAAATCTGAAAGCGAGAATCGATTTCGTCGCGGGTGAGCGATTGCAGACGCTCGGTGCCAAACCTTTCCACGGCGAACGATCCCATCACGCCTCCGTAGAAGAGTGCGCGCTTCAGCACTTCCCGATTCAACTCAGGCTGCGACGCTACGTAGCCCATGAATCCTCCGGCAAAGGAATCGCCTGCGCCCGTTGGATCCTTCACTTCATCGAGCGGCAGGGTAGGCGCACGGAAGGGATGACGACCGATGCCGAACGCACCCTCGCGAAAAAAAATTGTTGCGCCGTATTCGCCGTGCTTGATCACCAAGGCCTGCGGGCCCATGGACAGAACCTTCTGCGCGGCACGTGGCAGGTTTGGTTCCTGCGCCAGCATCTTGGTTTCGGTATCGTTGATCAGCAGCACGTTCACCAGCTTCAGGGTCTCGGACAGTTCCTGACGCGCACCCTTGATCCAGTAATTCATGGTGTCGCACCCGGTGAACCGCACACCGTTCATCCGTCGCCGGACGTTAGCCTGCAAGGTGGGCTGAATGTTCGCCAGGAAAAGAAACTCCGTATCCTCGTACTCTTTGGGAATCTGCGGGTGAAATTTCTCAAACACGTTCAGGTCGGTGAAGGTCGTCTTCGCCTCGTTGAGGTTGTCGGCGTAGGATCCGCCCCAGCGAAACGTCCTGCCAGCGGCGCGCTCAATGCCCCGCGTGTCTACCCCTCGCTTCTTCAGAACACTCTCATGCTCCGCGGCAAAATCATCGCCCACCACGGCGACCATGCGCACTTGCGTGAAATAGCTGGCGGCCAACGAAAAATAGGTCGCGGCGCCGCCCAGAATACCTTTCACGCTGCCCGAAGGCGAACTGATGTCATCAAAGGCCACCGATCCCACCACGACAATGCTCATTCGCGAACCTCGTCTTCTTGTGTTATGCCAGCCTTGCTACTTTGCCTTCAAATACTTCTCCAGAATGAGCTTCAACTTCTTCCGCGTCGCTGCTGGAATTTTCTTGTGATCCGTCAAAATCGCGTGAGCCAATGCGGAACCGCACTTGCACGATCGTTCCCTGGGCATCGCCGCTACGGTTTCGCGCACGACTTTCGCCGCGTTCTCCGCGTTCTTCACTAGCACCGCAACGATCTGATCAACGCTCACCGAATCGTGGTGCGGATGCCAGCAATCGTAGTCCGTGACCATCGCTACGGTGAGGTAACAAATCTCGGCTTCGCGCGCCAGCTTCGCCTCCTGCAGGTTGGTCATGCCAATCACGTCCATGCCTAGGCCGCGATATACATACGACTCGGCTTTGGTGGAGAACTGAGGTCCTTCCATGCATAGATATGTGCCGCCGCGCCGCCCGGTCACGCCGACCTTCTCGCAGGCAGCCTCGACCACCGCCGCGAGCTGGCCGCATACGGGGTCGGCGAAAGCGATGTGCGCCACCACTCCACCGCCGAAAAAAGTATCGACGCGATGCCGTGTGCGATCGAAGAACTGATCCGGAATTACAAAATCCAGCGGCTTGTGTTCTTCCTTCAACGAGCCGACGGCCGAAACGGAAACAATCCTCTGGACACCTAGCTGTTTGAAGCCGTGAATATTCGCACGGAAATTCAGTTCGCTGGGAGAGATGCGGTGCCCGCGTCCGTGGCGCGCCAGGAACGCGACCTTGCGACTCTCTAACGTGCCGCACACATAAGCGTCGGAAGGCGGGCCAAACGGTGTCTTCAGCCGCACTTCTTTCGCTTTGCTCAGCCCCGGCATCGAATACAGCCCGCTGCCGCCAATGATTCCGATCTCCGCCTGCGCCACCCATCCTCCCAAAATCAGCGCGCCCACAGAATTCTTTGCGCCGATGAACCAAACTCGTGATTATACCAACTCGTTGCCGGCCTCCTACTCCCGTCGATCCCGACCCGTTACAATTCCTTTCATGCGATTGCCTAACCTCCTTATCGTGTTGGCCGCGCTAACGTCCATCGCTTCGGCGCAAAGTGCCGCGAAGACTCTGGGCGGGCCCAACTTTGTTACTGTGCCCATCACGCTTGACCAGAACCGCGTCATCATCGATGTCTATCTGCCGCTGCCCGACGGATCGACTAAGCGGGTTCGCGGCTGGATCGATACCGGCGACTCTGAACTGCAAATGTCCCAGCGGGCAGCCAAGCTGATGGGACTTGGTATTACCTGCGGCGCAAACGACTGCTCCGCTCCGCCGCCGGGCGAGATCATCATCGGGACCATGAAAATCTCTTTCGGAGCGTTCAAAGAAATCAAAATCCCGCTGCGGCCGGAAACTGCCGCGACCGTCATGGTTCCGGGCATGAGCGCCGAGGTCAAGATTCCCTCTACCGTTCTTCGCAATTACGATGTGCTCATCAATTTTCCGGACCGAGAGTTCAGCATTGGCCTGCCCGGGAGCCTCGATTTCAAAGGCGTCAAGAGCAAGATGCTGGTGAACGCGAACACCGGCTTCATCCAGATTCCAAGCAAGATTGAAAACAAGAACTACAATCTCGGCCTCGATGTAGGCTCCTCCGTCAGCTTTCTGTCGGAAGAATTATTCGAAAAACTCGCAACCTCGCGTCCCGACTGGCCGCACATGACGGGAGCCGTGGGTCCCGCAAATATGGGCGAAGCAGGCGACGACGAACCGAAGTGGAAACTGATGCGCGTGGACCGCTTGCAGTACGGGCCGCTTTATTTCACGGACGTGGCCGTAGCTGAATTCGTCAGGGACATTAGCACGTTTTTTGAAAAGGACGCGGGCGGCGCCATTGCCGGACTGGTCGGCGCGAACGCCCTGATGAACTACCGCATCGGCCTCGACTATGCCCACTCCACGGCGTATTTCGATCTCGGCAACACCTTCAAGTTTCCTGATTTCGATGTCGTGGGCCTCATCCTACGCCCGGAAGAGGACACTCGATTCACGATCCTCGGCGTCGCCGATTTCGATGGCAAGCCGAGCGTTCCGGAGGTTCTTGCCGGCGATCATCTGATCGCTGTGGATGGCATTCCGGTGCCCGATTCCACCATGGGACAAGTCTGCTCTCTACTCGAGGGGACGCCCGGTCAGGAACGCAAGCTGACCATCGAGCGCAGCGGCAAACAATTTACGGTCACTGCCAAGGTGCAGCATTTCTTGGGCGAGCCGGAAGAAAATCAATCTCAGAAAAAATCTGGAAGAAAATAAGCTGCAATCGAAGGCTGCTGATTACTTTTTGAATACTTCCTTCTCCAGCGTGTCGGTGGTAGTCGCGTCCAGGCTCTCGCTTACCAACACGGTGTCGTCGTGCTGTTCAATCACCACCGTGCCGTCTTCGGTGGTCCATGCGTGGCGGCCCTGTAGAAGGTCGATCTTATACCTGGAGTGTTGGGCGGTTGGGTTGGATGAAGGATTCCCTACTTCTTCAGCCTTCTGATATCTCTTGGATAGCGATCGAGCATAGATGTCGGCAAACTCCGCAGCTTTTTCCGCATCCGACCAGCGCGACACATAAAACAGCCCGAGCGGCGCGGCCGAGTCGCCCTTGGGACGCGCCGCATAATAGTAACCGCCACGCCATTCGGGATACAGCCGCTCCGACAACTTTTTTCCCGCGTATTGCTCGATCAGTACAGCGACGTCGAATTCACCCATGGCTCCGATATCGAACTTCACATAATCTTTGAAGTCATGCTTGAATTCCACCACGGGCATGGGTGGAATCTCCTCACCCGAAAGGTAAGTCTCTGGCTGCATGATCTGCCGCGTGGTATGTGGAGGGTTCTCGAGAACTCCCTCGAACGCCTTCTCCTTGCCGCCCTTTTCCAGCAACTTCACCTCGAACTTTAGTCCATAGCTGTAAGGGAAGGTGAGCGACTCTCGCAGGAAAATGGGGGCGTCCTTGAACACGGTCGAATCGTCGGTGCCATTGGCCATTTGCGATTCCATCGAGTCCACCAAATCTGGAGAGTCGAGAATCGACCGGCCGACCGGCGCGAGTTCGTATTGCAGCATCACGGTTTCGGCCTGTCCTTCGACGACGGCCTCGCGCGCGTCATCGAACTCATCGTTCTCAATGTCGGCTGGAGTGGGATCCTTCCTGATTTCTCCTAAGTCTTTGTCGCCTCGCTTCATCCACTTATCGAGACCGACCGCCTGGTCCTGGAGCGCATGCGTCAACTCATGCGCCATCACCGGCTCTTGCTCCTCCATCGGTACCCAGTCCAGAAGATTTACGGTCTTCGTCTTGGGGTCGTAATAGCCAGCCACCTGCTCGCGCAGCAACGACACCAGAAGCTTTTCCAGATCGAAGTCACGCGGCAGCAAGCCGAATTTTTTCAGCACGAGTTCCGACCGCTGCAGCCGCTTCACGTCTTCGTCCTTCATATGCTTGGTCAAATACGATTCCACTTCGTCGCGGCTGGTCAGGCGGCGCTTCACCTGTTTCTTGATCGACAGTCCGGTCTGCTTGCTGTCGAATGCCAGAATCTCATCGACGGAGTGAAACAACTCCTCCGCCTCGCGGGGCGTGATCTTTACCTCGGGCTTTTGCGTGCTGGGAGCTTGCGCGGGAGGAGTTTGGGCGGGGGGAGTTGGCGAGGGGTGGACGTTCTTGTTCGACTGGGTTTGATTCTCATCTTGCGACCCAGGTGTAGCCTGATCCTGTGCTTGGGCTCCGGACGCACCGCTCAACCCCACCATCAGCACAACCGCAAAAAATAACCGCAGAAACCATGCGCCCAGCAGCTTAACGGTATTCATTAGGAACGAGTCTACCCTGTTTCCCTATACTTCCTCCAAGGACAAAACATGCCCGCAGATGCTTCCCTCAATCTATGGAGTTCCACCGGCCACGCCAGCGACTACCTGGAACGTGCCGATTCCATTCCGCACCGCAGCGAAGGCGAAGCGACGCTTCTGGAGTTCGTTCCGGCGAACCCACGGCGGGTTCTCGACCTCGGGACTGGCGATGGCAGGCTGCTTGCGCGCGTCAAATCTGCCCTGGCCCGCGACCGCCTGGCCAACCTGGAAGCGGTGGCCGTCGACTTTTCGCCGGCTATGCTCGAGGCCGCGGGCAAGCGCTTCGCGGCAGATTCCTCGGTCGCGATCGTGAGCCACGATCTTGACTACCCCTTGCCGGCGCTGGGCAGGTTCGATGCGGTGGTTTCCAGCTTCGCGATTCATCATTTGGTGCACGAACGCAAGCGCGCGCTCTATGGCGAAATCTACGGGATGCTGAATCCGGGCGGGGTCTTCTGCAATCTGGAGCATGTGGCCTCGCCGACGCCACGTCTGCACGAAGAATTCCTGCAGGGGATCGGCTACACGCTGGAAACCGAAGATCCGTCCAACCAGTTGCTGGATGTTGAAACGCAGTTGCAATGGCTACGAGAGATTGGATTTGTGGATGTGGACTGTCATTGGAAGTGGCGGGAGCTGGCGCTGCTGGTGGGACGGAGAAAAGTGTCATCCTGAGCGAAGCGAACCGATTCGCCTTAGCAAAGGCTGAATCGAATCAGGGCGACTTCCTCTTCGCCCCTGTTCGACCCTACTAGTCGAACACTCTTGCCGTCCCAGCCAGGCGACAACTCCGGCACGTAGTAGGCAAGGATGACGCAGGACTCCTCCGCTAACACTAACGGGATGGGTGCTCCCACGCTCGATGGCAGCAGGGTTTCAATGGGCACGACCCGGTCGCCCTCATCCGCTTGATACCTGCGATTTTCCCTTCAATGTTGGCTCACCATCTCCGCCACCCCCTCCCCCGCTTCTCGCGTCCCGAGCGTCCCGCCGATGTCTTGCGTGGTTTTTTTCTGGCGCACGGCTTCGAGCACTGCCGCATCGATCTTCCCGGCTTCACGGGTGAATCCCAAATGCTCCAGCATCATGGCTGCGGTCAGAATCGCGCCGAAAGGGTTGGCCAAATCTTTCCCGGCGATCGGCGGGGCGGAGCCGTGCACCGGCTCGAACATGGATGTCTTCCCGGGATGAATATTGCCGCTGGCGGCCATGCCCAGACCGCCCTGCAGTCCGGCGGCGATATCGGTGATGATGTCGCCAAACATGTTATTGGTCACGATCACCTCGAAGGGACGCGGATCGCGCACCATTTGCATGCAAACCGCGTCCACATACATGTGCTGCGCCACAATTTGGGGATGCTCGCCGCTTACTTCCTTGAAGACACGCTGCCACAGGCCTCCGGCGTGGGTCATGACATTTGACTTGTCGACCATAAGTACTCGGCCACGCGGTGAGCCGTCGAGCCTGGGATGTTCTTCGCAATATTCAAATGCGTAGCGAATGATGCGCTCGACGCCCTTGCGCGTGTTGATGTCTTCCTGAATGGCGATCTCATCCGGCGTACCTTGCTTGAAAACACCGCCGGCATCGGTGTAAGCCCCTTCGGTGTTTTCCCGAATGACCACGAAATCCACATCCTTCGGCTCCACGCCTTTCAGGGGACACAATGCCGCGTCGAGCAGCCGCACCGGGCGCACGTTGGCGTAGAGATCCATTTTGAAGCGCATGCCGAGCAGAATTTCCTTGGCGTGAATATTGGTCTTGACGCGCGGATCGCCGAAAGCACCGGCGAAGACGGCATCGAAGTCACGGCCCAGCATGGCGAAGCCATGGGGAGGAACGGTCATTTCGTCGCGGAGATAGCGGTCGGCACCCCAGTCGAATTCGCTGATCTCGACATCGGCCCCGGAGGCCCGGATCACTTTGAGAGCTTGCGGAATGACTTCCTGGCCAATACCGTCGCCGGGAATGACGGCGATGCGTTTCTTGGGAGGCTTTTGCGGGTCCACGGCAGAGAACTTAACACAAGGCCGGTCGAATGAGTAGATTGCCCGATCGTCAGTAACGCTTGCCCTAGAAAGGGCGGGCGCGAAGCCGCCGAGCGCTGAATCACGACGCCGTTCGCTATAATCAATATTCCATGTTCTGCACACCACTCCAAGAGGCTCTTCGCGCGCCAGGGGCGAATCACGAGGTGGTGATGCGCGTGGGCGAATACCGGGGGGCGGAGACTGCGGCAGGCTTTTCTGATCCGCAGGTGGAATTCGAGGCGCTGCGGAAAGCCTGCGGCGTTTATGATCTCGGATTTCGCGGCAGGATTTCGCTGACCGGCAGCGATCGAGCGCGCTGGCTGAACGGCATGGTCACGAATAACATTCGCGATCTGGCTTCCGGGCGAGGGGGGTACGCTTTTTTGCTGAATCCGCAGGGCCGGATCCTCGGCGATATGCTGGTTTACAACGAGGGCGAGATGCTTACGGTCGAGACCGATCGTAGCCAGATCGAGAAGATCATCGCGACCTTCAACCACTTCATCGTTATGGACGACGTCGAGGTGAAGAACATCAGCGAAAGCTGGACTGCTCTGGGGTTGGCAGGACCGAGGTCGCGAGCCGTCCTGGATGGGGCGGGCATTGAAGTTCCGGACCTGGAGCCGCTCGAGACGCATACGGCGCGGTGCAACTGCGATTGCGGATGTCTGAATTGCACGGTGGTGCGCGGCGAGGCCGCGTCGCCGGAATCGTATGAAGTCTGGCTCGCGCCGAAGGATGTTCACGCCACGTGGCGGGCTCTGCTTGCCGCGGGCGCGACACCGGTTGGGAGCGAAGCGCTGGAGACGCGACGTATTGTTGCGGGCATCCCGCTCTACGGGATGGATATTCGGGAGCGTGACCTGCCGCAGGAAACCGAACAGATGCGTGCGCTCAACTTTAACAAGGGCTGTTATGTGGGGCAGGAAATTGTGGAGCGCATTCGATCGCGGGGCAATGTACATCGCAAGTTCACTGGTTTCAGGATAGAAGGCCCGGCGGCGATCGCGGCGGGCGACAAGATCAGTTCCGGCGACAAGGAAGTGGGCGAGATCACTAGCGTTGCCGTTCTCCGCGGTCGATCTGCCGAACAAACGCTGGCGCTGGGATACATTCGGCGCGAAGTAGCAATGCCGGGACGCGAGGTCATGATTGGCGAAGTCAAAGCGACGGTGGCCCAATTGCCGCTGGAGAACGTTGCGTTCGAGAAGCCGCAAGGTGAGGTACTGCACAAAGTTTAAGGAACTAGACTGCACCGCGAGAAGACTTCATCACAATGTGGGTCGCACCATTTTGGACTTACAATTTTGAAGCACGCAGATGAGGACATACGTTATGGCTGAAAAGAGACAGGAATCAGGTTTCACGATAACCGACCGTCGTCTGTTCACGGAGGATGGAGAGTTGCGGCAGGAGGTTCGCGAGGAAACAGAGCCGCGCAAAGCCGCACCGCTAGCGACTCCTCCCGAGACTGCGCCGGTGGGGAGCGACGCTGCCGGCGAGCCGGAGGTGCCCCCGATGCCGACGGCAGCCGAGCAACAGGAGCAGGCGGACGCTTACCGGAAATCCTCCGATGCGCTGAACTCGCGCGTGGAACTGAGCGGGCACTCCGCCAAAGAATTCGAGATGACCTTCGAGCGCTTCCTGGCGTCGCTGTATATGACCGCCATGTTGCAGCTGGGATTGATGCATCAGCAGGGCGAGCAGCCGCGGCTGGACATTGTCGGAGCGCGGCAGACCATTGATACGCTGGCACTAATGGCGCAGAAAACCAAGGGCAATCTCACTCCCACGGAAGAAAACTTTCTGCAGAACAGCCTTTACGAGGTGCGTATGGCTTACGTTGACGTGACCAACGCGCTGTCCCGCCCTCCGCAGCCCGGAGCAGCCACGGGAACCACGGGGCGCTGATCGTGCCAGCATGACAGCTCCAACCAGTTGCAGGATGAAGGTGAAAATATGAAGGCCACACTGACCGTGCTGGGCAGCGGCACGTCTATGGGAGTGCCCACGCTGGGCTGCGACTGCGCGGTCTGCAACTCGAGCGATCCGCGCGACCGGCGCACGCGACCTTCGATCATGCTGGAATTTGCAGGCAAGGTAGTACTGATCGATACGACTCCGGATTTCTACACGCAGGCGATTCGCGAGCGGATCACGCGCGTGGATGCGGTTTTTTACACCCACACCCACGCCGACCACATCCTAGGCATCGACGATCTGCGGCCGCTAAGCTATTCCCACAAGCCAGACAGGCTGCCGCTCTACGCGCGTCCGGACGCGGCCGCTTTCCTGCGCAGAATGTTCAGCTACATCTTCGACGGCGATTACAAATTTGGCGGGTTGCCGCGACTTGAACTTCGACCGATCGATGGGCCGGTAAAAATCTTTGGCGTATGCTTCGAGCCCGTGCGATTGATTCATGGAGAGACGGAGATCTACGGATTTCGTTTTGGCAAGGCGGCCTATCTCACCGACCACAGTGAAATTCCGGAGGCGTCGTTTCGTCAGCTGGAAGGATTGGACGTTCTCTTTCTGGACGCGCTCCGGCACAAGCCGCATCCCACGCACTCCACGGTGGAGAATTCGTTGCGGGTTGTGGAGCGGGTAAAGGCGAAGCGGGGCTTCTTCACGCACATTTGCCATGATCTGGCGCATGCGGCGACCAATGCGACACTGCCGGCGCATGTGCGGCTTGCCTATGACGGGATGAAGTTGGAGTTTGAAATCTAGACCTTTCACCGCCAAGGACGCAGGGAGCAGAGAATTTCTTGGATTAGAAGCCTGGAAATTCTTCGGGCTTTCTCGGTGTGGTCAGCGACCTCGGCGGTTAAGCTTTTCGTCTTTCTACGTGACGATGCAGGTTTTTCGTAAACTCGAAGACGTTCCGGCAGGATTTGGGCCGTCGCTGGTGAGCGTGGGGAATTTTGACGGCGTACACCGGGCGCACGCGCATGTCTTGGGAGAGATCGTGCGGCGCGCCCGGCCCTCAGGGGCGAAGGCCATGGCGGTAACGTTTGAGCCGCACCCGGCGCGCATTCTGCGACCCGACTCCGGACTGAAGCTGTTGACCCCAGTGCCGGAAAAACTACGGCTTCTCGAAGCCACGGGGATTGATGCAGTGCTGATGCTGCCTTTTGCGCGCGATCTCTCGTTGATGACACCGCGGCAGTTTGCCGAACGCATCCTGAAAAAGAAGCTGCATGCCCTCGAAGTGCATGAAGGTTACAACTTCCACTTCGGACACAAGGCGGCCGGCGACACGAATCTCCTGGCGCAGTTCGGGCAGGAGATGGGCTTCGAGGTGAAGGTCTACCCGGAGCAGAAGCTGCGCGGCGAGCCGGTTTCGAGCAGTCACATTCGTAGACTGTTGGGCGAGGGACGGGTGAGCCGGGCGCGACATCTGCTGGCTCGTCCATTTTGCATTCTGGGCGCGCCGGGCCGGGGGCGCGGTTATGGATCGAAGTACACGGTGCCGACCATCAACCTGGCGCGCTACGAAGAACTTGTTCCGAAGGATGGCGTTTACATTACATGGACGCGTGTGGGCGCCGAGCGCTTTGATTCGGTCACGAATGTGGGGAATCGTCCAACGTTTGGGGCAGATTCGTTTGCCATTGAGACGCACTTGCTGAACTTTCATCCTTTTGCTCTGACGCCGGAGAGCGAAGTCGAGATTTGCTTCCTCGACCGGCTGCGAGATGAAATCAAATTTCCGTCAGTCGAGACCTTGCGGGAGCAGATTGCGCGAGATGTAAAGAAGGCAAGAAGATATTTTCATCTGCTGCGGCTCTGTGCCTCTCCTCACTGAGCATTTCCACCAAGCGCGTTTTCCTAGATCCGAGGCTGGTAAATCATGAGCCCCGACAAGACCGGACGTCTGGTGATTCTCAGCGGGCCTTCCTGCGCGGGAAAGAGTCCGCTCTGCAAGTCCCTTGGCAAGTTCTATCCTGAACTGAACGCCCCACTTCAGAGATTGGTACTGGTGAACAGCCGCACTCCACGGCCCGGCGAAGTGGACGGAGCGGACTATCACTTCCGGACGCGGGCCCAGGTGGAGGCCCTGCGGGCGGACCAGCGGTACGCCGTGCTGGCGGCGCGGGATGACCTGCAAGCTCTGGACATTCAGGAACTCGAGACTTTACTTCAACGAGGCGATGCCTTGTTCGAGGGAAATCCCTATGTGGGGCGAGCGCTCGAAACGCACCCTCGCCTGGCGGAGGCAGAGCGCCTGAGTATTTTTCTTTCGCCGCTTTCAAACGACGAAATCACGTACTTGAAAGTACCGGAACGTAATGTGTCCCTTCCTGAATTTATTACCGATGTCATGCGGCGCAAGCTCTTGCGGCGGACGCGGCGACAGAAAGGCGAGCTCTCGCTAAGAGACTTGGAAAACATCAAGACTCGTGCCTCCAGTGCTTACCGGGAACTGCGAGAAGCGTGGCACTTTCAATATGTAATTCCGAATCACGACGGCGAGGACAGCGACAACTGGGAGACGTTCTATTACTTGATCGGCGAAGCGCGCAAGAGCCTCGACGCGTTTGCCACCTTGCTTAAAGGCTCGGTTCCTCCGGGCGTGGAGCAATGGGCAGAAGACCTATTCTCGTAGGCAAGCCGTCGCCTCGAATCTAAACCCTACTCTAGGTGAACGATTTCGCGCTGGTGGCTGTCCCACCAGCGTTGGTGACGGCGACGGGTCCGGCGGCCGCGACGGCCGGCGCCGTGACCCGGATGTAATTCACGCTGAGGACCTTGAATACGGCCTAAAAATTGCCATCCGGAGCCTGCACCATTCCGTAAACCCCCCCGCGCCATCCGGCTGGCCTGTGGCGTCGAAGGTGTGAAGAACTTTGAAAGATCCGGAAGGAGCCATACGGTAAAGCACGCTCGTTGGGGGGAGAGTTGGCCCGGTAGCGCCGTAGAAGTTGCCGTCGGTCGCCTGCATCACGAAACCTGGATTGGCGCCGTCGGCACAGGTCGGAGTACCGCAGAAATTGTGCAGGACCTGCAGCACTCCGCTCTTGCTTAACTTGAAAACCGTTCCGAACCCGTTCGCCCCATTCTCCGAAGTGGTGGCGTAAAGAAAGCCGTCTGTCGCCTCGGCCAGGCTGCCAGGAGCGCAGCCGTAAGGCAGGCTTCCATCGAGGTTCTCGGCAAAGCTGTAGATCACCGACAGATGGCCTTCCGGAGTGATCTTGAAGATCGTGCCCTGGCGTTCATTCCCGTGCCGCCAGCTGCGGCAGCGTAAAAGTTTCCCTCAGCGCTCTCGATCAGCGAACTCGGAAAGTAGCCCTTCGCACAAACGTCAGACGCATTGCAGGGGAAAAGAGAACAAACTGATGATGGTGGGAGCCGAGGTCTGCGCGAAGGCAGACATCGTCAGCGACAGAGCAGCGACGAGAGTTGCAGCCAGAGGCCAGAACGAGTTCATGGATGTCCTCAGGAAGCAGCCGCAGTTAGAACCGATTGCGGTTCCAAGATTTGTCGAAAAGCGGAATAAGTCCGATGCGGCTAATGCGGTAAATAGCCTGATTCCATGGGCAATTTGCCATCCACGCGAATCACATTGATGGTGTTGTCGACCGAGCGGACGTCCACTAAGCCGATGGCGCCGGGGGTGGATTGCACAACTCTGAGCACATCGGCATCGGAATCCACGATCTGGATGGAATCTTTGTGAGCTGCGATGAGCGCCTTCCATTCGGCGTCGCTCATCTTGTTCAGACGCTCCAGCGTTTCGGTTTCGCCGGTGGAATCCTTGTGCAATACGAGAACGATGGTCTTGCCATCCGGCCATTTCTTGACCTCTGAGCGGAAAATCCTGGTCAGATGGGCGGACGTGACATTGCCAACATTGTTGTCCTTATCGACCACGACCGCCATGTGGTGGGCGAAACAAGGAGTGAGGAATGTTACGAGAAAAACCACAAGCACAGCAACTCGGTGCAGTCTCATAAGCACATCCAGATCGAACGATTACCGCCGGACCACACGACAAGGCTAACCGAGAATCTCGCCCAGAGTAGTAAAAACATTGTCAAATCAGGGTGAAGGGTATCCAAGGATAAAACATGGGAAAAGCAAAGAAAACAGGAAGAAAACCTGTAGATCCGCGTGGGAATCTCGGTTGGATCGCCGCAAAAATCGGAAATTGACAATCCGCTGCTGGGCCGTACAATCCGCACTTCATGGCCATTGGTCCAATCGAACTGCTTCAGCGAGCGACGCCAGGACAACGGCGGATTCTGCTGGCGGCGGCGCTGGGCTGGGCACTCGATGCCTTCGATGCCATGCTTTACGCGCTCGTGCTGGCCCTGCTCATGCGCGATCTGGCCATGAGCAAGACCACGGCGGGACTGCTCGGAACATTGACGTTGCTGGCTTCCGGCATGGGCGGGGTGCTGTTTGGGTTTGTCGCGGACCGCATCGGGCGCAAGCAGGCGCTGATGGCGAGCATTCTGACGTATTCGGTATGCTCGTTCGCGTCGGGGCTCTCGACGAGCATCGCGATGCTGGCGGCAGCACGATTTGTGCTCGGCTTGGGCATGGGCGGCGAATGGAATACGGGAGCGACGCTTGTGGCCGAAACTTGGCCTGCGGAACTTCGCGCCAAAGCAATCTCAATGGTGCAGAGTTCGTGGGCAATCGGTTTTGCGCTGGCGGCGCTGGTCGCGGGCCCGGTGGCGCGTTACTTCGGCTGGCGTGCCGTATTCTTTGTTGGCATTCTGCCGGCGCTGCTGACCTTGTGGATTCAGCGTGGAGTACCCGAGTCGGAGATGTGGGAGCTGCAGAGAACCTCGGCGGCGAAAGCCGCGCCTCTTAAGGGGGCCTCGCGCGAGGCTGCCGGGGCGAACTTCCACGGAAGTTTCTGGGGCATCTTTCGGGCTCCGTATTTGAAGCCCACCGTCGCGCTGCTGCTGTTTAACTTTTTCTGCATGTTCGCCTGGTGGGGGCTTTTCACCTGGATGCCGCCGTACCTCGCGCTTCCCGTATCGCAAGGCGGGCGCGGTCTGGGAATGATAGGAACGACGGCCCTGCTCGTAGTGTTGAATCTGTTCGGCATGCTTCCCGGCTATGCCAGCTTCGGTTGGGCAGCGGATCATTTCGGACGCAGAAAGGCATTTATCATCTATAGCTTAGCGGCGTCTCTTCTGATTCCACTTTATGCTGAAGTGCGGTCGCCAGCGCTGCTCATGGTCTTGGGCACCGTCGTAGCGTTCTTCGGGACCGGGCTGTTTTCAGGCTCAGGAATCATGGGCAGCGAGATTTTTCCTACGAACTTGCGGGCGCGTGGGCTGGGCTTTACTTACAACGGTGCGCGCACGATGAGCTCGGTTGCTCCGCTGGTGATCGGGAGGGTTGGCGAGTCCAGAGGATTGGGCTGGGCGTTTTATTTGTGCGCCGCCGGATACCTGCTGGCAGCCTTGATGACGACGCAGTTGCCCGAGACCAAGGGGAAGAACTTGGAGTAAGACCGGGAGTTCGCGAAGCCAGCGGACCTCTTACTCTATCGGCTCGACTACGACTTGTTCGTCAGCCAGGCTGCGACTGGGTCGCTGCACGATCACGATGGCGGAGAGTACCAACACAATTCCGACGGTCTGAATCGGACGGAGAACTTCGCCAAGCAGCAGCGCTGCCAGAAGAATCGAGAAGACCGGCTCAAGGCAACTGGCGATGATGGCGCGAGTCGGCTCCAAGTGTTCGAGGCCGAGGAAGTAAAGAGAAAACGCTCCCAGCACTGAGATCATGGAGAACACAAATAGAAACACCCATTGGGCAGGCGCGTAGCGGGCGGCAACAATTTTCCAGGGAGGGTTGACCACGAGCCAGAAAGCGGCGGCGGCGGTGAGGGTCCAGACGAGGACGCGCCAACGGTCGTGACGGATGAGGATGCGGTGTCCGCCGACGTTATAGAACGCGAAGGAAAACGATGCGAGCAATGCAGCGATGATGCCGTAGGGGTCGAGGTGGAGCGCGGCGCCGGAAGTGGCACCGAGGAAATTGATGACCAAGGCGATTCCGGTGACGGCGAGGGCAACGGCGACAACTTTTTGCGCGGTCAGTTTTTGCTGACCGCGAGCCACCACGTAGAGCAACACCCAGACGGGAGCGGTGTATTGCACGATGATGGCGGTGGCCACGTTGGTTCGTTGAATAGCGACGTAATAGAAATAGTTTGAGACGGCGACACCGAGCATTCCCAGCACGAAGCAATAGGCCAGATCGCGCGCGGGAAGTTTGACCCGCTGCCAGCCCTGCGATGCAGTGAGAATCGGAAGCAACACGAGCAGAGAGAATGTGGTGCGGGTCTGCGAAAGGATCAGCGGATCGATCGGACGCAGGGCCAGCGCACCCAGTGTTAGCCTTCCAGTGAAGACGGCTCGTCCCAGGGTCGCGGAGATGCCCCAGAGAAAAGCAGCGGAGGCAATATAGAAATATCCGCGCAGAGGATGCGGAGGCGAGCTTGGCTGATTTTGGTTTGGGATGGCGGCCTCGTGACCCGATTTGATGATCAGGCAGCCGAAAGAAAGCGGTCAATGCGGTCGGGATCGAAGCCTTCGATCACCTCCGCCCCGGACGCACTGAGAATCACGAGCGTTGGGGCGGTGTTGCTGTGGTAGGTTTCGAGCAGCTCGATCCGAGCGGTAGCATCGAGATTCATAACCCGTTCTTCAAAGACGATTTCTTTCGCTTCGAGAAAAATCTTCATCATCTCGCAGGAGAGACAGCCGGACTGGGTGAAGAGGAAGATTTTAAGCGGCATATGACTTTACTATTCTACGCGTCGGGGTATTCGATTGCGGTGGTAATTTTCGCGGTCTTGTCGAGCATAGCGGAGACCGAACAATATTTCTCTTTCGAGAGGCGGACTGCGTCCTCCACGGCCTTGTGCGAAACTTTACCGCCGACGCGGTAGATCAGCTTGATTTCGGTGTAGACAGAGGGGGGATTGGGGGCGCGTTCGGCTTCGGCGCGGACTTCGAGGCGGGTGAAGGGCTCGCGCTTCTTCTGCAAAATGGAAACCACATCGTAGCCGGTACAACCGCACAAGCCGATGAGAACGAGTTCCATAGGACTGTTGCCGGTGGCTTTGTCGCCGTCGACGACGATGGTATGGCCACTGTCCGATACTCCGCTGAAGCGTTGCTTCTCGATCCACGTCACGCCTGCGTTCGTCATAGGATCTCCACTCTCTTGAATTCTACCTACGATTATCTGTGCTGGGCTCGGGATGAATCAACACGCGGAACAACTCGGGAGCGGCTTGCTTGAAGCGGATTTCGAGTTCGGTCTGGATCTCGTGGACGCGCACCAGAGAGAGATGATCAGCGATCGTGCAATGGCACGAAACGTAGAGGCGTCCGCGCACGCGCGTGATGATGAACTCGTGAACATCCAGGATGTCGGGGAACTCCGTGGCCACAACTTTCAGTCGACGCTCTAGTTCCGCGTCGTGCACCTGTTCTTCCGGTTTCTCGATGGTAGCGGGCTCGCTCTCGATGTGGGTGAGGATGGCTGCGATTTCGGGCACGTCGTGGCGTATGTCGACCTCGAGTTCAGTGACCTGATCGTGGGCAGCCTTGAGAGTCATCCGTTCGTCGAGTTCGACGTGCTGCTCGACATGAAGTTGGCCATCGAAATCCTGCACCGTGATGTCGTGGACGTTGAGATTGTGGCGAGTCGCAACGGCCCGGATGCGGTCGAATGTATTTTCCGAACGCTGGGCGCGGGGGAGCGGTTGAACCGTGACATCCGCATCGGGAAGAACTCCTTGGACCGCTGCCGTGACCGCCGCGACCAGTTGCTCGGAGCGCTGGAAGGTGACGGTGCGGGCGAAGCCAACCGCGAGATCGGCAAAGTAGCGATTGCCGGCGCGCCGGATGCGGACGCGACCGATTTCGAGCACTCCCTCCACGCGCGATACTTGGTCGATAATCTTGGTGCGAACGCCGGTGGGAGCGGCGTCGAGCAAGGCATCGATGGTACGCCGCGCCAGCCGCCAGCTCACAGAAACGATCACACCCGCGACGAAAAGCGCAGCGATGGGATCGGCCATGCGGAGCCACTCCAGGTGATAAGTACGCCCCGCCAGGATCAGAACCAGACCGAGAACGACGACGCCCGCGGACCAGACGTCCGTGGAAAAATGGAGTGCATCGGCCTCCAGCGCCTGGCTATTGTATTTAGTGGCAATGCGGCCCAGCGCGCGGGAGCGCCAGTAGTCCACCGCCATGGAGATCAGCATAACCGCAAAGGCCCAGACGGACGGCTCAACATCGACGCGGCGGAAAAAGAGGCGCACAATAGCTTCGTAGATAACCCAAATGCAGGTCAGCAAGAGGAGGCCGGTCTCGACGAACGCGGAAAAATTTTCCACCTTGCCGTGACCGTACTGATGGTCGGCGTCGGCGGGCTTGTCAGAGACTCCGACGGACAGATAGGTCAGCGAGGCCGCGATGAGATCCAGCGCGGAGTGCGCGGCCTCAGAGAGAATGCCCAAGCTGCCCGTGGTGACGCCGACCACGATTTTTCCGCCGGTGATCAGCAGGGCAGCAAGAACTGAGTTTCCAGCCACCGCGCGTTTCTCCGCGCGCATGGCATTGGGTGAGTAGAGGGCCGGCGTCCCGGACATGATGGGATTATCGGCGATCAGGCGGAATTGCGCCAAGGGAATCGCGGCAGAGAAAGTCAAAACGACAGCTGGCCAGTGCGGCATAGCTACTGCGCATCGCAGCTCCTATGCTAGGATGCTAAGTTCAGGTTATTCCAACTTCCCGATGTACCAATCCTGGAGGATTTTTCGTATGCGTAAGAGTTGGCTGCTGTGTGTGTTGTTGGGCGCAATGGCTTGGGGGCAAGCACCGCCCGGAGCCGCGTCCTCGCCGAGTCCGGCACAGACTCCGAACAGTGCGGCGCCTACCGCGGAAGTCCCGGAAAACGCGGTCGTGTTGACTGTTTTTGGCGTTTGCCCGGCTAGCTGGGCCACCGCCGGGGCTAAGACCGTCGCTCAGAACAAGACAGCCACTGCCGCGGCAAAAACGACCGTCGCGAAGCAGCCAGCCGACTGCAAAACCGAGATCACCCGGCGAGAATTTGAGAAGATCGCCAGCGGGCTTGCGCCGACGGTGACGCCGCAGTTGAAACGTCAACTGGCGGCGGCCCTGCCCAAGTTCATGGCAATGTCGGAAGCGGCGAAGGCCAAAGGTCTGGACAAGACTCCGCAATTTGAAGAGACGCTGAAAATTGTGAAGATGCAAATTCTGACCCAGCAACTGCAGCGCTCGGTACAGGAGGAAGCGGAGAAGGTATCCCCTGAAGATATCGAGGCCTACTACAAGAAGAATCCTGAGGCGTACGAGCAATTTTCTCTGGACCGGCTCTTCGTTCCTCGTTTCAAGCAAGCCGAAGTCGCGGAGAAGAACAACAACGAGGAGAAGCTGACCGAAGAACAGCAGAAAGCCAAGGAAGCGGCGGACAAGGCGAAGCAGGAAGCAGGAGAGCAGGAGCTGACCAAGTTGGCCGAAAGCCTGCGTGCCCGGGCCGCGGCCGGGGAAGACTTCGCCAAGCTGCAGAAAGAGGCGGTCGAAGCCGCCGGAATGAAAATGGATTCGCCGCCGGTCACCATGCCCAAAGTGAGGCGCACCGGACTGCCTCCGGCACACGCTGCGGTGTTCGATTTGAAAGCGGGAGAAGTCTCCCAGGTGATCACCGACAATGGCGGGCACTATGTGTACAAAGTGGAGAGCAAGGAGGTCCTTCCCCTCGATCAGGTCAAGGAGGAGATTCGCAATACCCTGAAAAATCTGAAGATGAAGGACACGATGGAGGCGTACACGAACTCCTATCACGCGGAAACCAACGAAGCATATTTTGGTCCCGCCGGACCGAGTACACAGATGGGACGGCCGATGCCACCCCGTATGCGTCCCAACACCCCGCCATCTGGCTCGCAACCACAGCCGCAAGCGGCTCCGCCAGCGCAGCCACCGGCGCAACAGGCGCCTCCGTCTAATCCGAACTGATGGTAAGCGATAAACCTGTCGTCGTAATCACCGGCATTGCGGGCAACTTGGGTTCCCGGTTGCTCCCGCTGCTGGGCGAGTTTTCAGTGATTGGGGTGGACGTGAGTTCACCCCAAAGTGGTTTGCCGCTGCAATTCGAGCGTGTGGATCTGGGCGAGGAATCCTCGACCCGCGTCCTCTACGAACTGCTGCGTGATACGCGACCGGTATCGGTGGTACATCTAGCGTTTGTGATCGACCCGGTGCGCTCGGGCGTGCTCGACGCGGAGCGTATGTGGCAGATCAACGTCGCCGGCACCGCGCGGGTGATGGAGGCCATCACCGAGGCCAACCGCACCGCCGATTCCGGGATCAAACAATTCATCTTCCCCAGCAGCGTTTCCGTGTACGGCCCCAGCCTCACCGCACCTGCGACGGAAGAATCTCCAATGGCCGCGCACACGCTGCCTTATGCAATCCACAAGAAGCAGTGTGACGAAGTGGTACAGCAGCGATCGTCGGCGCTGCGCGGCTGCAGTGTATATATTTTGCGCCCCCACATTTTTGCCGGAGCCAGCGTAAACAACTACCTGCTGGGAGCGTTTCGGGGCACTCCCAACGGCAAAAGCAAGCGGGCGGAGAAGATGCGCACGGAAGGCAAGCGGCTGCCCTGCATGCTTCCGCGCGGCCAGCAATATCTGGACAATAAGATCCAGTTCATTCACGTGGACGATATGGCGCGACTGATCACGCACATCCTGCATCGAGACCCGGAGCCCCAGCGGCTAACCATTCTGAACGTCGCGGGACGCGGAGAGGCGCTCACGTTTGGCCGTTGCATTGAAACGGCACAGGCCAAGCTGGTGCGCGTTCCGGGAAGATGGGCCATGCGGGTGGTGATGGAGTTCCTGTGGAGGCGGCAGATCTCCGCGATTCCGCCGGAGGCGCTCCCCTACATGAGCGGCGAGTACATTATGAATACCGAACGGCTGCGCAAGTTTCTGGGTGCGGAATACGAAAGCGTAATGCAATACAAGATCGCGGACGCGTTTGCCGACAGCTTCAAGAACCTAGCCGCCCCTTCGAAAGAAGTGAGCGCGAGCTAAGAACTGGTTGCAAAGCAGGCGGCCAAGGTTCACGAGCGATCTGCCGGTCGCTCGTTGTTTTTGAGAAACTACTAAATGGGTGCGGCTTTGGCGTCGGACATTTGTTGCCGATGCCAGGCTCGCTCAAAGGCGGGGCTTGATTCCTTCGCCCTGCCCAAGAATCGGCCATGGCAGGAGCCACGATAAAGCAACATCTTGGTGGGAACAGCCGCCACGATCATCTCGAAGAAGCGGATGGAAGACCCCGCCGGCCATTGACCTCAAAATCAAGGTGGATTAAGGCCCGACGGTGGGCGGATGGTTCAGCCAGTGCAATCTAGTCCTCCTGGCTCTCTCCTTTGTACCTTGCCATCGCCACTGCGGCGGCGGGTTCCGGCTTGCACAGGAGATAACTGGCACGGCCAAGCTTTATTCGACGATATGTTTTCTTGGACACAAGGAATAAATCGAAGGGTGGTCAGTTTACTCTATGCGGGTGTCTGAAGAGAGGCTCAGCGCGGCGTCGTTTGAGGATCTCGCACTGCCCCTGTTCGACCAGCTCTATAACTTTGCGCACTGGTTGACGCAGGATAAAAGTGAGGCCGAGGATTTGGTTCAGGAGACTTACGCCAAGGCGTTGCGCGGATTCTCGTCATTTCAGGCGGGTACAAACTTTCGCGCATGGATGTACCGCATCCTGCGAAATTCCTTTCTCGGCTCGCGGACGGGATTGAAAACCATGGTTGTTTTGGATGAGGAGAGCGGCGAGAGTTTGCCGACAGAAAATGTTACGCCCGAGGTGCTGCTCCTCGAACAAGCCAACCGCGAAATGGTGCGGGAGGCCTTGGAAGGATTGCCCGTGCCATTTCGGGAAATCTTGCTGCTCTGTGAAGTGGAGGAGATGTCTTACCAAGAGATTTCGGAAGCGCTGGCGGTTCCTATGGGCACAGTAATGTCGCGGCTGTATCGCGCGCGCCAAGCACTGCGCACCGCTCTGCGAGCCAGGATCGGAGACGGGCATGGCATGTGAGCAGTGGCGGGGAGATTTCGACCGCTACCTCGATGGTGAACTCGCGACAGCAGAGGCGGCAGGGTTAGCGATGCACCTGCGAACGTGCGCGGCCTGCGCGGCCGAGGTTTTAGAGCGGGTACAACTGAAACGATCGATACAGATGGCGGGGACGCGATATACGGCGAGCGCAGAACTGCGGAACAAGATCACCAGGAGCGTTACTGCGAAGTCGAAGAGTGGAATTACGCGGCCATGGAGACTTGTTTTTGTTCCCGCGCTGGCCCTGCTGGTTGCGGCACTTGTGCTGACGGTTTACCTGGGGCAACAGCGGGCGGCGCGGCAGCGCATTTATGGAGAGTTAGCCGACTTGCATGTGTCCACCCTGGCCAGCAGCACGCCCGTGGACGTGGTTTCCTCCGATCGCCATACGGTGAAGCCTTGGTTTGAGGGGCGCGTTCCGTTCACGTTCAATTTGCCGGAGTTGGCGGGATCAGAGTTCACTTTAGTCGGAGGGCGGATCGCCTATCTCGAGCAGATTCCGAGCGCACATTTGATTTATCAGATCCGGAAACACTACATCTCCGTTTTTATTTTGCCGGATCGTGCGGCGGAGATTAACAGCCTTCCGTCGGGAACAGCCAATAGACTCTCGTTCCGAATGGAAAGCTGGACGCAGAACGGACTACGGTATTTTGTGGTCGGGGATACAAGCGAACAGGACATGCGGGCGTTGAGTAAGTTGCTACGGGATGCTGGGTAGTAAGCCACGACCGAGATTCACTTCCTCCCGCGGTACAAGCCTGCAATTGCAAGAGTGTAGGGCGTCCAGCTGGCTTCGCGGAATCCGGCGGCGCGCATGCGGTCGAGCATCTCTTGCGGTTCAGGAAAACGTTCGACCGAATCCGGCAGATACGCGTAGGGGCCGCGAACCCCGGAAAGCATGGTCCCCATACACGGCAACACTCGCTTGAAGTAAACGCGATAGAGGCGCCCCATCAGCCCTTTAGGCTCGCTAAAGTCGAGGATGCCGCACTCGGCTCCGGGCTTGAGCACGCGGACGATTTCGCGCAGGCCGGCATCGTAATCCGCGAGATTACGGAACCCGAAGGCGGAAGTCACTAAGTCAAAGTGCTGGTCGGGGAATGGAAGACTGAGAGCGTCGGCTTCGATCCATCGGGGCATGGGTGACGTGGTCTGGGTTTGGTTGCTGAGAGATTTCGACAGAGCGCGCTGCAGCATGGCATGGGAAAAATCGGCGCCTAGAATTCGCAGGCCACGCTTCCCCTCCCGCTTCCCTGCCTGTTCGCGTAAAGCAAAAGTCATGTCGCCCGTGCCGCAGCACAGATCGAGAATACGGCGATCGGGCTGCGCGAAAATATGCGCGAAAGTGCGAGCCGTGCGTCGCCACCAGAGGCGATCGACGTTGCAGGACAACACGTGATTGAGCAGATCGTAGCGCGGGGCGATCGAGGTGAACATCTCGCGCACGGCTTGCGCTGCGGAATGCGCGTCAGTTGCGCCCTCCGGAGCGGCGCCGATAACTGCGGGCCTGTGAGTCTCAGCCATGCGACTCATTTCTTCCAAACTTCACTTCTTCCATACCCAGCCGCCGTGCGACAAGCGGCGCAATTCTTCGACGGAATCGAGCACGACTTTGTCCGGCACATCGGACGCGATTTCAACTTTCCCAATTTCTCGCGGCAAAACAAAATGGACTGCGCCATTTTGCGTTTTTTTATCGGCTTGCAGGCGAGCGAGAATCTTGCGAGGACTTACTTTCAGTTCCGGCAAGCGGCCGAGGCTTAACACCGCGTCGGCGATGCGGCCTGCGGTAACGCTGTCGGTGCGCCCGACGGTAAGAGCGATGTTGGTCGCCGCGATCAATCCCCATGCGACGGCCTCGCCGTGAAGCAGGCTGCGGTAGCCGGTCTCCGTCTCGAGCGCGTGTCCGATGGTATGGCCCAGGTTCAGGACGCGCCGTAAGCCACCCTCTTGTTCGTCGGCAGAGACGATTTCCGCCTTCAGCTTGACGCTTTGAGCAATCAGACCTTCAACTTCGAGAGGATCGCGCTTCAGGATCTGTGCGCGCTTCTGCTCGAAGCGCAGAAAAAGATCGAGATCGCCGATGATGCCGCACTTGAGAGCTTCATAAAGGCCGGCGCGATAGGCGCGATCCGAAAGGGTGTGCAGAACCTCAGGATCAATCAGAACAACTCGCGGATGATGATAGGTGCCCAGCAGGTTCTTCCCCGCTCCGAGGTTCACGCCTGTTTTGCCGCCGACGGACGCATCCACCTGGGCCAGAACCGTGGTTGGAATCTGAACGAGGTCCACGCCGCGCATATAAAGGGAAGCTAGTAATCCCGTGACGTCGCCGACGACGCCTCCGCCCAGCGCGATGAGAACGGCTTTGCGGTCCGCGCCCAACCGAACCAATCTCTCAGCCATGGTTTCAATCGTGGCCAACTTCTTGACAGGCTCGCCATCGGGAATCTGCAGGACTTGAGGTTTGAAACCCGCGGAAGTCAGCGAGGCTAAAAGCTTCGCGCCCCAACGCCGGCGGATGGGAGGAGCCGTGACTACAAATAGTTTGCTCGATTGCGGCAACAACTCTGCCAGCAACGCTCCCGCCCGCGAGAGTAAGCCGTTCTCGATGCGAGCCTGATAGGGCCGCGGCGGGACATGGATGGTAACTTGCGCCATGGCCTTCCATAATAGCCTATGGGCCATTGTGGTTTGGAGAGGCTAGATTGGGAAAAAATGAAGTTCCCTAGCTCCGCTCCGGGGCCGGAATAAGGATCGAGGCTACGATCGAAAATGTCAGTACGGCTGCCACTACGCCTAACATCGCCAGGGTTGGCACCTTGAAGTAATCGGCCGTCATCATCTTCACGCCGACCAGGACGAGGATTAAGGCCAGGCCGGTATGAAAAAAGCGGAAGGCTTTCATCAATCCGGAGACCGCGAAGAACAGCGAACGCAGTCCCATGATCGCGAACACGTTGGAGGCGTAGACGATGAAAGCATTCAGCGTAATCGCCAGAACCGCGGGAATGGAATCAACGGCGAAAAGCAAATCCGTGGTTTCGATGACTGCCAGGACCACCAGTAGCGGTGTGGCGTAGAGCCCCGCCTTCCCTTTCCAACTGCGCACAAAAAAGCTGCTCCCCTGGTAGCTGTCCGTTGCCGGTATCAGGCGGCGCAAGGCCTTGACCGCCGGATTTTTGGAGGGATCGACTTGATGTTCGCCGGCAAAGCCAAGACGGATGCCGCTGTAAATGAGCAAAGAGCCGAAGATATAGAAAATCCAGTGGAAGCGCTGGATCAGTCCGACCCCGGCGAGGATGAAGCAGCCGCGCATGAGCATGGCGCCGAGAATTCCCCAAAACAACACACGGTGCTGGTGCTCTTCGGGGACGGCGAAGTAGCGGAAGATTACGAGGAAAATGAAAAGATTGTCGACGCTGAGCGAAAGCTCAAGAACGTAACTGGTGATGAATTCGATGGCGACCTGGCGACCTTGCCAGAAAAAAACCAGGCCAGCAAATCCCCCCGCTAGGCCAATCCACATGGCGCTTCGAGCCAGCGCCTCGCGCGAGTGCACGCGACCGTGGCGATGGAAGACGCGAAGGTCCAACACCAGCATGCCGAGCGCGAAAAGGTTGAAGATGATCCAGAAATAGAGCAAATCTGATTGCCGATTGTCGCTTGCCAATTTTCAATAGGAGTCGGGCGTTGCGAATTTGATTACTTCTGGCGGCCAATGCTTCCGCTCTCCCATGCGTCCCACATGCCTGCCGCTTTGAACATCTGGTCAGAGCCGGTTTCACGCATCGACTGTTCAATCTGCGCGCGGGTAAAGCGAGGGCCGATCTTCTCTGGTAGATTCGCCAGGGCAAAGGAAAATTCGGCCGCTTCGGCCACGTGCTTTTTGAGTTGCGCGAAGTCAACTTTGTCATAGGTGTCGGAAACGGCGTGGTAGTTTTCCAGATAGTTCGCCTCCTCTTGGTCCGCAACGAACGTAGGAACGCCTTCCAACATGAAATCGAAGTGGTCGGTACCCCACTCCATGTCGGTCTTTAGATCGGTGACGCCAAACTGCTGGAGCGGCGCCGTGATGCGCGTGGTGGTATCCAGAACATCTTTGCGTCCGCCGGTGGCAAATCCTGTGGTCTTGCCAGTGCCCGAATCGTAGATGATGACTCCGGCTGCTTTATCGAGCTCCGGTCGGTGCGCCTTGGAGTAGGCGCGCGAGCCGAGCAGACCCTCCTCTTCGCCGGAAAACAGGATGAAGCGGATGGATCGGAGCGGCCGCAATCCGGAAGTCTTGATCGCGCGCAGCGCATCGATCACCAGCGCCGCATTACAGCCGTTATCGAGCGCGCCCGTGCCGAGTTCCCAGGAATCGAGGTGCGCGCCGAGAATCACGAATTCGTCAGGCTTCTCGCTTCCTTTAATTTCGCCAATTACGTTTGCCGTCTTGATTGGACCGCCGAGCCGGCTCGGAATACTGAGATCAGCCCAGACGGGGTGTCCAGACGCCAGCAGACGCCCAATGCGCTCTCCATCTTCGCGGGCCACCAATACTTGCGGGATGCGATCGATTTCCCCGGCGAACGAATTGGTGTGCCGGTAGAGAATGTCATGCTCGCGGGTGGCGATGAAGGCCACAGCTTTCGCCTTACCGTGCAGAGCAGCCGTGATCACCGGCGGAGCATTCGTATATTCAGCGAAAAGATCGTCCCAAGTTTTCAGCACTGCAGAATGGACGAGAACGATTTTCCCAGAGATGTCTCCGGCTTTCTTGAATTCGTCGGCAGTGCCGTTGCCCACATCAACAACCGGAACATGTTTCACTGGAGCGAGCCCCGGGGCCCATGCAATGGAGACGCAGCGTGCGCGGAACTCGACTTTGGGAATCTGCTTGAGCGTGGCATCGAGAGCGGTTCCCGTGGCGCTAACCGTCATCTCCGTTGCGCCTTCGGCCCAGGAATACGGTATGGTGAAAGCTTCGGTGTGGACACTATCGGCGCCAGCCGCCTTGAACATCTGCAGGCCCCACTCCACCGCCCGTTGCATGGCGGGGGTGCCGGGCACTCGGCCGCCGATTTCGTCCGTGAGCTGGCGTAGGTTGTTCTGTATCGGCGATGGTTGGAGGGCAGCCTGAATGATGCGGGCCGCATCGTCGTTTTCAGCCGGGGGAGTGGCAGCGAAGCAAATCGTGGAGAGGATAACGCAAAGACAAAAGGCTTTCCCGGTTCCCATATCCGCTGAATTAGAAACGAATTCAGGGAAAAGAGCAAAGGGCGGATCGCGGCATGAAGAAGTGGCGCTGACACCCCTAAGAGAAAAATCGTGGGTTAATCACTTCGGCGGAAGCGGGTCCATGCGATCGAGAATATCGACCGTCTCCAGAATCGTGCTGCCCACAATTTCCAGGCTCTTGGGGCTGAGCTTGTCCACGGTATCTTGCGGCGTGTGCCAGAAAACGTTGTTATATCCATAGTCAAAGTCGATCAGATCCGCGCAGGGGACGCCTCGCTGCATAAACGGAAGATGATCGTCGGAGACCTGATTCTCCCGCGCAAAAAAATGAGATTGATAGCCCAGGCGAGTGGCGGCCTGGTACACGACCTCTTCCAGCCACGGGGTTGAGTTCTGGTCATGGTCGATATTGAGGTCGGCGTCGCCGATCATGTCGGCCAACAGGAACGCCTTCATCTTCTTCAAAGTGCCGTCGTCCTGCCATTTCTGAGCTAGATGGCGGATGCCGTATAAACTGTCGGCCTCGGTCCACGACTTCATGGCTTCCTCCGCATCGTCCCACACCAGCCAGATGCTGAAGCCTGCATGCTTTTTGCCGCGCAGTTGATTCGCGATTTCCAGCAGCAGAGCACTGGAGGAAGCGCCATCATTGGCGCCGATGTAGGAGGTGTTGCGCAAAGGATAATTTGTATCGTAGTGGCTAGCGATGACAATGATGCCGTCACGCGTACCGGGAAACTTCGCAATGATATTCCGCACTGGGAATCTGCCCTCGGGAGTATCGGCCGTGAAGGCATCGTCTTCAACCACGTCACCCTTCAGATGAGAGGTGATATACTCCTCGACCTTCTTGTGATTCGCGCTGCCGATGGGTCGCGGGCCCAGTTTGACGATCTCTTGCACATACTGCATGGCGCGTGCGGAATCGATCGTTGGCGCCGGACCAGTATCTGGAGGAAGCGAAAGTTTAGGAGCAGATGCTTCGGCGGCTGGAGGCGGCGCCTGCGCTTTTACCGAATGCGCACTTTGATCACGGTCGCAGGCGAGCAACCCTGCGATCGAAAGGACCAGGATTGGAATCGCGATTCTCTTGCTGATCATTGAACAAGCCTAAACGAGGGAGCAGACGCCGCAAACAATTATGCCGCCTTTTTTTCTTTACGAGCACGGCGCTGTTTGGGATGGACGACATAGGCTATACCAATGCTGACCCCATACAACGCAACCATGGGCGCCGCAAAAATACACATATTCAAGACGTCGGGAGTCGGGGTAACGATGGCCGCAATGATAAAAATGACCAGAATGGAATAGCGGAAGTTCTTCCACATGAAACCGGCGCTCACGATGCCCATCAGCGCCAGGAAAAAAATGAGAATGGGCATCTCGAAAATTAAACCCATGCCCAGGACGATGCTCAGGAACAGCGATGTGTATTCACCGATGGTGATCATGGGTTGAAACTGACTTCCGAAGCCGATCAGGAAATCTAAAGCCCGGGGATAAACAAACTTGTAGCCGAAGTATCCTCCCGCCGAAAACAGGGCAATCGTCGATGCCATGAAGGGCATCACATAGCGCTTCTCGTTGCGGTATAGACCGGGCGAAATGAACATCCAAACCTGATAGAGCACAAAGGGAGAAGTTAGGAAAAGACCGGCCAGTGCAGCAATCTTCAAGTAAAGATTGAAGGGTTCCACGGGATTCAGATAAACCAGTTTCTCCGACATGCCATGAGCTTTTAGCGCGCCCACGATGGGCCTCTGCATGACGCCGTAGATCCTCTCGCGGAAGCCCCAGCAGGCAAAGAATCCAACGGCTATGGCGGCGATGGAGTAGACCAGGCGTGTGCGCAATTCCTCGAGGTGATCGAGGAAGCCCATGGTGGGCATGGCGTCGCGCTTCGGGTCATCCCCGGCGGCCGCGGTCAGGCTTTCAAACATGCGAATCCTGCGGCGCGGAAACGATCTCTGCTTCTCTGACGGTCGGGGATGGGGTGACTGGCGAAGTGTCAGGATTTTCCGGGACTGCGGTCGCGATGGCCGAAGGCAAATCGGCGGAATTAGAAACGGCGGAGGTAGGACCTGCGGGAACGGCTAGAGTACCGCGCGTCTCGCTTGCCACTTCAGTGGAAGCGGGATTCAGACTCAAACTGGCTAGTGTTCCCGGCGGCGGTCCGCCGGGAGGCAGGATCGTCTGCTTCTTCTCCACTTCCAGATGGGCGATTTCGGTTTCAATCTGCGACCTAAACTCATTCGAAGCACGACGAAGTTCGGCGAGCAAACGTCCGGCCTGCTTGGCGATCTCCGGCAACTTCTTGGGCCCGAAGATGATGAGGGCCAGAAAGAACAGGAAGATCGTCTCGGAAAAACTCATGGATTCATCATAATGCGGAGTTGAGCAGGCGGCAATGCTCGCCAAGCGCACGCCCCTAACCCTTGAGCGACGCTGCCGCGGCCATGGCTACGGCGAGGGTTTAAGGACCATGGTATTGCGCTCATCACTCGCGATGATACGGTAGAACCTTCTGAGCTCTTCCGCGCGGCTGACCGGCACGCTCAATTCCTTGACCTCGAAGCTTCGCGTGTACTCAACGACATTGCCGTTCACTTCTGTCTTCGAGTGATAACTGGCGAAGCCATAATCCGCGTCCACCGGCGGGGGTATGTCATCGACCACGTACCCCGACGGAATTGTAATTTCAAAAGTGTCCGTATCGCGCGTCGGTTCCTCGAACTCGATGGGAAACCTGCGCGGTTCTTTAGTTTCCAGCAATCCAGAAGCTTTGTTTCCAAACACGCGGGGTCGCACCAGGAGCAGGTTCCCCGCGGTTTTGGCATAGTTCGGCGACTCAAATGAGTAGTTGAAGCCGAAAGGCTGGTCGGTCTGCTGAAAGTTGATCAGGCTGGCACGCGTCAGATGGAAACTCGCAAGCGAGCTGCCTAGAAGTTCTTCGATGGGTTTGATGCGATCCGTATCCTTGGTGACCGTCCGCAATCGCCACCGCTCCGAGGATGCCCGCTCGCCCAGCCGCACTTCTTTGACGTCGCCCCTCAAAGTACCGGTCGGGTCGAGAGTGAGTTTAGCAGTGCGCTGGATGCTGTTCATCATCGATGGCTGCTGCGGCAGTTCGATCAGCTCGCCACCGCCCGGTGTTACCAGCAGACCGTAGTTAGCCTGCAGGTAACCAGGAAGTTGGCCAAACGGAATCAATTCGTTGGTCGGATCGAAGAAGAGGATTCTGCCTAGCTTAGGATGCTCGATGGTGGCAATCAGAGAGGGATCGTTCAAACCGTCTGGGAGCTTGATCGCCAAGATGGCGTGGTTGAATCCGTGATGAGCGGGGGTTTGTGGAGTTACCGCGCCACGCTCGGTATAGATAATCACATGATAAGTGTCGATTCCAATTTCCTGCAGCATGGAACGGAGAAGAGTTGCCTTGTCTTTGCAGTCTCCGAAACGATGCGCGAATACTTCGGGAGCTGAGTGAGGTTGCCAGCCCCCAATACCGAGTTCAATCGCGACATAACGAACGTTACGCTGAACGAATTCCGCGAGTGCCTGCATCTTTTGCAACTGAGTGCTTTTCAAAGCGGCCAAAGCAACCACCTCCTGCTTTATCGCGGGGGAAGCCTCCAGCCGCCCGCCGAGGAGCTCGCCATACCATTTCCCCATATCGTCCCAGTTCGCGAATCCGTTTAGAGCCCGACCGCCGGACGGGAAAAAAGAAACGATCATGGATCCGGCTACACCATCCCGAGGCGGCATTTCGGGCTCACTTCGGATTTCCTTCACATCGGTGATGGCCCATTGCGATAAGCCCCCAACCTGCGTGGCCCTAACCTCCGGATGGTTCAGCCAGGAGGCTCTGTACTCCCATCCGTCTGGGAGCTGGAGCGAATAATGGCTTTCTCGCACCGGATCTGTTTGCTGAAATTGCCATCGGTCCTGTAGAAAAAACGGTTGGTCCTCTACTTCATATTCGTAACCTACGATATTTCCTGGATCGGGCGCGGGGATCCGCAGCACCTTGTATTTCACGTCGGAGATCAGTTCCGCACCCACAAAACTGGGCGACACCTCGATCGCGTCCCTGTCTCGCACTTCGTAGTCTTTGCCTTGCGCAGGGATGCACCAGCCATGAAGAGTCTTGATCTTTCGCTGGGGATTAAAGTAAACCTCCACATTCCCGTGATGACGGCCGTTGGGGCGCAGAATTTTGTAGGCTTCACGAACCTGCGTCTTGATCTTATCGGTCGAAATAACCGTGACGTTCGTTTCCGAATATAGAAGTACAGCGTCGGTCTTCTCGTCGTAGGGCGGGAGCGGAGCGTTGACCAAGGCGTGCATCCACGCGGGCGCGTCGCCGCCCGCGTGGGCATGGGGCGCGTAGGTCAAGATGCAAGCAATTACCCATGCCAGAGCCAACAGCTCTTTCCAGCTAATTGCTGGCGCTGGCCGCTCCGGGTTGCAACACAATTTGTTGTTCATCGCCAGTCCTCACCGCCTGGAAAAAGTTACGCAGCGCGCCGTAGTATTTTGTCTCTAGGACCAAGAAGTCCACCGTCAAGTTCCGGGTCAGGTGCAAGGTGTCCTTGCCGTTCTCGACTTTTATGCTGTAGGTCACAATGTGGCCATCTTGGGTTCGCGCAGCCGGCACGCTGCTCACGGCCCATCCTGGCGGTAGTTCGACGGTTATGTCGTCGGTCTTTTCGTAGGGATAGTCAAAATAGATGGCGTGGGCACGGTTGGCGTGTTCGAAGATGTGCTTCTCAACCTGCGTAAAAATGGCGGCAGGCACAATCACGCGCCTCCCCGTATTGGAAGCCCAGCCGGGGATTTTCACATCAAACTCCGCCACCAGAGGAGTTTCCGAGCCCGTCCAGTCAGGCTGGTTTACCAACTCTGCTTCCGCTGCAGCGGGAATCTGAGTTTTGACGCCCTCCTCGAGGAATTTCTTCCGCGCAACCTCATCGGAGTTCCGCACGTCGAGTCGGTAATACATCGCCTCAAGCCCAGTGCAGGTGACCGTTAACTTCCCTTCCAGATCCCCGGTCTCGGTGAGCCGCAATTTGGCTTTTCGCTCCATGCGAGACTCCGAAGCTGCCGGAAGCGTGGTCTGGATCCAGGTTCCACCATCTTTATCCAAACGCAACCCGAAGACTGAGGTTTCCGACCAGGTTAATAGGCCGAAGGGAGTATATTCCGCTCCCGGATCGAAATAGAGATCCTTGCCGTTCAGTTTTACCAGGACTACGTTGGAACTCAGCCTGCCAGACTCCATCGTCTTTGGATTGAAGAAATACTGGCTGCGGTTCGAAACCCAGCATCCGTAAGCTTCAAAACCGGCGGCACGCACCAAAGCGAGATAGAGCCACGTCAACTGCACGCCATTACCGTAGCCGCGCTTCCAGAGTTCCTCAACATTCTCGACTGGTTTCTCCTTTTCGCGTTTCTCCTCCTGCTCGGTCCTTTTCAACTCGTACGTTTTGTTTCGAATCTGCTGCACACGATCATAAATTTTTCTCAGTTTCACCTCGGGAGCGTCGCTGGGCGAAACGATCTGCGCCACCACCTCTTCCATGGACTTGCGCTTCTCCACAAAGCTCTCCAACTGCGCGTTCCGCTTCCTGCCTATGCTTTTCCAGAACTTGTCCGGATCATTTTCGGGGAGGTCGTCCGTGTAGATAAAATCCACGCGCGACTTCACTTCGTTCATCGGGGGCATAAACTCCTCGGACTGGAAGGCGGGAATGTTGCTCGCATCCATACGGACAACGCTGTCCTGGCCTTGCCTCGGATCGGATCCCACAGGTAAGTCGTGCCAGGTCCAACGGAGATGCATCGGACCGTAAGTCCGGTAGGGCTTTAGCGTGAACCTGGCGCTCTTGGTGAAAAGATCGGAACTAAGCAACCACTGTGAACCATAAAGGAGAACCGCGTGCTGGTAGACAAAGTCCTCTCTGAAGTCGTAGGTGAAATAGTATTCAATAATGCTTCCCACCTGGACATCGGAAAGGGTAAAGCTCTTCGCCATCAACCGCGATCCCCGCTCCTTTGCCAACGATTTCTCGAAGACATTGCCATCAAATTCCGCGATGGAGCCATCGGCCTTGATGGTTCGCGCATGAATGGCGCCAACGTCTTCCCTCTCCTTGAGAAACGGAATCTCTACGTTTCCGTACTTGCGCCCTTCCTCGGTCAGAATCTTGATCCGGATGTAGTCATTTTCGTGAGGAGTCTGACCGTTGTCGTCGCGGTCAACCTGACGGTAGAGGATGATGGCCGGCGCACCGGGAGCGAGCGGTTCGCTCGTCATCTTGAGTTCGTCAGGATTAGGCGGCTGAAAGGCGGCAGATGCAAAAACTGGAACGGGAACAAAATTAGCTGCGGCCAGAATCAGGGACACAGCACAACAACCAGGTGGAGAATACTCGACGAAGTGACACGGTCCAACTCCCGAGCTTTCGGTTTCACCCGGACCGGGCCCCCGCGCGTTCGGTGACTGCACACGATATGGCGGTATTTCCCGCCCGTCAATAGCACTTTCGAGCGTTTTTCGAGTGTTTTTCGAACGCCGTTCATGCCCTAGGAGCGTCAGAATTGCTTCGGGCCGCATCATAAATAGGGGTGGCCGGGGACAGTTACCCCGGTGACTATCCCGGTCCGGGGCCGTCTAATCTGGTGATATACTGCCTATATTCAGCGCGGTAGGTGGGGAAGCTCGAGATCCCTCAACCGAAGGAAACGTACAAAATGGCACGTAGTTCTCGCCGATCACTCTTTCTGGTGGTTTTTTTTCTTCTTGTGTGCGGCTTTCTGGGAATTTTGTTTGCCCAGCGCACCGGCCAGCAGGCCTCCTCCTCGACCTCCAGCGACTCTGATGTCAAAGACAGCCTGAAGCAGTTCACGGATGTCTATGCCGTTATCGAGGATAATTACGCGGAGCCGGTCAATCCCGACAAGGCGATCTATAACGGTGCCATCCCGGGAATGCTGCATGCCCTCGATCCGCATTCGAATTTCTTCGATCCGAAGTCTTACGCGCTCATGCGCGAGGATCAGCGCGGCAAATATTACGGCGTCGGAATGACGGTGGGACCGCGCAACAATAAAGTCATCGTCATCTTTCCGTTCACCGGCACGCCCGCCTATAAAGCCGGCATTCATCCCGGTGACGTGATCATTGCGGTCGACGGCAAGTCCACCGAGAACATGAGCACGGGAGACGTTGCCGATCTGCTGAAAGGGCCAAAGGGGACGACCGTACACATTAGTATCTCGCGTGAAGGCGTCGAGAAGCCGATGGAGTTCACGCTGATTCGCGACGAGATTCCGCGCTACAGCGTCGACGTGCACTTCCTGATCCGGCCCGGGATTGGATATCTGCACGTGACCGGGTTCAACGAGACCACGGAAGAAGAAGTCTCAAAAGCTCTGGACGAGTTTGGCGATCTCAAGGGCTTGATTTTGGATCTGCGGGGAAATCCCGGCGGCCTGCTCAGCGAAGGCGTTGGCGTGGCCGACAAGTTCCTGAAGAAGGGTCAGCTCATCGTTTCACATCACGGCCGCGCATCCGCCGAGAAGCGTTACGTGGCACAGCATGGCAACGGCGGGAAGGATTATCCCCTGGTCGTGCTGGTAAACCGGCTGACCGCTTCGGCGGCAGAAATTGTTTCTGGAGCGATTCAGGACCATGACCGCGGCTTGATCGCGGGCGAAGTCACTTTCGGCAAGGGGCTGGTTCAGACCGTGTATCCGCTTTCGGAAAACACCGGGCTGGCGCTCACCACGGCGCACTACTACACGCCCAGTGGACGGCTGATTCAACGCGACTACAGCAACATTTCGCTCTATGATTATTATTACAACCGTGATGCCGAATCGGGCAGCAATGCCAATCGTGAAGTGAAGCTCACCGACAGCGGCCGCACGGTCTATGGTGGCGGCGGCATCACACCGGATGTTGTGATTCCCCCGGTGAAGGGCAACCATTTTCAGGACACGCTGCTGCAACATTATGCCTTCTTCAACTACGCCAAGCGCTACGTCGTGAACCATCATCCGACCAAGAGCTTCGAAGTGGATGATGCCATTCTGCAGGAGTTCCGCAAGTCGCTGGATGAAGCGAATATTCCTTACACCCAGGCCGATCTGGTGGATAACAACGACTGGATCAAATCCAACATCAAGGCCGAAATCTTCGTGGATGCATTTGGTCAGGATGAAGGACTGAAGGTGCGGGCGGAATCGGATCCGGAAGTGGTCAAGGGGCTGGAGCTTCTGCCGCAAGCCAAAGCGCTGGCCGACAACGCCAAGCGCATTGTGGCCGAGCATAACAGCGTGGGAGCGTTTAACCGCTAGACCTCCCCATTGAATAAAGGCCCGGAGACATTCCGGGCCTTTATTTTTTGGAACGCGATCCTCGCTCGTCTTTACGGCCCAGGCGCATCTTTGCCGTCGCAACGGCGCTGACGGCCTTTCATCCACAATGCCCCGAGGTTGACGGCAATCGAGAAGCCCAGCAGCATTCCGCACAAGCCGTGGCTTAAATTCTTGCCAAGTTGAGTTAATGGGTGGAAGAGGTAGGGCCACATAATACCGGCGATCATGCACATAGTTGCGACGGACATCAACGCTTTCGATTCATAGAACCGTTTTCTGAAACTCATGATTCCCACTCCTTCCATTCAGTCGGTTAGGCGGTACCAAGCCATCACCGTCAACTTGACGGTCACTATCGTGATGGCGACGGTGAACAGATCCCAACTCCAGACATGATTCACGTAATAGTGGTAGCCAAAGAGAAGAATGGCCACGATGCCGCCAATGATCCCCGCGAGACTTGTGGCGCGCATCCGGTGGTTCAGGAAACGTTCATCGATCGCACTGCCGAGATAGGAAGATTCATGGTTCGCTCTCCAATGTAAAGATCTGATCGGTGGAACAGCCGAAGATTCGCGCGAAGGTGAGGGCGAGCACCAAGCTCGGTACATACCGGTCGCGCTCGATGGAATTGATGCTCTGGCGCGAGACGCCGGCGGCGGTCGCGAGCTGCTCCTGGGTCCATCCGCGGGCGTTGCGCAGCTCTTTGATCCGGTTTAGCACCTGGCTCGCCATGTCAAGTTAGCTTTCCACTAAAATAGTAGGTCAAGGACCCCAGGGATGTCAAGCTAACTTGTCATTGCGATCTGAATCGCTTAAGTGATGATCGTCATGGTCATCACCTCCTGTTCATTGACTTCGCTACCGGCCTATGTGAGAATCCGCGACAGCAGGGGCTTGGCGGCTTGTGTGGCAGCGAAGCTTCCTCTTCTCGCAAGTCGCCGCCTTCAAAAGATGGAATACTTTCAAAAACATCCGTCGCTTGTTTCGAGAGGGAAGGCGTTTCGAACGCAGGCGGAGTTGATTTGAAGCCGGTTGTATTGGGATTGGCGGTAGCACTGGCGGTCGCTGCTGGTTATACCGATTGGCGCAGCCGGCGGATTCCTAATTGGCTGACAGTGCCAGGACTACTCCTTGGGGTGGTGGCCAACACAGTGTTCGGCGGATGGAGCGGACTGAAGACTTCCCTGCTGGGGGCTGGTTTGGGACTGCTGGTCTTATTGCCATTCGTCATCGTCCGCGCCTTGGGCGCAGGAGACTGGAAGCTGGCGGGGGCTCTGGGTGCGATCGTAGGTCCGGGAGTGCTCGTCGACTTGCTGGTGGTATCGGTTCTTGTGGCGGGGGTCATGGCCTTGGGGCTGGTGATCTACAAGCGGCGATTCAAGGAAACGCTGCGCAACATGGGACGGCTGTTGGCATCGATGGCGACGTTTCGTATGCCCGGGCCCGAAGTTTCGCTGGATAATCCGCAGTCGCTGAAGATTCCCTACGGAGTAGCCTTGGCCTTGACGACTTTGCTCTACGGGATCGGTAGGCTTTGGGGAAGACTATAACTACGATGAAATGGCTCTGGACAGCATTCCGCGATGTGGTATCGGACACGAGTGGCCAGGAAATCGTGGAAAGCGCTTTTGTCCTGCCCCTGATCTTCATGTTCGTGATCGGAATTATCTGGTTTGGCGTGGCATTTTTCATTTATGGCACGCTGACGCAAGGAGCACGGGCCGGCGCGGAAGCGGCGGTGGCTCCGGTTTGCACAACCTGCGCTGCGGGTTCGACTCCCGCCACCATCGCCCAAACTGCCGTTTATAACGCGCTGGCCGCCGGACACTTGAGCAAGAGTCAGCTCGTTCCCACCACCAGTTGGACGCCACCTGTACTGTGCGCTTGTAATAGCGTCAGTTCGAGAGCGTCGTGCGGTACTGCGGTTGCCTGCGATGGCAGCGTCAACGACGTTTGTGTCCAGGTGAACGTGCAGTTATCGTACTCAAGCCCAGGCGGCGCTGGTACTTGCGGCACATCGGTAAGTGCGCGGTATAAATATCCCTTCCATTTCAGTATTCCCCTAACCAATCTGGATATAGGGAATATGCTTCTTCCCGGGCAGGCTCAGATGAGGGCGGAGACGCAATGAGGTTTGCCACAGGTCGGTGGACCGGATGGCTGGCATCGCTCAAGCGAGGCTGCTCGGATGATTGCGCCTCCCAGGTGGTAGAGCTCGCGCTTTCACTGCCTTTGCTGGTGTTTTTCGTCGTCGGGATTTTTGATTTCAGCGGAGCACTTACCCTTAAGCAGAAATTGACCAACGCCGCGCGCGAGGGAGCAAGGGTTTCAGCAGCCGATCCAGCCAGCGATATGTACGCCGCCGTGCCCGTGTCTGTCAGCGACGCGTTCCAGGTCGTTGATAACTATCTGTACTCGGAGAAGATCAACGACTGCGGGCTGGGACCGACTCCGGCCGCGCCGACGCAGACGAACCTTACGTGGACTTACACGGCGACCGGTTCCGGCTGTCCGGGGACTGGGATTAGCATCGCGATCAATCGAGGCTGCTCGACACAAGAAAGCGGAGTGTATTTGATCGGGACCTGCGTCGCCGTCACCTACGCCTACAAGTGGCAGTTCAACAGCGTAAGCGGCTTAATGCCGGGGAAGTTTCTCGCTCCGGCTACCATCACCACGACAGCTGCAGCGTTCAACGAGAATTGAGGAACCGAGCGTGCTGGCACCGCTAATTCGCCGTCCGCGACAGAGAGCCACTCTCCGCTCCCGTGAGCGCGGCGTGACCATGGCGTTGGTCGCCCTGGCGATGGTTACCATCATAGCCATGGCTGCTCTCTCGATCGACATCGGCGCCCTCTACGAGGCCAAGGCAGAGGCTCAGCGCGCCGCGGATGCAGCGGCATTGACGGCGGCCAGGGTGATTTCGATTTCAGGCAACACGGGGGCTACCTCTGCCACATGGGGACAGATTTGCGGCGGCCTTGGCAGTCAAGCCTCGCTCGCCGCGATCAGTATGGCTCAACAGAACCTGATTAGCGGCGTTGCGGTCTCGAGTGCGGCGGTAAGTGTCAAGTACGGCGTGGGAAGTGCAGGCGCGACTAACACAGACTGCTCCGGCCTGGGAGCCAACTTCGCCGTGAACCCGGTCGTCACGGTCAGCCTGCAAAGCGCAACGCTGCCAATCTTCTTCGCGCGTGTTTTTTCCTTGTTCGGAAGTAGCTACGCGAGCACCACCGCGAAGGCTACCGCGACCGCCGAAGTATTCAATCCTTCCGGCGTGAGCCCGATGGTTCCGGTCAATCCCCGTTGCGTGAAACCATGGGTCGTACCTAACCGGGATCCTGGTGTCGGAACCTGTGCTCCCACTGCCTGCCCGCAGCTCGTCGACGAGACGACCGGGGCGATCCTGAACGCGGGGATTTCGCCCAACGGCGTGATCGATGAAACGCTCAATCTGGTTCCAGACTGCCTGACATCCGGAGGTCGCGGTCGGCGACCCTGCGCCCTGATGGACAACCCTCCAGTTGCTAATTCCGGAGCTACACCAACACTACCCCCCACCTTGGACTACGTTCCGGGACAAGTGTTAAACCCTTCGATCGCGATCGCCGCCAACGGTGCGATTGCCGCCTGCGCGGACGCAAAGCGCAATGACTACGCCGAGGCTGTCGCCGGTTGCGACCAATCCACCGTATACGCTTGTGGCGTTGGTGGCGCGAATACAGTGGAGCTTACGGAGGACCCAGGGCTGCCGCGGGATGATAGCGTGAATGGCGCCGCATGTCTGACGAATGCAGCGGCAAATGGCTTGGGACAGGGCCAAGACTCCCTGTCGACATCCACTTCTCCGCCACCCACTTACACCTATCCTTTTCAAATTCTGGCGGGGACCAATAGCGCTCTGTTGACCACAGGCGTTGCGAGCGGTAGCCAGATCACGAACAGCCCCTCTATCGTCAGCCTACCCATCTACGACAACTTAGCCCCCCCGCAAAAACTTAACACTACGGGCACGACCGCGATCACGGTTATAGGTTTCTTACAGGTTTTCATTAACAGCGTCGACAGCACCACTGGAAACATAAATGTGACCGTGATGAACGTTTCCGGGTGTGGTAACGGGAGTGTTACGGGTCCTCCCGTGGCTCTCGGTACTTCTCCTGTGCCAATCCGCCTGATCACACCACCGTAAGCAAACTGCAATCCACGAAATGCGACCGCCTAGTCTGGGACAGTGTCCGACGGAGGATTCGACGGCGTGCCTGGATTGGGCGCAGGTGGCGGAGGAGGCGGAGTTTTGGTGGGGACGTCGGGTTCGGGATCGTCGTTCGCTTGAACTACCTGCTGCAAGGGCTGGAACGCGGGCGACGGACCATCCGGACGCGCGCTGAGAATAACGCGGTCCAGAGTTGCGGGATTACCGGCTGAACTTAGAATCAGGAAATTAAATTTCGATCCGTTCAAAAGGTGAGCCAAAACCTCGGGAGCGGACGCTGGACCAATCTGCGCAACCACTTGCTCCTGCTCGGCTCCAGCCGGTATGGCGATCTCAGCCCCGGTGTGCTGGTGCACCGCAAAGAGGACCTCGGACAGATTGGCCTTGTTCGCCATGATGGTAAGCATTCCTGCCTGGAAGGAAACGATCAAGGGAGGCGGAGGCGGAGGTGGCGTGATCTTTGCCGACTGCGCGGGATAATTCGTGTTCACCAGCCGTGGCCCGGAGGAGGAATTCGCTTGAACTTGCGCGCCAACGCTCCCGATCTTGATGATCACTGTTCTGCCGGAAGGAAAAACCTGATAGGCCTGCGGACCATTCAAATCGAACACCACGCGGGTGACCGGTGGCTTCGCCGCAAACAGGCCCACGCGCACGCTCTTCACGTCGGCGCGATTCAGGGTCTGGTTATGCAACTGAGCAGCAGGAACCGCGTTGGCAAAATCCACCACCAGCCGATCGGGGCCGGTTACGACCTGGGCCTCGGGTACCAGGGGTTCGCTACCTTCAATCTCGATCTCGATGGGATTCCGGTTACCGAGCACCTGCACCCGCCGCACCGTGGGCGCATTTTGCGCTCGCCCCGGAAGTGTTGCGGAAGCCAATATTGCTGCCCACACCAACACTCCGGCGGCAGCTCTGGCAGAGCGGTTCATAAACATCCTTGGATTTGTATGCGACGCGCTAGGCCGATTCTAGCAGGGATTGTCGACCATCCCCCTTACCAAAGGATTAAAACTTTGGGCCTCGCGCGTTTCAGTGTCGATTTAGTCCTACTTCGTGAGCGGAGTGAGCATCACCTCCAGAAGATCGGGTTGGCCGGAGGCTCGCTCTAGATGCGGGTTCTTGTCGCCGTCATGGTAAGAGACTGAATAAGTCTGGAAGAACTGACCATTTTCGACAAGAAGTTCGATTGGCAACGCATTGCCTTGTGCCGCCTTGATTGCGCCATGCAGTGCCTCGGGGGTCCACTTCCGGCCATTCACCGCGATCAGTTTCATCCCCGGACCGATGCCGGATTGATTGGCGGGAGAGCCCACGATCACATCGTCGAGTTTGCTGTCCGGAGTAATGGTGAAGCCCAGGGAGTAGGAGAAGTCTGCGACCTTGAAGAGTTTTTCGGCCCCTTGCGTGAAGGCGTTGGGCCGGTCGTTATACACCAGCTTCCAGCCATCCCGTTCAATGCCGCCTAGAGGCGCGTGGGTGCTGGTCGAAGCCACGCGCTCCCGCAGCAGTCTCGCCCAGTCGTAAGGAGCAACATCGTTTAGCGTACGAACCACGTCGTCGAAGGTATAAGTCACGACCATCGGAGGTCCACTCTGTCCGCCATGAAAGCGGCGGCAAAAATCATCGAGAGACCGCTGCCCGTGCGTCTGCTGGCGAATAATCGAGTCGACTTCGAGCCAGATCAGCTCGCCTTCGGGATAGTAATCGAGCCCGCGACGCCAGCTTGACCATGGTTGCCCGAGCATTCGCAGGCTCTGCACAGAGCGCGCCGTATCTTCCAGGGGACGCCAGGTGCGACCCGGCCGGTGATCAAGATTTGCGGCGGTTAAGGCCAAGCCTTCCCGATATTGCTCCGCCGATCGCAATCCACTACGCTCCGCCAGCAGATTGCCCAGATATTCCGTGAGTCCTTCATAGACCCATAGCAGATCGCCGACCATGGGCGCCTGATAATCTTTCGTGGCCAGTCCGGCGGGCCGGCGATACTTCCCGTTCCACGAGTGCACGAACTCGTGCGGAATTAAGTCCGCGTAAAGCAGGTGAAAATCGGGATCGAGCAAGGTGCGTTCGGCCGCCGCGCTGTCGTTCGACTCGTGATGCTCCAGTCCATGCTGGCCAACGTCGCCGCTGAGCGTATACAGAAAGTGATACTGGCGATAGTGTCGCGCCCCGAACAGCGCTCCGGTTTCGGCGACGAGTTTATGATAGGCGGCCAAGTCTTCCGGCTTCATCGCCAGATCTGCTTCGCTGTCGGCCACCACATCCATCTGGTGAGGGGGCGTCTCCGATGCTGTGGTCAGATCAATGCGCCGGTAGTGTTTCCCGGCGATCAGCGGCGAATCCACGAGTGTAGTGAGAGATACGGGAGCGAACTCGACCTCGTCGCCGGATACGTGAACAGGAGTCAGCGCGGTTCCGAACTTCCATGCGGACGGAAGTGTGACGGATGGGATAAATTCGACTGCGTCCGAAGCCGTGCCCTGCGGATAGAGCACAACCGCGTTCCAATTCAAATCGAGCACATTGCTGGAAGCTGCCGGCCCTCCGCCGCCCGCGCTGTCATTGGACGTAATTGCGTCCAGCCAAACGATCAGTTCCGGCGCGTCCTCGGGCACGACCACACGAAAAGCGTACATATTGACATCGTCTCGCTGCCAGGTTACCGGCTTGCCTGCGGCTTCCATGCGTATTCCGGTGAGACCGGCGATCGGACCGCTGGGACGATGATTGCCTGGGATCCACTCCGGAAAGACAAGGGTCATAGCGCCCGGCTTGACGAGGAGGCTTAGCTTCGCGTGATAGATATTTCGCGGTGCATCTGTCAGGTCGACGTGCAGGCGGATGGATTGGGCGAAGACAGATGGGCTTAAGCCCAGCGATGCTAATACCAACAAAAAGTAGAGACAGCAGCCACGACGACTCGGCGAACCCACCATCGACCTCCGCAACTCTGAGCTCTGAATTGGAGCAATGAGCCTATCGGTAGAGAAGACCGGTTCGCAAGCGAGTTGCAAGCGGTGGATGTCTAGGGCTTAGGCTGCATCTGGCGCGCGGCTTAGCTTCCGCCGGGCCTGCCAGGATATAGCGGCCAGGCCAGAGACGAACATTACCCAGGTGGAGGGTTCAGGCACGGTTCCAGTCCCGCCGCCACAGGGACTTCCCTGTTTCTTCTTGCCGATACCCTCTTCACCGGCGCAGCAACCCTCGGGCGCGTCTTTTTTCCTGTTCGGACCGCAGAGCGCCTGTGGCAAGGGCGGAGGTGAAATTGAGATCAAGTTACCGACGGGGAGAGGATCGTACAAACTGAGCGGCCCCATCGACCCCAGACCAGGCCCTTTCAGCAGTGCTGACTCGAACGGAACCGGCGGAGTATGCATTGCCGTGGCGACTGGGAACCCAATTTTTTGATCGAACTCTACAGCTGGAGGCTCCACCGGCGCGGCCGCCTGCTGAGGAACGTCTTCCACACGGTTGGCGCAACGAGTGCGCGCCGTCATTCGTCCGTCGGTGAGAAGCTTTTCGCCTCTGTGGAGGGTGACCCTGTGACGGGTCCAATAAACGTGGTTCCCAATACGAAAAGAAAGATACACGGTTTGATCCAAGGTGAGCCGCACTACTTTGGCGTGGTCGTAATCGAAACCGGCATAGTGAGCCGCCACGATCGGATCGTGCTCAGCCACCCACTTCAGTTCCTTCGCATCCTCCACTCCGCCGGGTACAAGGGAGTATGGATAAACCGGGCGATCGCTAGATGGCTCTGTGTGGGTAAGAAGCTGATTTAGCGTGATCACGCGATCACGACTGAACTCTGCCTGCTGGAAGTCGGGAGCTGTAGACTGCTGCGCACGGAACAGGGAGGGACTAAGATAGTGCAGCGCTAGGGTGGAGGCACCAAAACTGAAAAGAATTACCGTTGCCAATGCCAACCATCGACGAATGAGACGATTACGACGATGACGACGGCTGCGCCGCCTGACAACCGGGACGTCTTCCCCTGCGGGATCGCTCACAAACCGCTCCTACCTGCGGCATCGTCCTGGGTTCCGGACTGGACGCACTCCACCACCTGGAAATTGCAGCAGTTTAAGTGCCTTACCGCAGGGCTGCAGACCTAAGGTAGTAAAGAAGATCCGCGTCCTGTTTGGCGACCATGCTAGCAGAAAGAGAACCGGTTTGCACACATTATGATCCGGAATTCTGCAACCGGTTCCCAGATTCGTAACTATGATTGTGTCGGTTTGGCCAGAGCTCAGGAATTCACCGCCGTGGCGGTTCAGCGGTTCGGTTTGAAAGCGGCTACCAGGAAGCTTGAAACCACATATGCATCAAGAGGATGGCGACCAGCGAAGCTAGCAAGGCGACGGGCATTGCCACCATGCCGACCTTGAGGAAATCCCAGAAACTTACATCGATTTTCTCCTTGCGCAGCGCGATCAACCAAAGGATAGTCGCCAGTGAACCGGTAATGGACAGATTCGGTCCGACGTCGACGCCGATCAGAACCGCTTCGGCAAGCAAACCTTTCGCGTGCGCGGCCTGGAGCGTACTTCCTGCAATAAGGCCAAGCGGCAGATTGTTGACCAGATTGTTCGCGATTCCAACGAATGATCCCGTGATGAACGCTCCAGCCGTAGGCCCCAGATTCTCCGCCCAGACGAACCACTCCTTGGTCCGCTGCATCGCACCTACCCTTTCCATCGCGTCAGCCATGACGAAAAGCCCTGCCACCAGAGCTAAGGTTGCCCAGCTGATCTCGCGACCGAGCGCCAGTGGGTTGCTTCGGGCTCGTATGGAAACTACAGTTGTAACTGCGAGCGCGGCCAGGCAAGTCGGCAGCCCCAGGTCTTTGCCCAGCGATGATGCGGTTAGAAGGACAGCCACCATCCCTGCCAGCCCGCACAACACCAATTTGCCCTCATGGGTTAGCGGCTTACCTTCTACCTCGCCTGCAATGGTGGCGCGTAATTCATTCCGGAAGAGCCAGCGCAGCGCCACGAATGTAGCAACAACCGAGAGCAGACAAGGAACTGCGAAGGAAAGTAGCCATCCTGCCAACCGGGGCATGTGATTGTGGAAGACAACCAGGTTCGCCGGGTTCGAAATCGGCAGAAGAAATGACGCCGCATTCGCGATAAGAGCACAAACGAAGAGGTATGGCAGGGGCTGAACCTTGGCCTTGCGAATTGCCACCAGGATCGCAGGCGTTAGAACCACCGCTGTCGCATCATTCGACATGAAGATCGTAACCAGCGTCCCAGCGGTATACACCAGCGCAAACAGCCTTGAGCAGGAGCCGTTCGCCTTCCTTACCGTGATCGATGAAAGCCAATCGAAGACCCCCTGCTCGCGCGCGAGTTCAGAAAGCAACATCATGCCAGCGAGGAAAAGACAAACGTCCAGTGCTTTTGCGACAGCGTGAACCGCAAGCTCCACGGGCACCAGTCGGAAGATGAGAAGTAAGAGGACTCCTGAGCCAATCCAATAGACTTCGGGAATATTGCGCGGCCGGATAAGCATCAGCAGGATGCTGATGGCAACGATCAGAGACACTAGCAGGGGCACAGACGATATCAACGAAGGTTCTCTCTTTCTTGTTCGACCCCGAAAACCAACCAAGCTCGGATTGATTCGGCAGGAATATCATTACGCAAAAGCGTCCTCTTCTGTTGGGAACTTGATTCCAGCCTGGGCTTTTAAGGGTTCCGCCGTGTTGGGAGTGTTTCCGATACCGTGTACCAAGGCAACACGAAAGCCACCAGTGTGATGGATGCTAACCCTAGAAAAACGCACGGTATCCGAGACGTTGTATGAAGGTTCCGCCAATAGTATTGCTGGCGGCGGCACCCGACGCCAACCATGGTTGCGAGCGCTCGAGTTGCCCGGATGAAGCGGCCAGTTCCTCGCGTTCTGTCTTTAACCACAACCATAGAAACGATGCCCAAGATGGCCTTCGCTACACCGTCAAGGGTCTGAATTGCAATCCGAACTCCCGCAGCATGGGCAACGGTTCTAGGCGCGCCGCGGATGGGCAGGACACCGAAACCCAGGAGCAACAGCGGTTTCCGCACTCTTGAAGACGCTCGCCTCCAATCGAAGTCGCACTGATCGAAATCACCAACTGGGTCACGGTGACGCCTGCGGACATGAACGGCGCGGCGGCTCTCGGACTGTCCTTCGAGAGCATTTCGCCCATTTGAGGCAACATGAGGCATTCGCCGAGTGACCAACAAAGGCTGCCGCCGTGCACTGGATTCGTACCGCACGCAATGCCCGAACCTCTACGGAGAGGGTTTTCAGGCGAAGGATGCGGGCAATTACCGCCGGTGAGACTCCGATGGTAGCTGCACTGGCCTGCGTCTTCGGGACGGACCAGTCGCCGCGAAAGTAACGCTGCTCCACGGAGATTGAATCCGAATGGATGCAGCGCCCCTCTAGATCGATCAATGCGCTGACCCTGAGTCCAGTCAAAACCGCCACGAAGACCATGCTGGCATAAGGCTCAGGTATGAACTCGATCAGGTCGGGACAGGCAGCCTGATCGGTCGGCTTCAGCTCCATCGCATCGAGTGGGCGTAGTGGACGGGGATTCTACAACCCTGCATCCCTGAGCTTGAGCAAAAACAGCGCCAACGGCGCTGACCGGCCGCGTGGGTTCTGTCTGGATGGTCGGCAACCCTTAGCTAAATCGCGTTCGTAGAGTCGTCCGCTCACCGCTATGAACTTCAATTTCGTCGGTGAGTGAGTTGGCGATTTTGCGTTCATTGAGAGGCAAAGACGTACCGAACCGATGAATGAAGTGAAGCCTGTTTATTGTTCTTATATTCTTCGGACTGCGGAGATCATCCGTCCGGGGATCACTGGGATCGGCGTCGTCTGACGATGATCGACGTCCTGAATTCTTCAATGTCCTTCCGATACCGACGAGGTTCCATCCGACCATCGGCCAATGGGGATCAGAAACACGGTCAAGCGCTCCTCGGGACGACGGATTCCGAGGATGGGTGAGTCTGGCAGCCCCGCCCCCCAGGATTTGGGATCGGTTTCGGGCGTGAAGAACATGAGATGTGGAAGCCAGGGACCAACACGATAATTGAGATACGCTTGTTTGGACATCATGTAGGCCATGGAGCCGGTTTCCGCCGTAGGCAGTTCGCCGCTCTGAATCGCCGCTTTGATGGCGGTTAGAACCTGGGCTTGCGATCCTCCGGAGAGTACAACTGAGTCCGTTTGATGGTGGCCGGTACTTGAGACCGCGCGGCAAGAGAGTTATGACAGATCGGCGCACGTAATCGTGGATCCCAAAATCCGGGATCGTCGAAATCGGCAGACCAGGAGCGCGAGACCATGCAGACGAAGCCGTTTGTTCCTTTCACCGCGGTCTGATAACCGTCTATTGTAAGGATGAGGATTTCGGCATCTCCGGAGATCGATTTCGGCGCGGCACTCCGCGCGAGCGAGATTTCCGCGTCGCGGGGCATCAAATATTGCGCAACCGGCGCCATGCTTGGATAAGGAGTTTTTGCGCTTTGGGCGGCTCCTTGCGCTGCCAGGAAGAAAACAAAAGCAAGACCACTAGCGATGAAATTCACTTTTGCCTCCTTCGTCGGACATGTCTTCCGGACGTGAGTTTGTTTTTTGCATCACCTTCCTCCGCAAGGTCACGCAGGCGTTCAAGGGCAGCGGACCAATAGCGCTCGTACTTTGCGATCCACGGTGTCAGTCCGGCAGCCAGAGCATCCGGTTCGAGCTGATAAATTTGCTGCCGACCCCGCCGCGTGGCGGATACCAAACGCGCGGCCCGCAGGCCCATCAGGTGTTTGGAAATGCCCGACGCCACCATGTTGGGAAACTCAGCGGCGAGTTGGCCCACGCTCAAACGTCCGCGCTCGGCCAGCAGATCGAGAATGAGCCGGCGCGTCGGGTCGGCCAGGATGCGGAATAGGGCGTCGCTCTTACTGGGTCGCACCGGCGTTCACCAGATCGGCCAGGTGGTCGAGAACTCGGTGCAGCTCGGCGCCGCGCTCATAATCCTGTACCGTCTCAGGCCAGTCTGGACGACCGATACCCTCGAATCCATCGTGAATGAGGGTTACCCGCGTACCGACAGCAATAGGAGCAAGCCTGATCACTAACCGCGCCGGCTGTATCCACCCGCTACCCTCCTCGAGCCAGGAGAGGATCAGGCTTTTCTCTCGCTCCAGTTCCAGCACAGTGCCGCTGATCCATGTCTTGTCGTCGGGGCCGAGAAAGCGGTATGCGCCGCCGACCCGCAAATCGATCTCAATATTGGAGCTGATCCAGTGGCGCAGCGCTTCCTGGGTTGCCAGCCAGAGCCAGACGGCGCTTGGCGAAGCGTGGATTTCAATCGAGCGCATGACTTGCGGCATACAATCCTTCGAACACATTACCATCGGGTAATACATTACCATACGGTAATGCGTTGCCGCGGTCAACTATGAATAATCAGACATGGGAACGCCACCACCATGTCTACCAATCGATCACCCTGACATGGCCGCATCTGACCAAATACGCGAGCTCCTTCAGTGTCTCGCCTTGCTCGCCGCCGTAACTTAGGTTTCGGCTTCCATCCTTCTTCCAGCTTCTCCAGCCGCTTGGCTCGGTTTATTGCTTGCACTCGTCCTCTGTCGCGGATAGATGCCTTCCTGGTGCGTTTTCTCATGGATCAAACCTCTGGCGACAATGATCCGCCAAGTTACCGCCGAAGTCTTAAAACGCGAGGCAAACATTTGATTCCCCCGCACCATCACGGCCGCTTGCGGTTCCCACCGGCATCGCACGGCCAACTCCGCAACCGCGAAGAGAATCCAATCTAAGGGAGAAGGTTCATTCAAGTTCGGCACGATGGCTCGCTTGAGCCTGTTGCCGGTCCCGGCAAGCGACCGAGCGATCCTTCTTTCCTCGGGCTCGAAGGAGGGAATTGTGAAATCCGATCCGGGGAGGTCAATATGCGGGGATTGATGCGCGGAACGATCGTGGTAGCGGTAGTTGCCGGACTTTCCCAGTGCGGTCTCGGCGCTATCGAAGCCGGCCGAACTATCGAGGATACGAAATCGATGAGTGCCGCCGATTTGGAGAAAGCCGGCGACGCTTGCCGGGCGCAGAAAGACTACCAGGGGGCCATCCAGTATTTTGACGAGGCGTTACATAAGGACAAAAAGAACGCGGTGCTCTACAACAAACTGGGGATGGCTGAGTTGACCAGCGGCGATTTGCAGAGCGCCCGCGCCGACTTTGCAAAGGCGATTAAGACGGATAAGAAGTACGCCGACGCATTCAACAACCTTGGAGCGGTCTTCTTCTTCCAGAACAGCTTCAGCGGGGCGGCCAAGTATTTCCGCAAGGCAGTGGCGCTCGATGAGACCAGCGCTCCTTTCCATATCAACTTGGGGGCAGCATGGTTCAGTGAGAACAAACTGGATCCGGCGATGAACGAATACTCGATCGCATTGAACCTGGATCCATTGGCGCTCGAGGAGAACGTCAGAGTTGGCGTTACAGCTCAGGTCTCAAACCCTGAGGAGCGGGCGAAATTCTACTATCTGCTCGCCAAGATTCAGGCCAAACGAGGCGACGTGCCGGCGGTCCTGTCATGCTTGAGGAAAGCGAAGGACACCGGCTATCGCAATCTGGCCAGTGTCTACAAGGACGAAGAATTCAGCCAACTGTGGAATAACCCAGGACTGGCGGAGATCGTTCCACCACCGGCCGCGAGGCGGTGATTGTTATTTTCTTCGGCAGCTGCACACAACTTCTGCCCCGCCGGCTTTCTGCCTCGCGAATAGGAAGAGGCGTTAGCCAACTAGTGGTTCGGCTCTATGCGCTCGGGAGTGCGGTGGTCTTAAGATTTTGATTGGTTCTTCGTTCCACGCTTGCGCCCTGGATCAGGTCGAGCCTTCTTCGAACTGCGGGGATCTCGGTAAACAACTGCAGGGTTTGAAACAGGGACGCGATCCCCGTGTTTCCACAACCACACTTTTGTGATGTTCATCTTCCCAAACCAAAACCAATCGCAATGGAGACAGTGAAAGGCGGACTGTCTCTGTCCAACTGGATCTTGAGCGGTTCCGTACTTTTCTATCTCTATCGTCTCAACCCTACCGTAAGGACCGCTGCACTCAGCGTTGCAGCAGGGTTGCTCAACAATCGGTGACTTACGTCCGTAAGCCATAACGCTCCGGATTGTACCTGATCTCAGAAATCAGGTTTCTCTATCACAGTGTACTTTCAAGGAATTAGGTTGTCAGCCGTGCTCGGTTAAGTCCTTTGTTTGAGGTTTCTGGGTGGGTTCGAATCCCACTCTCTGTTCTCTACGTTGTTGAAAATATGGCGGAGAAAACCGCTTGAAACCTACTGCGCTTGGCAAGGGCCATTCGTACCACTTTGCTGTCAGCGGCGGACATTTCATCGGTCACTACATCGCCATACACATTCATGGTGGTGCGCATGTCCGACGGCCGCATTAGCTTTTGCTGGACCCATCGGGCAGGAGGGCCAATTTCTCCTCCAAATTACGCCCCCTCCGCCTCGCTGGCTTCGCCGCAAGGCGACCTCGATCCGACCCCGCCGGAATCATTAAGGGCGAATTGGGTAGTGAAGTCGGGCGAGGTTTGTTCATCAGATTCTCCCATCGAGGCGCATTTCGATTTCGACCCAACGCTGCGCTTCCCTCCAGCGTGGGAAAATATTCTTCGTAGCTTTCGAGATAGCGGGATTCGTTGCGAGGAGAGATGCCGCAAACGTAAGCGCGGTAACGGTGCGCGACTCAGATTCCCGGTTTTTCTCCTGCGCAGTGAAGTTTGAGGCAACTCCAGACGCGAGCCAATTTAATTTTGTGTGACAAAGTGTGACATGATTGGCTGTCGGAGTGTTCGTAAGTGCTTGAAAATATGGTGGAGCTAGTCGGGCTCGAACCGACGGCCTCGTCGTTGCGAACGACGCGCTCTCCCAACTGAGCTATAGCCCCGTACCGGATGGATTTCTAATTTCCCGTCCATTTTAGCAGCGTTCCTTCATCGACACCAACGGTGCTTGACGAATGCCCCCGTGCTGCGTCTAACCTAAACTGAGAGCAGTGGGAGACTTCCCTTCTTCATGTTTACGCAGCTCAATACAGGCGAATCAAGGAATCAGCCCAGGACGCTTGCGGTGTCGCTCGCGCTGCACGGTCTGGTGTTCGCTTGGCTGCTGCACACGCCCGAGCCGCGCTTGTTGAATCCGTCTTCCGTCGCGCTCGGACGAAACGGCAAGTTGCTCACGCCAATCTACTTTCCTACGGATTCACCCGACGATAGCGCTACCAGCTCGCCAGACCGCGCCACTGAGTTGTATCGCCACCAGCGGCTGGGCCACAAGAAACTGATTTTGAAACAAAACGCTGCTCTGGCGAAGTTGCCATTGCCTCAGGCTCCCATCAGTCCATCTACGGCGGAGGACAAATCAAAGACGGCAACACTTTCAAAGCTGGGCCATGGCGCGCCTGCCGGGCTGCCTTACGGAAGCTTGCCGGGTGGACCCGTGTTTGGAGACGAGATTCGTCCGGCTCTCCCGGTCGCCACTGTGGATCCTGTGGTTTATCCGTGGGAGCTTCCTGAGTCGGAAGGAAACGTGGTGGTGGAGATCACGATTGACGAGCGCGGTGAAATTGTTCGTAAAACCGTTCTCCATAGCATGGGCGCGAAGCTCGACGAAAAGTTTCTTGCGGCGCTGGAGAATTGGCGCTTTCAACCGGCGATGCGCAACGGCGTCGCCATCGCCTCTAAGCAGGACGCTATCTTCCATTTCCGCGCCCGGGGATGATTTGATCGATCGAGATTTCTCCGTCTCTCTGTGCCTCCGAGGTAAGGGTTCCGTTTCCGTCCACAACCGCTATAATCGAAGAGTGACCGCTAGCGACGTTCAGCAGCTCGCATCCGCAGATTTTCCCACGCGCTGGGGCAGGTTCCGGATCCACGGCTTTCGGGCTGAATTTGGTTCCGATGGAAACCGCCGGGTTGAGGAGGCTGTCGCGCTCGTGATGGGTGATGTTCAGTCCACGCCTCCGCTCGTTCGAGTGCACTCGCAATGTCTAACCGGGGACGTTTTTCATTCCCTGCGGTGTGACTGCCGTCAACAGCTCGAAATGGCTCTCTCGATGATTCGAGACTTGGGGGCAGGCATCCTCATTTACGAACAACAGGAAGGCCGTGGCATCGGCCTTATGGCCAAGCTGCAGGCGTATGAGTTGCAGGACGCGGGTCTGGACACGGTCGAAGCCAACGAGCGCCTGGGATTCAAGGCCGATCACCGCGACTTCGCGCTACCGGGCCAGATTCTCAAGACTTTGGGCGTCACCAAAGTCCGACTGCTCTCCAACAATCCTGAAAAGGTAGAGGCGCTTGAGCGCGCCGGGGTTGAGGTGGTGGAGCGCGTGCCCTGCGAAGTCACGCCGAGCCCGCACGCGGAAGAGTATCTTAAGACCAAAAGAGACAAGCTCGGCCATATTTTTACTTCGAGCTAGAGCCTCCGCCAGGGATGCTCGATCTCCCGTACCGTCTCCTTCCCGGTCGTCGTTTTGCGCGAATCTCCAAGCCATGCTCTAATTCGCTGACCCTTGCTCACGAATGCCAACCCTTGACTCTCGAAACCGCCGGTCGCACGTGGGCGCTCTCGCTCTAGGCCTCGCACTCCTGGGCGCGGCCTCGATGCTGTATTACCAGTTTGGTTTGTTTATGCCGCGGGTGCAGGAAGTTCGCATCGCCAAGCATCTTGGGGGTGGATATGCTTTCGGCGATGACTTTTTCCCGGTTTGGCTAACCTCGCGAGAGTGGCTTCGGGAGCGCCGAGACCCTTACAGTCCAGCGACAACGCGGGAGATCCAGATCGGATTGTTTGGACGCCCGCTCGAAGGGCAATTTCCTACCGATCCCCCAAACGATTACCGAACATTTGCTTACCCTGCCTTTACGGACCTTTTGCTATGGCCGGCGAGCGAACTGCCGTTTGCGCCCCTGCGCGTTGCGTGGACCGTCCTACTCGCGGCTCTGACTGCGGCGAGCGTTTGGTTTTGGAGGCAAGCATTGTCATGGCGCGTGAGCCCGAGGTGGCTGGGGATCATTGTCGTAATACTGTTGTGCAGCTACCCCGGACTCGAAGGCCTTTACGCGGGACAGTTGGGACTGCTGGTGGGATTTCTGCTTTCCGGGTCGCTGCTTGCGCTGATGCGAGGCCGGTTGCTGCTCTCTGGAACCCTGATGGCGCTGACCACGATTAAGCCGCAGATGAGCGTACTCGCGATCTTGTACCTGCTCCTTTGGTGCGCGCATGACTGGCGCCGCCGGAGCCGATTTTGTGTGGCATTCTCCGCCACGATGATCTTGCTGATCGGCGCGTCCCTGGCTGTCTGGCCGCGCTGGATCGAGTCCTGGGGGCGCGTCGTTTTGGGTTACCACCGCTATGCCACCCCTCCGCTAGCCAGCGTGCTGCCAGGGTCGAGTCTGGGAGCGTATTGCGGTGCTGTTTTCATCGCCATCGCTTTGATGACGGCTCTGACGCTGGTCTGGCGGAGCCGTGATGCAGCCGCGGCTTCGCACGAATTCTGGCTCACGTTGAGCCTCTTGCTTGCCATCACCACGATAACCATCCTTCCCGGTCAGTCCGTGTTTGATCATGTCATTCTTCTCCCGGGTATTTTCTTGCTGGCCAGCCGCAAGCAACCGGGGCGTTCGAGTCCAATCTTTCGTGCGCTCCTCGTCGTCGGGCTGGCGGTTCTATTGTGGCCTTGGGTGGCCGCGCTGGGCCTGATCGGATTGCGTCCATTCCTCAGCCCAGAACAGTTTTACTCCGAGGCAGTGTTTGCCCTGCCACTGCGCACCGCTGCTGCGTTTCCGTTCGTCGTGCTGGGATTGCTTGCGCTGGCTTTGTACAGGACCTCGAGACGGCGCAGGGAGCTAGCTTCTGCTCCTCGTTCTGCGCAATGAGTTCAACACTCTTGCGAGCATCGGCTTGTTCTTCCCCGGCAAATAAACCAGCGCCGCCTGAGCGAGCGATTCGTAGACTTCCTTCGCGACCGGTATTCTGCGTAAGATCCGGAGGTGGCGCTTCACCGTGTCGATGTCGCCGCGGATCATCGGCCCACTCAATGCTGCCGCCGCGTCGAGAGCCGCGTAGTTCGCCAGAGTTTGCTTAAGGATCGGCAGCATCCTTCGCTTCGCTTCTCTCGGTTGCAAACCAGCGGCAGTCGCCACCTGCTCGCTGGTCACGAGCAGGGCCGTCAACAAAGGCGACGCAAAGGTGCCCCACGCGTGGTAAGCCGCCTTATCTGCCTTGCGAATGGAATATGCATGTCCGTTGAGATTCTTTACGATGTGGCGGGCCATGCGCACCGCCGCGAAGTCTCCTTCGACGGCGAAAGGCACGCCCGCCAGCGGCGGACGCGAGCCGCGAACAAACGTCATCATGGGATGAACCGACGCTACCGCTGCCCCGCCTATCCTCAATTTCGCGAGTTCGTCACTGGTAAGTGCACCGCTGGAGTGCAGTGCAACTTTGCCGCTCCAATCCGCCGCTCCTTGCAGCGCTGTGGCCGCGGCGGCAATCGCTCCATCCGGAACACAGAACCAAACTAACTCTGCCTGAATATGAACCTTCGCCGCCTTCACAGCGGATGCACCTAATTCTCCTGCCAGTCGTCGTGCTCGCCGCAAGGACGGTGGCCGATCACGGGAGACGATTTGGTCGATCCTGTATCCCGCTCTCTGCAAGGCTACGGCTAGCGCGCGGGCCAGATTCCCAGCACCGACGATTACAACCCGCGGCTTCAGAGGCTTTGCAGATCTCCGTCGCGGCATGCCCGGCAGGATAGCAGACTCGACCGTGCGTCCCTTATCCTGATGCTCCGTCTGGACACTGCTGGGATGCCGTGCTTTATATTGTTGTAATGCGAAAGCGTGTGCATTCAGGGCAATCTAGGCCATCCAAATCCACCAAGAAGCCTCGCCCGAAAGCTCGGATACTCTCGTCGCGCACCGTGTATCGTGGCCCCGTGTTTTGGGTGACGACCGACGAAGTGCAGGAACCAGGCGGTATTCGCGCCCGTCGCGACGTGGTTCATCACACCGGCTCCGTCGTCATTCTGGCGGTCGACGAATCCACTTCGACGCCGCGGGTCCTGCTCGAGCGTCAGTATCGTCATGCCGCGAACGATTCTCTGTGGGAACTTCCCGCCGGGCGCATCGAGCGCGGCGAGAAGGCTTTACCTGCAGCCCAGCGCGAACTGCTCGAGGAAACCGGCTACACTGCCGCCCACTGGCAGCTTATCTTTAATTTTTTCGTGAGCCCAGGATTTGTAACCGAAACCATGTCTGTGTTCCTGGCCACTGGACTTAGGGCTGGCAAAGCGCAACCGGAGGCCGATGAAGTCATCGTCCAGCGCCTGGTCCCGCTTTCAAGAGCGGTTCGAATGGTGCTGACGGGAAAGATTTGCGACGCCAAGACAATCTCGTCCGTTCTTTGGCTGGAGCATCACATTAGCAACGATCGAAAGTTGCATCTTCGCAAACCCGCTGCCCTGGCGGTGCGACACTGAACCGCTGGAGTGTTTACATGTCTTTTGCATTGTAAATTTCTCCGCTCTCGGCCCGGCTTCGCGGTCTCTTTCGCCTTGACACTCCATCCTAATCGCTCCAAAATGCATCCTAAAGCCGGTCACGTCTTTGGGTTCCCCGACTGGACGTGCAGAAAGAGGGGTTACGCGTGGAACGTCTGAAAGGCACGGTGAAATGGTTCAATAACGCGAAAGGTTACGGGTTCATCGGACGCGCAGATGGTCCCGACGTTTTCGTTCACTACAGCGCGATTACATCCGAGGGATACAAGAGCCTGCAAGAGGGAGATGAGGTCGAGTTTGAAATCACCGAAGGTCAGAAGGGTCCGCAGGCGGCGAACGTAAGCAAGCCTGCCTAACTCTGTTACTGAGACCGATCCTCGAACCCGCCGTCGCGGCTCCGCGACCAGGTCGTTGTCTACTCGAATTCATTCTCTCCGGTGAAGGGCACGAGTCTGTGCCATCTCCGAGCTCTGGCGCCCCACTCCATTCTTGTTTATCTTTAACCCGTGGACAATAAATCTATCGCCACGGTCCTCTACGAAACCGCCGACCTGCTCGAAATCGACGGCCAGGACTCTTTCCGCATCCGCTCCTACCGCAATGCCGCTCAAGCCATTGAGAACCACCCTGAGCAGATCAAAGACATCATCACGGAACCCAAGCAAGTTCTGGCCATTCCCGGCATCGGCAAGGGAATGCTGGTCAACCTGCAGGAGCTCCTCCAGGGCGGCCAACTCAGCCTGCAAGCCGACCTGCTCAAGAAATATCACCCGTCGATGCTCCAGTTGTTAAAGATCCAGGGTCTCGGGCCGAAGACGATAGCGCTGATTTGGAGCGCCTATCAGGTCTGCGATGTCGATGGCGTGGAAAGGCTTGCGCGCGAAGGCAAGATCCGCGAACTGCCACGCATGGGCGAAAAGCATGAGCAGAAATTGCTGAAGGCCATCGAAGACTATCGCCGAATCTCCGGGCGGTTTCTGATCGACGTCGCCGAAACCGAGGCGCAAAAACTCACCGCTTATCTCGCGAAGTTTCCCGGCTTCGAGAAGATCACGCCTGCCGGCTCGTTGCGCCGCGGCCGCGAAACCGTGGGGGATCTCGACATCCTGGTTACGGGCCCGGCATGCTGCAGCCCGCAAGAGCGCGAGAAGGCGGTGCAATACATCGCGAAATATCCACCCCTGATGAACATCATCGCCCAGGGCGACAACAAAATCAGTTTTCGCCTGCGCAACGATCTCCAAGTGGACGTTCGCCTGCTTCCTCCGGAATCGTTCGGCGCGGCCATGCAGTATTTCACCGGATCCAAGGCTCACAACGTCGCCCTGCGCCAGCGCGCTCTCAAAATGGGTTATACCCTCAATGAGTACAGCCTTGCGGATCTAAAGACTGGAACTCCTGTGGCCGGCAAGACGGAAGAGGAGATTTACGCCAAGCTCAATCTCGACTCCATTCCGCCGGAGCTGCGCGAGAATCTGGGCGAGATTGATGCCGCAGACAAGCACCAGTTGCCCATGCTCATTACCCTGGATGAGTTGCAGGGTGACGTGCACATGCACACGGTCGAAACTGATGGCAAGAACACCATCGAAGAGATGGCCGAGGCTGCCAAGGCGCGCGGCTACAAATATATGGCCATCACGGACCACTCCAAGAACCTGGCCTTCGCCAACGGCCTGGATGATACGCGAGCCCTGGCCCACATCCAGCGCATCCACGACGCCGGTAAGAAACTCGACGGCATCACGATTTTTGCCGGCATCGAAGTCGATATTCTCGCCGATGGCGATCTCGATCTTTCCGACGATGTACTCGCGCAAATGGATGTGGTTATCGCCAGCGTGCACTCCGTTTTCAATCAGGAGCCGGGGAAGATGACCGAGCGCCTGCTCAAAGCCGTCGAGAATTCGAACACCTCCATCATCGGCCATCCCACCGGCCGTCTGCAGCTTCGCCGCGACGCCTATCCATTCGATATGGACGCCATTCTCACCGCCGCGGCAAAACATAGGGTGGCCATGGAGTTGAACTCTTATCCCGACCGCCTCGATCTCAACGACGTTCATCTCCGCCAGGCCAAGCTGCGCGGTGTGAAAATCGTGATCAATACCGATTCCCACCACACCTCGCACCTGGACAAAATCCGCTACGGCATCGTGCAGGCTCGCCGCGCCTGGCTGACGAAGGAGGATATCCTGAACACTCTCCCGGTAGATAGATTCGCGAAAGCTATGAAACATGGATGGGCTTAGCTCCCTGCTCAAAGCAGGAAGCTCCGAGAGTAGAATCGAAATACGCAAAACCTTATGCCTGATCAGACTCCGAATCCGCCGGTGCCCTCAGAAGCTCCAAGCGCACCCCCGGCCAGCGCGGCTCCGGCTCCACATCGCGGTCCCACCATCCGCATCGGCGACGAATTCGGCACCGCCAAGCGCAACCTGCCGCCCGTAAGAATCCTCCTGATCGCCCTGGGAGGGGTGCTGGTCATCGCCGGCATCGTATCTTTCTTGCAGCGTGCCAAGCCGCAAGGCGCAGGATCACTCGATCTTGTAACTGCAGTGCAGATCCCCAATCAAAATGCCTCCCTCGTAGCGCTGACGTTTACTCTGCGCAACTCGGGTGAGAAGCCTCTCTGGGTTCATCACATTCAAGGAAAACTTGTGACCTCAACTGGAGAGCTAACCAGCGACGCGGTCTCCGCCGTCGACTTCGATCGCTACTACCAAGCCTTCCCTGCTCTGAAGGAAAATGTTCAGCCCGCCCTCGCTCCCGAAGACAAATTGCAGCCGGGTCAGGAATTTAAGCGCACCGTGATCGTCGGTTTTGCGGTTCCACTGGACGCCTTCAATCAGCGCAAGGCGGTGAGCGTGGTTATCCACCCCTACGACCAGCCCGTGCCCGTCACTCTCACCCGATAAATATCGAGACTTGCGTCAGTGGTATCCCATGCGGTTTTATAGAAGGATGAATCCAACTGCGTCTACTCTTCGTACTCTGGCGACCCTCTGTTTCATTTCGTGCTTTGCGCTGGCCGCACCGGCTGCGGCCAAAGACAAGTATTTCGTGTATGTCGGGACCTCTACCCAGGAAGGCAGCACGAGCAAAGGCATCTATGCCTACCGGTTTGATCCCGATGGCGCGAAACTGACTTCCATCGGCTTGGTAGCCGAAACGATCAACCCCTCCTTCCTCGCAGTGCACCCCAGCCACCAATTCCTTTACGCAGTCAATGAGGTCGGCAACTACCAAGGGCAGAAGAGCGGGGCGGTCAGCGCCTTTTCGATCGATCGCACCACCGGCAAGCTAACGCTGTTGAATGAGGTAGCGTCTGGGGGCGCCGATCCTTGCTACCTTATCGTCGACAAAACTGGCAAGTATGTCCTGGTCGCAAACTACACCGGGGGCAGCATCGCGGCGTTCCCCATTCTGGCGGATGGCCGATTGGGCGAGGCTTCGGCCTTCATTCAACACGCCGGCCACGGCACGAATCCGCAGCGTCAGGAAGGTCCTCACGCACACTCCATTGACCTCTCGGCCGACAATCGTTTCGCCATGGTGGACGATCTCGGGCTGGACGAGACGCTCGTCTACAAGTTTGACAGCGTGAAGGGCTTGCTCACGCCAAACGATCCGGCGTTTGCCAAGGCCGCTCCCGGAGCCGGTCCCCGGCACTTCGCCTTCCGTCCCGACGGTAGGTTTGGTTATGTGATCAACGAAATGGGGTCTACTATTTCGGTCTTTGCTTATGACACAGCTGGTGTGTTGCGTCCGCTGCAGACCATTTCAACGCTTCCCAAGAACTTTACTGCCCTCGACGAGTCCGCCGAAATTGCAGTGCATCCTTCCGGAAAATTCCTCTATGCCTCAAACCGTGGTCATGACAGCCTTGCGGTGTTTGCCATCGACCCAAGCAAAGGAACTTTGACGCTCGTCGAGTATGCTTCCACGAAGGGGCAGAGCCCTACCAATTTTGCCATCGATCCATCCGGCACGCTGATTTTTGCCGCCAACGAAAAATCGGACAACATCGTCCTCTTCCGAATCAACCAGCAAACTGGCCGCCTGACGCCGACCGGCAAAGTGCTGGATATCTCGCAACCGGCTTGTGTGAAATTCGTACCGATCGACTAAGGTGCTATTGTTTTTTCTGAATGAATCTACGCCGGACCAGGTGGGTATTGGCGTCCGGTTTAATCTCGTCGTATTTCATGCAACTGATAGAGCCATCAACTTCCAGCACGGCCAACGCGACGTCGTGCACTTGAGCGATGCCGTGTTCGCGCAGCGCCCGTTCCAGTTCGTCCATGCTGACGTGCTCTCTCGCCATGTGCGACTGGATGGTCTTTCCATCGTGAATAAGAAGGCTGGGCTCGCCCTGAACCACGCGGCGAAAGCCACGGTTGGTGCCGGAAAGAGTCCCGATTAAATAGTTCAACAACAACAGAGTGGAAGCTGCGACCACGCCACCGGCGAGCGAGGTGTCCGGCCCCGTCATTGCGTTCTGCTCGGAGTTCGAAAGAAGCAGCAGCAACGTTAGATCGAACGGAGTCATCTGTCCGACTTCGCGCTTCCCGCTGAGACGCACCCCGATTAACACGACAAGATAGATGACCCCGGTGCGCAGCGCGATCTGCAGCGCGACCTGCGCACCCGCAGGGAAAAGCACTCCGTTCAATTGGCCGTCACCGGAACGGGCGCATTCTTCGGGGTGCTCAAATATCCCGTAGCTTTATTTTTGTCGACCGTCCAGACGACCAACTCAAACAGCAGGTGCTCGCGACCGGAGTAGAACTGAATCGGCTCGGCTACGTTGCGATCTTTTTTCTCGATGGTTTTGTCGTCAGAGCTCACATTCAGCGTGAACTTGCCGTGCTTGGCATCCGTCTTTTTGAGTTGCAGACTCACCGTTGCCACCGGCTGTGGTTTCGCGCCCCGCAGCAAGGTAAATTCGTAATAGTTTCGATCGCCTCTATGCTTGAGTACTTCCAGATCACTGCGCGTATTGGCGATCAATCCACTTTGCACTCCGAGGTCGCCCACGGCGCTTTGCAGTTTCGCTTTGGTAGCTTCCAGGTCGGCCTTGGTCGAGGCAACGTCCGTCCGGACGCCACCCACATCGCTCTTCACACCTGCCACTTCGCCGCTAACCTGGCCGATCTGTTCCTTCTGTTCCTTTTCCAGACGGGATTCCGCGGCCCTCTGCTCTTCCTGCAGTTGCGCCGCCCGTTGTGCCAATTCTCTCTTGGTCAGGCCCACCTGGTGCGCCAGCGTCTCCTCCGACGCCTCAGCCGTCTGCATTCGGTTCTTCAGTTCGGCGACCTGAATCTGACTGTCGCTCAAATCTTTGGTTAACTTATCCACGTGCTGCTGCGTGGTCACATAACCATAGACAGACGCCGCGACAAAGGCGACCGCTAAAATAATGATGATCCATTTCCCTGCGGTTGATTGATGTTCCACTTGTAGTTCTTCGCCTTCGTCCGGCATCGTTCCTCCAAGAAGTGAGACTGCCCTATGTTGTGGGGTCGCTCCAATTGTTTAGCACCAGAGCGGCCCTGTCAATGTGCGCTGAAGATCGTTCAGTTTGTGTTAACGGCCTAACGCCAGAGCCTCATTCAGATTGAGGCCGGGATCACGGCGTATCGCAGCAGCTTCCGGTCCAGCCTCTTTTGCCGCCCATCCAAGGGCATCAGTGCGCAACTGCTGCTGCGACGCGTCTGGAAGAGGATCCTGTAGCCTCTCAGACTTGACCAAGCACGCGTAAGCCATCCGTGCGGGAAATGCCTTGCTCCCAAGAAAACGGCCGTAGGCGAACCAGTCCTCGGCGCTTGCCGTCCGATCACCAATCGATTCGTCCAACTGCAGCGCGTGTTGATACAGCTGAAGAGCTTCGTCCAATTTACCCGCTTCGCCCTGAAGCGCTGCTTCATTCACATTGGCGACGCTCTCTAATTTGTCCTGTTTGGTTTGCGCCGCGATTTTTGCCGCTGATTCGTAAGACTGAAGAGCTTGCGGCTTTTGGGACGCGCGTACCTGGCAATCGGCCATGCGAAGCAGAACGGCAATCATCTTCTGCGGCTCGGGGCGGTTTGACGCCGCCTGCCGGGTCGTTTGTCGGGTTGTGATTTCCAGAAATGCCCGGTAGTGCGCCGCTGCCTCCTGCGGCTTGTTCTGGCGATCAAGTTCGTCGGCCAAGTAAAGATGTGCTGAAGCATGGCCAGGATCGATGGCGAGCGCCTGGTACCAACTCTCCACCGCCAGATGGGGATAGCCGCGACGCTGCGCCAGAAGGCCGCGATCCATCAGAAGATTTACATCTTTGGGTGTGTAACGAAGCGAGGCATCGGTCAAATGGAACGCTTCATCCAGGCGATTCTGCTCGATCAGGAATCGCAGCAGCGCCTGGCGTGGACCGGGATCGGCCGGATTCACTTGTATCGCCTTTTGCCACGCGGCTTCCGCAGGCTGCGCTTCACCTAGTTCGAGCTCTTGCCGAGCCAACCGCATTTGCAAGGAACTGTCGAAAGAATCCAATGCGGCGGCGCGCTGCAGGTCCGTGAGATCGTCGGCGTGAAGCGCCAGATAGTAGCGCACCTGATCGACCGTTGCCCATAACAGCAGCAGGAGAGCGGCGCCGACTCGCAGTTGGCGGGCGCCCGCGGTACCACCGGTAAGCCAACTCCAGGCGGACGATAAGCGGCTACCGGTTTCCGAACTAGCATCGGAAATCCGAACGCGCGAGTTCAGCAGAAGAGATGCGATCCTTCCATCGCGCAGCTTCCAGATCGCGCCGTCCAGAATAAAATGGTGGATGTTCACGAGCGAAGTAAAGATCAGAAAGCTACGAGTAAAGTCATGGTGGAAAAGACGGCTTGCCAGCCATGGTCCGGGAACAAACAACGCGATGCCGCCGGCAATCAGCACTCCGAAGTAAGCCCAAGGACGCCAGTTGCGGTCGCTCTCACCGGAGGCCTCGCGCCGGGCATAATAGCTCGTAATCCACAGGTATTGCCCCGAATGCATCACCGCCAGCACGCCCGAACTGTAACGGCTCTGCGGAATGTCCAGACCTTTGATCAAGGAAATCGCCGCCGGCAGTAGAAACCAGAGGCACTGCGACGAGAACAAGGTGAGCGAGGGCAGCAACCTGCGCCAGCCGGTTTCGCGAGCCAGCCGCAAAAGTCCAAAAGACGCCAGCGCAACAAACGCGACGGCAAGCAAGATTTGCTCCCAACGGCTTACGAGGGCGGGAATTCCGATCGAAATAAAAAGAGGATCGCTCGAAGGCCCGGTGTGGAAGCCGAGGAACAGGATCAAGTAGGAGACGATGAAGGCACCGTAGAGCGCGCGGCGGGTTGTGTCGCTCGGGGTGGCTCCGGCGCGACGAGCAAACATCATGAACAAGCCGTAGTTTTGCCCGCTGTAATGCCATGGGCTCCAGGTCAAATAAATCGTGAAAATCCACGGCAGAATCTGAACCCAGGAATGCGACAGGATCAAGGTCAGCGCAAGCAGGGCCGTGATATGTACGGTGAAGATGCGGTACTTTTGAAAATCCTGCACGCGATGATAGGCGCGATAGATCGTCGCCATGAAGTGCGGATAGTTGAAAAAGAGCGCCAGCGCGTAGAAAACCACCGACCAGGCTCGCACGCTCGAGGCAACCGAGAGGTAGGAGAACAACAAAAGCGGCGCCGACCAGGCTCCACATCCCACGATCAGATCGAGCCAGGGATTGTAAATCCACGTTGCCGCTGGAACTGCCCGCTCGCTCGCGTTGTGCTTGGTTTTCACGATCGCCCTTATTCCTTGAAATCTATTTCTCTCTTTCTCTTTCTCTGCCATTGATCGACATCTGCGCTGCTCCCTGAGCTCGAGAAAGCAGCGCGGCGTTCTGACCTGCGAGGCTTGCGGTTTGTCCGGATTATAGGGGCGAGAAAGGTAACTCCACTTAACCAGATGTGTCCTGCGAGGGTAACGAAAGTAATGGACGGAGACAGTCTTCTACAATGCGGGAATGAAGACGTGGGACGTAATTGTCATTGGCGGCGGGATTATTGGACTTTCGCTCGCGCTGGAACTTCGCAAGAAGGGCGCGAGTGTGTTAGTGGTTGAGCGCGGCGAGCCCGGCCGGGAAGCTTCGTACGCCGCCGGTGGCATGCTGGCCGATTCCGTCATTGAAACTCCAGCTGCCTTGCAGCCTCTAGCCGCGGCCAGCGCCCGCATGTATCCGGAGTTCGTGCATGAGGTGCAGGTCGAATCCGGAGTTTTCGTGGACCTGCGTGATCAGGGCGCGATCGTGTTGCCTTCAGCGGAACCCACACACGAGCCTCCCGGATCTACCCTGCCCCGGCCGCTGAGAGAACTTGAGCCCGCCCTTGCAGAACCGACTCGTCCGGCGTTCTACCTAAAAGAGCGCAGCGTCGATCCTCGAGCGCTCACTGCCGCCGCGCTCGCCGCCGCAAAACGCCGAGGTGTGGATTTTTCTTCTGGCGATGCGGTGATCTCATTGAATCTCTCCCATGGCCAGGCGAGCGGAGTCACCACCAAGAAAACCTCGTTTCTCGGCGCGAAAGTCGTCAACTGCGCGGGGGCGTGGTCCGGCCAAATTGCGCCACATACATTTCCTACCCGCCCAGTAAAAGGACAGATGCTGTGCCTGCTTTCGCCGGTTCGTGAACTTCTGAGGCATGTGATCCGTTCCCGCGACGCTTACCTGATCCCGCGCAGCGACGGACGAATCATCGTCGGCACTACGGTGGAAGAAGCCGGATTCGACAAACGTACGGAAATTGCCGCGATTCAGCGCTTGCATGGCGCCGCGCTCGATCTGGTCCCGGAATTGCGGAATGCCAAGATTCTGGAAGACTGGGCGGGATTGCGTCCCGGAACTCCAGACTCCTTGCCGATTCTCGGCGCCACCCCCACGCCCGGCTACTATGTCGCCACAGGACATTTTCGCGACGGCATTCTGCTCGCCCCGATCACCGGGCACGTCATGGCGCAAGTCATCGCAGGAAAGAGTCCCGATCACGATCTCGCTGCATTTTCACCCACGAGGTTTCCGCAATAAGCTTGGCAGCACCGGCGCTGCCAAGCTGCCTTTCCCTGATCCTTCGGGTATACTGGAGCGTTTCCGCACCGCAGCAGTCCGCACGGTTGCGCTCTCGCACGAGAAAGGACCAATCTATGGCTTCCCCGGCAGTCGATTTTGCCCGCAATAATCAACAGCGTTTCCTCAGCGAACTAAAAGATCTGCTTCGCATCCCCAGCGTCAGCACCCTCGACGAACACAAGCCCGATGTTCAGAAAGCTGCCGACTTCGTCGCCAACGAACTGCGCCGCATCGGCATGGAGAATGTCGAGGTCATCCCCACCAAAGGCCATCCCCTCATTTACGCCGACTGGTCGCACGCCGCAGGCAAGCCCACCGTGCTCTGCTACGCGCACTATGATGTGCAACCGCCTGATCCCCTGGATGAGTGGCACACGCCGCCCTTCGAGCCTACCGAGCGCAACAACAACATTTATGCGCGTGGCGCAGTAGATGACAAAGGCCAGCTCTGGATGGAAGTGAAGGCCCTTGAATCGATGATGAAGTCCGGTAACGGCAAGCTGCCCATCAACGTGAAAGTAATCTTTGAGGGCGAAGAAGAAGTTGGCGGCGAGTCGATCGCCGAGTATGTTCGCAAGCAGAAGGTCAAGCTGAAGGCTGATTTCGCCCTGGTCTGCGACACCGAACTGTTCGCGCCAAATCTTCCGACGCTATGCGTCGGACTGCGCGGCCTGGTCTATACCGAGATCGAAGCCTACGGCGCCAAGACTGATTTGCACTCCGGCGTCTACGGCGGCGCGGCTCCCAATCCCTTCTTCGCATTGATCGAAATCATCAGCAAGTTAAAGGACGCGAAAGGCCACGTGCTCATCCCCGGCTTCTACAAGGGCGTAAAGGCACCGAGCAAGGACGAGCTCAAGGCCTGGAAGAGACTTCCCTTCAACGAAGAAACCTATCGCAAGACCGAAGTTGGCTCCAAGGTCCTCACCGGCGAACCAGGTTACTCGGTTCTGTATCGCACCTGGGCGCGGCCTACGCTTGAGGTTCACGGTATGCCTGGCGGATTCGTGGCGGCGGGCGCCAAGACTGTGATCCCTGCCAAAGCTGCAGCGAAAGTTTCCATGCGCCTGGTGCCCAACCAAGATCCCGACGACGTCCTCAAGCGCTATACCAACTTCGTGAAGAAGCTCACGCCCAAAGGCATCGAGACGAAGATTAAAGTGTGGAGTAAGGGTCCGGCCTCCGTGGTTGGTACCGACAATCCTTACATCAAGGCCGCAACCGAAGCGCTGCACGATACATTCAAAAAGGAAACGGTGTTCATCCGCAGCGGCGGATCGATTCCCATCGTCAATGATTTCTACGAAGGGTTGAGGATTCCTACCGTGATGATGGGCTTCGGCCTGCCCGACGACAACTTGCACGCACCCAACGAGAAGTTTCACATCCCGAATTTTCACCACGGGATCGAAACCATCTGTTTGTTCTTCGAGAAGCTGGGAGAAAGGTAGCCGCCACCGGCACTGCAAGCCGAGGTTCGAGGCTCCCGGCTCGTCCCTCGGGTTCGGTTGACGAATTTGTTCGTCTTCCGGCAATCGCAGCATCTGTCAGCGCCTTAGTTGGAATCCTCGCCACAATTGCCCTCAACCTTCGTCGAACTATAGCGCGTTGAGGTGGAACGGCTGAAAACCTCTTGTGACACTTCCCGAAGTGTCATGCTGCTCACGATGGGCCGACTACCTGAACGGGCGGGCGCAGAATGCAAGAAAAGAAGCGACATCATTCTGACAACTGTGCATCGCTTATTAAGACATAATCCCTTATCCTTTAATTTCCTGGGGTTTATTAAAGGAACCCTTCACAACGCTAATGGCTACTGAAAACATCCCGAGGCGGGGTGCCTACATCACGACAAGGGTGGTTGGAGAATCAGTGCGCGCGTTTATCCCTCCTGCCCTCCCGCCCAGTCCGCCTCTGGAAATGGGAGCCTTGTATCAGCATCTTGACCGAGCCAATCAGGCATTGGGCCGACTCCACCGACCTAAGCCGAAGGCTTAGGAATCACGCAAGAACAAGTTCACAGTTGTGGCTTGATAGTGTAGTTCCACTCGGGCAGAGTTTCGTGGCGCTGCAATCGAAGTGAAGCCATTTGATCGGGTGTAGGTTTGAGACCGCAAGG
>JBAUXO010000360.1:0-4908 GCA_049584315.1 Candidatus Sulfotelmatobacter sp. | reverse complement strand
GATTAATCTCGGAGGTGTCGGGCATGATTGTAATCCCAGCGTCGCTGCGCTCCGACTTTATTCACATGGCCGGAATGACCATTCACATCGCGCTGGAATCGACCATCCACATCGTCGGAATACGCACTTGTCGCTAGTTTGAGACCGGCCTTAAATGTATCCGAATCCAGCATTTTCAGGAATTTTTCATCGGAATCGTTCTTTACGTTCACTGCCTCGCACTTGAAGTCGACGCCCTCGCTCGAGACGTTCAGCCCGATGAAGATCGGATATCCGATTATGCCCACGTTCTCCCCGTTCGACGCGCGATACATGGCATTGAAGTGCAGATGCTCCACGGCCTTCGGCACCTGGTTCTTCGCATAAAAATCGAACAAAATATTGTGCACGCCGAATCCCGGATATCCCGCCAGCCGCAGGCTGTCGAGCGTGTTCGCGCATGAATATCAATATGACTCCCGAGCAGGAACAGATCGTCAACGACGAGCTGAAGTCAGGTCACTTTCGATCTGCAGAGGAAGTGATTGCTAAGGCCCTCGTTGCTCTTAGGGAAAAGTTACGCTCCTCACTCGCTGACGACGACGGACATCACGATGACGCCGCGCGCGAAATGCTCAACTTTATCGAGAAAAACCGCACTCTTTTGCAGGATATCTCTGTTAAGCAACTGATTCACGAGGGTCACCGTGTGTGAGTGATCTCGTGCCGGACGCGTCGTTGGCGCTCCAGTGGTTTTTGGAAGACGAGTCCGGTCAGTATGGCCTCAGCGTCCTCGCAAGCCTTTCCAGCAAACGTGCAGTGGTTCCGATCCTGTGGTTCTATGAAGTGTTCAACGGCCTTCTCATGGCCTACCGGCGGAAGCGGATTACATTTGATCAAATCGACGGTTTTCTGACGCGGCTAAAGGCCCTCCCTATTGACGCTGCCCAGCAAGTTCCAACGGAAATTCTCGAATTGCCAGCCATCGCACAAAAATACAGTTTGCCGCTGTTCCGTAAAACTCGCTGAGCGGCCCCCGCCGATTGCTGGGATTTAGGTAGTTTATAATGCGTCGGCTTACGGTCATAGTATTTCAGCAGGCCGCGCGGCCGTTCCCGACAGCGCACCTGTTCTTGTTTTCCTGGGATCGCAGGGGGACAGCAGGAGGTTGTCTTTGCCTTGGTGATTTCGTTCCTCAAGATAGTGAGCCTCGTAGTGGGTTAGCACTCAGCGCAGAGGACCCTCTCGCAACAGGATCAGCTTCGAAAAGCATTCTTCCTTGACCGACCTGACCCAGCGTTTCGCATAGCCGCTCGGATTCGGACTTCTGGCCGGCACGGCAATTGCTTCGATGCCTCCCGCCCGGATCACGTCGCGAAACCCTCGGCAGGTACTTGCGGTCCTCTCCTAAAGGTAGATAGATTCAATGTGAAAAGCTGCCCTAATGTATCAACGGGAGCACTCTCGCCCTGAGTTCTCTCAGAAAGTCGTCCTGCTTAGTGAACACGCAAAATGCCCGACACCTTCGATCGTTGCGAAAGCTTTGCGAGGCGCACGCAGTGAATCCACGTAGGTCCTGGCCAGACTTGTCGGTGTGGTGTAATCCTCGGCGCCCTGGATCACAAATACGGGAACGGCGAGTTGGCCCCCGAGAAGCTTTCGGTCGAGTTCATCGAAATAGGGGACGAGGTGCTCGCCGCTCGCGTTCTGTCCATCAAACCAGATCACGGCTGTGCCATTTGTTCCGGCTCAACTCTACGCTGCACTTCCAGTGACCCACCCGGCTGCTCAGAAGGAACGCGTGATTCTCCAGGATCTCGCAACGGACAAGTGGATTCTGTTTCCGAAACGGGTTCATCCACTTCTCTATGAGGCGGTTATGGACACAGCACGACGTGAGTCCATCGCCCCCAAGCACGCTCATGATGTCATTGCGCCACAGGAGGCAGTGGACCTAGTATCGGACCAAATGGGGGTCGCCATCCTTACGCAACCTCCGGCCCGGGGTTCTCATGCTGACGGTGTGGTCGTAAAGCCCCTTTCCGACACATCGTTGTGCTTCAAAACATGCGTGATCCTGAGAGCCGACAACACCTCTCGGCTCGTAGAGGAGTACGTTCGAGTGTTCCTCCGCAAATACGCGCCCCAGCGCCTGCCACCGAAGCAAGTGAAATTGTCGCCGTCCGCCCGAGTCTTGGGCTGGAAAAGGGCAAACCCGCGGTCTCGCCCTTGAACAGCACAGCGTCACCGGCGCGGAGCATGCCGCGCCCAAGGCTACCGGGAACCGTCTCTCGCGAGGGTTCCAGTCTTCCTCTCTCGAAACGCTGGAAAGGTGCGTCTCAACAATTTGGTTTCTCCGGGAAAGTCGATAGCGCCCGCACATTGGGAAATTATGGCAGATCGGATGAGCGAAACACTTTATCAATCTTCTCCATGATCTTTTCAGCCCATTGAACTGAAGCAGCAATCAACTTGTCACTGCGCGGACTTCCCTGGGGTCCACCAAACAGATCATCTGCCTTCTACATGTGCAGACTGGCGAGGATCGCCGCCATGATGCCGATCACCCGTTTGCGGCCTTCATTCATCGCGACAGCGTAGCAGATTCGTCTTTTGTTCGCCATACTGCCATATCCGGGGAACATAGTGAGTTGTCATCAACACTGAAACAAAAGGACTTGGACAGGGAGGGGGAGACAAGCTAGGTTCTCAGCATCCCTGCAGCCAGCTCCGCAAATCTAAAAGAAGCCTTGACATGTTACGGCAATTTGCCGTACAGTATTCAAAGAGAAAGAGGGTACGTTTATGGCATCTCCACAACACGCGAGAATTGAGGCACGGGTTAGCCCTGAACAGAAGGAACTGTTTGAGAGGGCCGCCGCAATCGAGGGCGTCACGCTGACGGATTTCGCGATCTCAACTATGCATCGAGCCGCTACCACCGTTGTTCAGGAGCACACAACGATTGAGCTAAGTGTGCGCAATCAGCGTGCGTTTGTAGAAGCCTTGAGGAATCCACCGGAGCCTAATGAGGCCCTACGTGAGGCCGCAAAAGCATACATGAGAATGAAGTAAGCTGTGATCGCCGACAAAAGTAAGTACAACATCGAGCCGCTTGGTGACCACGACCGAGCGGCTTTTTCTTGCGGGGATGCTTCCCTCGACCGGTACATTCGAGAGCAGGCGTCCCAGGATGTCAAACGGGGGCTCGCCAGTGTTTTCGTCATCACAGCCAAGGATGACCCCAAACAAATCCTAGCGTACTACACGCTATCCAGCAGAGAGCTTAAACTCGACCAACTCCCCGAAGAGATCGCGAAAAAGGCCGGTAAATACGGGCATGTGGGAGTGACTCTTCTTGGCAGGATGGCGGTCGCTCAGAAATGCAAGGGAACGGGCCTTGGCGCGCTGACACTGATGAACGCCCTTCATAAAAGTCTGCTGGCAGCAACAGACGTTGCGTCGTTGGCGGTATTCGTAGAAGCGATTGACAGCGACGCGGCAAACTTCTATCGAAAATATGGTTTCATCGAACTGCCGGAAGACAAGCTCAAGCTCTTACTTCCGATGAAGACGATTGCAAAATCATTTTCACTCTGATCTTCGTAGCTGGATCTTCAGTAGCAGATCTCCTCGAACCCGACTACCAACAACCTACACGGAAATCAGTGGGTCCAGTTGCAATTAAACTGAGAATATCGCACCGGGCGCAGCAGAAAATCGAGCGGGCTGCTTTGTGCCAGGTTGGCACAGGCTCACTTCCCGAAGCGACTGGTTTGCTGGATCCCACAGACTTTATTCAAAGCGTCGCGTACTCGGGGTGGACAAACCGGCAGAGCGGCTATTCGGCAGTGCGCGATGAGCCGAGTTATGTTTTGATCGCTGGCGAGGCTATGCACAGTTCGGCACAAACAGACATAGGGAAACTGGTGGCTGTGATTGCGGATGAACTCGGGACCATTCGGTCTCTTGATTCAAAAATCGCGATTCTGAACAAGCGCTCACCTCGTTTCGAGTTCTGAAACGAGAATGGGATGGCCGGGTGTCCGCGACGAGCGGGCTGTCAGTGAACCCTGGAAGTTCTATGATCTTGGGCACGATCTACCAATAATCAGCCAGCGGAAACTGCAGCAGACACGGCGTAACGCACCGGGGTTGCGGTTGAAACCTTCCATCCAAATCTTCAAGGTGCTTGGTACGAAATTCCGTTCCTGGCGGTATATGTGAATAGCGGCAAGAGTGTGGGCATCCCTCCCCCGGCAAGGTTAATAGGTGGGTAACGTTGTAGGAAGTACTATTTGGACGAGCAGAAAGTGTGCTCTTGATGATCCTCTACCTGGTGACGGTGGAGCTTACGTTTACATTCCTGGTTGCATTGAGGTGCGCCATCGTTCTTACCCTGGCCGGTGTTTATGTATCAGGGGAACGGCTGGCCTATCAATGAAACTCGCTCTGCTAACTGACGAGGGAAGTGGGTCGGCCGAACGAAGAAGTCAAGGCGGTGCAAAGTTGTGTGACAAATAGCGGACGCCGTGATAGTGCGAATCTCTTCCGCTGTCGTGCCCGTGTCTGGGGTCAGCGCGTATTTGGAGTACGTGCAGAAGATCGAAATCCCGGCCTATAAGGCTGCAGCAGGTCTGATCTCGGTGACACTGTTGCGGCGTCACTTCGTCGCATACGTCGAAGTGCTAACGTTCTCCAATTGGCAATCCGAAGACGCCCTAAGGTGCTTTTCATTGCCGAGTCAAGACGTAACGAGAGAGTACGACGTAACCACGTCGGGGAAATCGTGGCTATCGATTTCTTCACCGTGCCCACTATCCACCTGCGGGTTCTGTTTGTGTTTCTCATGTTGGAGCATCAACGGAGGAAAGTACTTCATTTCGGAGTCACGGAACACCCGAGCGCTGAATGGGCTGCCCAGCAAGT
>JBAUXO010000359.1:0-24971 GCA_049584315.1 Candidatus Sulfotelmatobacter sp. | reverse complement strand
ACTTGCTGGGCAGCCCATTCAGCGCTCGGGTGTTCCGTGACTCCGAAATGAAGTACTTTCCTCCGTTGATGCTCCAACATGAGAAACACAAACAGAACCCGCAGGTGGATAGTGGGCACGGTGAAGAGATCGATAGCCACGATTTCCCCGACGTGGTTCTGGAGGAAAGTTTTCCAGGTCTGTGACGGCGGCCGATCGACGGTCTGCAGAATACGGGACACGGTTCGCTCCGATACTTCAATTCCGAGTTTCAGCAACTGATAATGCTCAACTCAGTGATGCGGAGCGCTACGGTCGCGCTGCTGCTAGTGGTTATGTTGGGTTTTGTGACTATCACCCGCTTCCGGTAAGCTCCTGATGAAGTCATTCATCTCTCGCAATACCTCGGACTCGTTCGACTGGAAGACGTCATGACTCGCATTTTCTAGTCGGACCACCCGGGCCCCTGGCACGCCTGCTTGAAATGCTGCCGCTTGGTCGCGTTTCATCTGGTTTCTTGCTTCCACAGCCACACGGGCGGGCGAGCCATCTGTGCCGCTGACGGGCTCAAACGCATAGATGGCAAGTATGGGTGCCCGAATATCGGTATATCGTTGCGATCCTCTCATCATCGCGGCAACAATCGGAGGCATCGGAGGCCGCGTCTGGGCTGAAGCTGGCGGCTGCGGTGGGGCATTCTTAACTCGTTCTTCAATCTGCCGCAGCGTTCTCTCCAGTTCAGGAAGGTCCGTCTGCAACAGCTCGTCGATCAGGGGCGTTGGGTTCTGGCCGAGCCCCTTTTGTCTGGCTCCAACTGCTCAAGCTTTCTTCGAACCTCATTCACATCAATATCTAAAAACCCCTTCCAGCGATCGTAATACGCATACTGGTAGGCTGCATCGAGGTAAATCAAGCCAGCAATCTTTTCGGGGTGGCGTGACCCTATCGAACTCAGCTCCTGCCCGCCAAGGGAGTGGCCAACGAGGACCGGAGGATCTATGCCAAGTTCGGCAATGACCGCCAATACATCATCGCCGAGACGGTCCGCGGTATAGTTCGCATCGTTCGGCGGAGGGGCGCTGGACGCACCGCACCCCCGCCGAGTAATGCCGTAGACGTGGTAGGAACCTGTCAGTTTCGGGGCGAACTTATCAAATTCGTGAGCGGTGCTGTTGCCGCCGTGCAGCAGAATCACCGGACGGCCCGATCCACCCCAGTCGAGCACTTCCAGCTTGACATCGTCCTGCACAGTCACAAACCGAATGCTGTGTGGCGTCGTATCATGATTGTCCGGTATGTCCTGCGCAACTAGAGGGCGCGCGATAGTCAGCAGCGAAGCTAGGGCAACGATGATCGTCGATCGGGTCATACGCAATCACTCCGCGTCCAGTACAAGACGACCTCGTGGTATCTGACGAAATCACGCTCACCGAGAATCGGCCCGGCTTTCGGTCGAGGGTCAAAACGCGCGATGTTCCAACAGTTCACAACGACACTGGTAGGATTCATACGTCGAAACGTTCGAGGGAGAGGAAATCGATGTTTTTGATTCTAAAGATGGCGCGTGTGACCTGTGCATTCTACTTGGCAGGCAGCATTTTGTTGGAAGCCTTGCTCCTCGGGGTTGTGCATTGGAAGGGTGGGATTTTTTACTGGTTTAATTTCAAGTCTTGGGCGCTTATTTTCGCGACGATCTGGCTGGGTTCGTTTGCTTTGACTTGGCGTGTCGTCATGGTCCCACACTTGGCTAAGTTTCCGCTACCACCCCGATAGTTGACGAAACCAGATAGCGCTCGTTGACTTGTCGGTGAGTGAAATTTATCGACAGTTACGGCCCGCAGTGACTGTCGGTGATGGCGTTGCTACGGTCTACTTCACCCCAACAATCCTGGAGTTGACTTTGAATTCGTGATAAGTGCGGAAATCGATGGTGTTGTGGCTGCACTCTGGGCTGCCCCGCTCACAGCCCAAGCTCTCGGCGTGGGCGGGAAGCAGAACTGAGGCCCCGGCAATGGTCACGTAGGAATAATCCACCGCGGATTCGACCCTATCCATCGGGAACTCCGACGGGATGTTGACGGCCTGCATCTCGATGCGCAAGACGCGCGCGGTTTCCGGATCCACCCATACGGAGCCTTGGTAAGCCGGATGCAGAGTCTGCGACTCGGCCTGCACCCTCCAGTGCGAATTTTCACTCCGCACTCGAAAGTCGTAAACCTTGGCATATTGACCCGCAATGGGAGACAGACCGCCGGGTCGGAACTGCGCGTCCGTATAAGGAGAAAAAAGATCGAGCAGTGTGGAGGCAAATTCTCCCACGGACCAGGAGCCATTTAGTTGCTCGATGCCCTTATCCGTGGGGTGCTGATCGAGCTTGACGTTGCGATAACTTTCTTGTCCCTTGTTGTACGTGACTTCAGCCGAAACCAGGTCCAGGAGCCTTTTGTCTTCGCCCTGCTGGGCATACCGCGCCATGTACTCCTCGCAAATAAAATTGGGAAGCTTTTGTGAAAACTGGAGCGCCGCGTCTCTGGCCCTTTCGATCAAGGGTGCGGCGGGATTCGGCAAACCCGAGCGTACGGAGTCCGCAGGGGGCGAATCGTCCGGCGGCGGGTCGGGACAGGGAGGCAGATCCGGCTGCGAGCCTCGTTTCAAGATGGGGGGAGCGTTGGAGCAAGGAGGCGCGCTCTGCCCTTGCGATTGTGTTGCGGGCGGCTGCGCGGACGATCCACTTTGCGCAGTCAGGGAAATCGAAGCAATCAGAAACAGGGAGAAGAGCGCGCCGAGACAAGCGAATCTCCGACCCGAGTAAAAACTTCGATGATCATTCCTTGGATTGGGCCCAGGATTCAGGATGCCCATTTTGCCTTCCCATCTGACATACAGCATACACCCCTGTGTTGGATAAAGTGCGAGCGGGGGTTATCTAATCCATGAATCGCAGAGAGTTTCTGCATTACACGGCCATAACGGGCGCGCTGGTCGGTATGCCGAGAGTCTCGGTACAGGCCCAGGTTCCAGAAATTGCCTTTACCTTCGATGATCCAACGACCGAAGGTGGCGGTAATCTAACGTGGCGTGAAGTGAACGCGCGCATTCTGGCCGCGCTCGCTAGCAACAACAAATTTTCGGGAAGAACGTCGAAAGGACGATTCTGCCGTGCCGCGATAAGCAGCAGAACACACGTCAACTGTTTCTATCAGGCCATAACGCTCACCGAGAATTGCCCAACACCAGTCCGGATCAAAAAGTGCCATCGCGATTTTTCAACAGCTAGTGGCAGCGGGGAGCGATGCGTGGGCTGTTTCTAGGGAGAAACCGAACCATCAATCAGGTGGATGCGGACGGTATTTCCCCACCGGCTCTTCTGAATCAATATGCGCGAATCGGAGGAAAAGTCGAAAGTGCTCCCCGCGAACCAGTCCGGCGTTTCGTCAGTGAAACCCATGAAACTCCGCTCCTGCAATTTTTCTGGCGGCCAGATTTCTTTAAGCGCAATGTCTCTCACCGGCATGCCGTTATGCCCTTGCTCGGGTCGACGATAAATGCGTATGGCAGAGTTGATGCCCGACCTGTCCAATAGAATCAGAAACTCGCCATCGTCGGTTATGAGCGAGAGCGGGCAAGATGACACGAAGGCATCCCCTTTTGTGAGTTGAACGCTCCAACCTCTCCAGTCATAACCATTCCAGTACGTGTTCGGAGCAGCCACTTTGTGATTCGTGTCATTTACGAAAGTCTCTTTCGGAACAACTTGCAGAGTGACCCTATCAGCCATGGCTGGAAGCGCATGAGGAAATTCGGCGTCTGTGATGGCGAGAAAACTTCCAGATGCAGAGCCGCCCGCCCTAATACACGGGGCAAGCGGTCCCGCCACCGCGGGGGAAGCACACATGGCTAGCGCGAGAATTCCAGGCCAATGCCGCATTTGTTGCCTCCTGTCCTCGTCATCTAATCCTACCCGGTCATCTAATCCTACCCGGTTCTCAACTGTCGAGAACAATTTCACTCACCGAGAATCGTCCGACAACCCCGTCCGCGTCAAAAAGCGTTAACCTATATTACGACAGCCATCTTTCACGTTTGCAAGACGATTATAGAATTTCCCTTATGAAGAAGGGGCTTACGTTCATTCTGATTGTGATAGGACTTCTGGCGTTGACTTGGGCTGTGTATTCCAAAATCACACATGCCCGACGGGAAGCGAGCTACCGCGTGGCGATGATGCCCTTCGAACGCGACCTTCGCGTAGGGATGAGCAGGCCGGATGTTCAATCGTACCTTGACTCGCGCCGAATTGAATACAATCGGGCCCGGTTCGGGGGAAAGGATGCCGATACGTTTGAAATCAAAATCGGCGAAGAACCCGACAACTTAATCTGTGAGCACTGGACCGTCTATGTTGCCATCGAATTCAGCCTCTCCGACAAGCTCCGCGACATCCATATCAGGAAAGAAGGAACCTGCCTTTAAGGAGCATCGTTTAGGTTATAGCTTTCAGTTGGCTCAATCAGGCCTTCAGAATCCCAGAACCCCCGTGAATCGGTGGGATGGGTCGTATTGCCCGAGCGGTTCTTAAGAGCTAACTCATCTATGTTGCTTCGTGGTGTCAACCACCTACTCATTTGCTCTAAGGCGCTGGGTTTGCTACCAGACCGGATGGGGGAAGCAGACAGGCAGAAAAGAGGAGAGAGCATCGTGGTGGATAGTGGTGGATGGACTGCACCCCAAAAGTGAGACACGAGATTAAGGGGCAATTTACATTGAATGGAGGAGAACAATGGAGATGCCCCGACAGCAATATTCCCGCGAGCTGAAAGTCGCGACGATGCGCGAGTTGGATGCAGGAAAGAGTATGGCGCAGTGCCCGTGGTTGCTGGCTGCCAAACCTATTAGCGAACTGGTGCAGTAATTGACCACGACGAGAGGCGGATGAGAGGTGGACTCAATAGGAGACGCCGTAAGCGTTATCTGGACTTGCATGGCATTTTTTACTTGGAAGCGCGACCGATGAAAACAGGGCCGCGTATATTTTCGAGTATGCCCCAAACCTCAGTATTTAGTATCATGATGAACAACCAACCAACCCCAACCAATATCCAGTTACCCAAACCCAATTGCGAGTGGTCAGCGATTGACGCCATGCAGGTGGGAGCCAGCCTGTTGTCCCACACCGATCTATACGGCAGACTCCACGACGCGGTGACCTACCGCGCACGGCGTGACAAGAAGAAGTTCAAGCGAGGCAGCGAGGGGAGACCATCATTGTGGCGACTTGCCTAGTCTAGTTCAGCAACAACTGCTGAGGTGCTGAGGTGCTGAGGTGCTGGAGGCGGGCCGGCGATCCTGAGGTGGGGCATTGAACAAAATGATCCGAAGTGGCAAACGGAACGGACGGAGTGCTGATGTACGCGCCCGACCTGAAGCCTTTCCACAATAGGAAAGTTGCCCCACCTGCCCAACCCGGCTGGCGGATATTGTCCGCTGCCAGTTCATTGTTGGGTTAGGAGAAGGCAAGATCAAAACCCCTATGTGTACAGGAGACCCAGATATATATAGGAAGGTTTTCTGGTCTTCTGGTCTAGTGGGCTGCTGTCCCTCCTGATAGGAGAACAGCAGTCCAGAAGTTCATCAGCCCACGCCTAGATTCTTTGGTTTCCCACAAATTGGACGCGATCTGTTGCCTGATTGACGCTGCAGGTGGCTCCGTCCTATTCTTCCGCTCATGAATCGCCGCAAATGGATGACAATATCTGCTGGATGCTTCGCCGCGTTAGTTTGCGAGCACGTTGAGGCTTCTTCATTGAGTAGCATGCTCGATGTTTCGGTGCGCGATGCTACGGATGCGTTCGATCACATCCTGCTCGGCGCACGTGACCTCGATGTCGGCATCCGCTGGGTTGAGGAACGCACGGGCGTGCGTGCGAAGTTCGGCGGGAATCATCCCGGGGGTGGCACATGCAATGCCCTACTTTCGCTCGGTATGGGGCACTATCTCGAAATCATCGCGCCTGACCCAGCACAAGCGAATGCGCCCGACGTGCGCAAGCTAGGAGAGCTTTCGTTGCCCAGCATCATTCAATGGGCGATTCACACCGAGGACATCGCCGCCGCGAAGAGTATGGTCGAAGCTGCCGGGATTAAGACTGTTGGGCCGCGCCCCGGCTCCCGGCAGCGTCCTGATGGCAAGGTACTCCGGTGGCAAACGCTGGAGATCGAGCAGACCACGCCGCTGGTTCCATTTTTTTATTCAATGGGAAGCGGGTTCGCCGCATCCTTCCTCGGACTCACCTCGGCTTGGCACCGCGAAGTCGCTCTACTTCGAGACTCCGCAACCCGACGAACTGCGTCGCATCCTGCACGCCGCCGCCGTACAAGCCGACATCCGCAAATCCGGCGTGCCGCGCATCGCGCTGGTCGTTCAGACGCCGAGAGGCGAGATTGAGATGAGCTAGTTGCCCAGTGAGAGGCTGCCCCCCAGTCTTCTCGGTCATTCGGCGCGTCGGGGCACTTTCCTGCAACGCTCACGGATAATTCCCGAACTTCCGCGCTTGAGCGGCGTGCGACGGCGGACGACTTGGATCATGCTGCCGGATGGGATCGGCACGTGTTAGGGCAAACAGAGACGAAGTTGTGAAATCGCGTATTTGCGCCACCCTTCATCTGGCATGACAACTAAAAGGGTAAAATGGCCGAACCTGAGAGAAGACCTTATGTGTTCTCGCCTTGCGTTCGCGCTACTCTTCTCCGTCGTGTTGTCAGCCGCCAGTCCCGCCCAACAGATTACCGGCGACGTGGTAGTTCAAGGGGCATCTCTGAATGACGGTTATATGGGCTTTACGACGTGCGGAGCAGATGGGCAGGTTTATCGCCGCCCGGGCAGCGGTGCTGCAAGCTCCGTGATGCGCGTTTCACCCGATGGATCGAGCTTGGTGTTTACGCTGCCTGAACACGCGTATCCGGGAGTGATCGCACCTGTCGGCACGGGAGTGAACATCCTGTCGGCGGTCTACGCCACGAGGGAACGGCGCGTCCACTTTCAGATGTATCACTTTGACGGTCAGGCGAGTCTGCTGGAACAAGATCAAGGAACACTTCCTCTTTATCCGCATGCGATGGCGGTGCTGCCATCGGGAAGAACGATCATGACGGGCGATCACTTGGACGATCCCGACCATCCTGAAGATCGGAAGTTCGGGTTCGCGATTCTGGATGAAAACGACAAGTTCGTGAAGAGTGTCTATCTGCCTCTGCCGCCCGGAGGAGGCGGCTGGAGTTTTGCCAGTGGTGAACACATGGCGGCGGGCGACGGCGTAGCGTATGTCATGCTGCACTCGAACGAACCGCCGCAGACAGCGATTGCGATGCTATCAGGAGAGGGTCATATAGATATCACGGTGGTCGCTGTTCCACCCGACAACGATGCGCACTATCACAACGAATGGCTTTTCGGCCCCGGTGTCGCTGTGGAGGCATATCACTACCTGTCCGGGTTGGTCAGAGGCAACGCGCCTTTGCTGGTTTCGACGAGTATGACCTCAAGACCGGCGAAAGGATCGGTACCAAAGGTTCATTTCCCGAAGGGTTTGCGTTCGGATGCTATTCGGGGAACGAAGTAAGTTTTCTAGCCCACAGCGCTCACGTCGATACGGCACGTCGGCTCTCGCCCGACGCGCTTCGCCTTGTTACCGTCAAGCTTCAGCAAGCGATGCCGAAATCATCGCCGTAAGTGTCTTAACATCCATCCAAGACCCCCGGCTCAGGATAAGTGAGTGCTATCTGATGAGGACAGTCGTTTTCGACGGCGCTTTCCAGCACACTCGCGCACAATTCCGCGACTTTCAAATCCCTCTGATGGAGCGGAGTTTTCGCGGCTGCGGCAGGCTCCATCAATCTGCCGGTTCAGCAGAATTGCCATGATCACCGGAAAATTCCTTGCGAGGCTCCGCAGGAGGAAATTCAGAAATGCGTGCAAAGCCGCAGCTTCGCGAGCATCTGCTCGCCACGAAAATGAAAAGGTGGGCGCTCATCGGTCGGTGCCCCAGCGCCTACCCCAATTGTTCGCCCGAGAGGGCGCGGCGGAATTTATCGAGATTGATGAGCCGTTACCCGGAGCTTGCCCGCCGTCTCGGCATGGACGCGCTCTCCGCATACCCTGCACTTTAGTTCGGCTCTGAACAGAAGGGATCGCGGCAATGCAAGAAACAGACGTGATGATCGCCATCGGCGGTCGTACAGAACATCCCGTTTCTGAAAAATCCCCAGAACCCGCACATTCCGGGGAACGACCTCTCGTGGGTATATCGGTATATCAGCTGAAGGTCAATAAGACCGATGCCAGAGTCCTGCACAGCTAAGGTGGCCTCCGTCGGCGCTCTGCTGGAGTGACGCCTGTTTCGATACCGGGCAAGGCCTATGAGAGAGGCAGGCAGTTTGGCGGTGTAGGCTAACCTGGGTACGCGAGAACTTCTTGCGACCGGACCTTACGCTCGCCTTCTCAATGAAAGGTGACTTCACCGGCGCTTGGGCAGTGTGCGTTTCCCGCACATTTCCCGCACACCCGAATCGAAGATAATAGCCCGTGCGCCAACTCATTGGCGATTTCGCGACTCTCTGGCGGTGGACTGTGGCAAAAAGGTGAGCTTACAGGCGCCAGAACATCGGACTCAAACGTTTGAGGGGGTATTACGCATTGAGGGGAAAATGCTACCCCCCTACCTTGGCAGGATATACGGGGCGGCGCGGGGAGCGTTCTTACGCGAGTGCGGCGAGCGGGGTGTGTGGACCGGGGGGTAGGTGGGCGTGGAGAGCGGGGGGACCGGGAGTGCGCGGCGGGCGGCGAGCTGAAGCCACTAGGCACTTTCGGGGAAGTTCGCCTGTAAGTATTTTGTGACAACCGCTATTTCTGCTGCATTAAAGTCTGGTAACGCAGGTTGCCATGCAGATTATCCAAGTCCGGAGCCTTGCTCACCACCGACTTTGAGTACCCCGCAGCCAGAGCCTTGCTTAACCACTCTAAAGCGGGCCCGGTTTCGCCCAACTGGTTGTACACCAGGGCGGCACCAAACAGTAACTCTTTGTCGTTCTTCCCGATTAGGGAACGATCGAGGTAGTCGAGAGCTTTGCTACGGTCTCCCAGCATGGCCCAATACCTGGCCAGGTCGCTTAGAACGTCCGTGTCGCGAGGGTTGACTTTCAGCCGTTGCTCGGCCATGGAAATTGCCTTATTGTAGGAATCCATTCCCGATGACTTATTGCCGCCGTAGTAGTAGGCGTCGCCCAGGTTTCCCCATGTCTGGTAATCGCTGTCATCAAGCTTGAGTGCCTCCTGCGTATTCCGTGCTGCCTGATCGAATTTCCGCAGCCCGAGGTACGCGGCACCGAGGTTTTCATATGCATAGTACGAGGGTCGGATTGCGATCGATTTTTCCAGGTCGCGCGTCGCCTCGTCGTCCTTGCCTTCGTAGAGCAGGACCGCCCCGAGGTTGCTGTAGTCACGGTAATTGTTGGGCTTAAGCGAAAGTCCCTTCCGGAACATCTCCTGCGCTTTGTCGTATTCGGACTGGCTCACATAAAAAACTCCCAGCGCACTGTATCCTCGCCAGTACTCTGGGCGAAGACTAATTCTCCGTTTGTAGGTTTCTTCGGCTTTGTCCAACTGGTTGAGGTTCTGGTAAGCCTTGGCGAGCATGAGATAAGCATCGTCATTGATCGGATCGAGCTGTACAGCTTGCTGGAACTGTTCAGCAGCTTTTTCAAATTCGCCTGTGCCATTTTCAATCGTTCCCAGACACATGTGACCTTCGGCGCCTGCACTTCCTAAATCGATGGCCTTCGAACAAGCTTGCTGCGCCGGCTCGATCCATCGCTTCTGTTTGGTCGTGTCGTATAGATACCAATACGTTTCACCTAGACCGGCTTCCGCTGGGCCATAATTGGGATCAATCTTGAGAGCCTGTTTGAAAACGGTTTCGGCACTGGTCAGCGCTTCGCGCTGAGCTCTGAGACGGAGATAACCCACTCCCTGAACAAAATATTGATACGCCTCAGGCAAGGTGGTGGCGTGGGCGCCGAGGGCTTGCCGTTCCTCGGTGCGCAGGTTGATGCGCAGGGCGTCGGCTACGCCGCTGGTGAGCTTGTCTTCGATGGTGAACAGGTCTGAAACTGGCGCGGTGATTGCGTCTCCGGCCAGGTTCTTGTCGGTGCCGGTGTCGATCAGGTTATAAGCGGCGCGCACCAGGTCGCCATCTTGCTTGAGCGAGACCGCGAGGCCCAAGTTGACGCCGAACTCCTTTTTCGCATCGGTAAGTGTGGCGATTTTCTTATCCTCCAGCGCGCGCGGGGAAATAATTTCCAGATCGTGATTCGCACTCAGCTGCGAAAGCTTGGCCGAAACATCCTCGAGCAGTCCTTTGCCGAACGCCGTTAGTTTCGGATCGTCGGCAATGCTGGCTAAGGGCATGATTGCAATGCTCTTCTTCTCCAGCGAAATGGATGCCGTGGGGGCGACGGTCGATCGGAGGCGGTGCGTGAGCCTCGGCCACCAAACCCCGACAGCAATGAGCAAAGCAGCGCAGACTGCAGCCAAGGCCAGCTGGAGCTTGCGCTTGAAAGACCAGATTGCCGCCGTACGAGTCGACGTTAAGCTCCTTCCCAACTCGAGGTCTTTCTTTAGCTGGAGCAGGTCGCGGTGAATTTCCGCAGCGGACTGGTATCGTTGCTCGCGATTCTTCACCACCGCCTTGTCGATGATCTGCTGCAAACGCTGGGGCAGTCCGGGCATCAACTCATTTAGCGAAACCGGAGCCTGGCCCAGAATGGCATGCACCGTCACCGCCCAGGTCGACCCGGAAAACGCCTGCTTGCCCGTGGCCATCTCATAGAGCAACACTCCGAACGAGAACAGATCAGTGCGCACATCGAGGGGCTCGCCGCGCGCCTGCTCCGGCGACATGTAAGCCACCGTGCCCACGGCCGCGCCCTTGTGCGTCAGCGGAGCCCTCATCGACATCGTGGGGTCGCTCGAACTCACCGAATCCGGCAGTGTGAGTTTGGCCAGACCGAAGTCGAGAATCTTCGCCTGCTCCCGCGTGGTAATGAAAATGTTCGCCGGCTTGATGTCGCGATGCATGATTCCTTTAGCATGCGCCGCCTGCAGGGCCTCCGTGATCTGCAATCCCCAGCCCAGCAACGTGGCGAGCTGTACTGGCTTGTCGCCAATGCGCTCGTGTAAGGTTTGCCCCTCGAGCAGTTGCATGGCGATGAACGGGCATCCCCGATCTTCGTCGATCTCATAGATGGTGCAGATGTTGGGATGATCGAGCGCCGAGGCCGTGCGTGCCTCGCGTTTGAAGCGCTCCAGATCGCACGCGTCGACGGAGGAGTTTTCCGGGAGGAACTTCAGGGCGACCAGCCGCCCCAGTCGGGTGTCCTCTGCTTTGTATACCACTCCCATCCCGCCGCCGCCCAGCTTCTCGACGATGCGATAGTGCGAGATGGTTTTGCCGATCATTTGTGGCGAATCTTACGTCTGTGAAACAGGCAAGTCAATGAAAGGGGGGATTGTTTGCGCTTAGTCGTTGGTTTTGACGTTCTCACTAAATTGTGCTATTTCCCATTGTTGAAGCGTTTTCAAAACTTCCGCCATCTTGGACGCTCGCACAGTTTCTTTTCTACAGATTTCCCCAGCGTGTGCTGATTGACGTCATGGGCCGACGCAGTTTCTCAATTGCTTTGTTTGAGAGCCAGTGCTTCTGTCGGATTCGGGTTCGCGTATGCGCATCAAACGTCGTTGCTAATTTGTCGAGATTTTTAGCGAACGCAAATAGCTCTTGTTGTGGAAAAAAGATTTTTGCTCCACTGCCAAGCGTCATCGTGGACTTGCGAGGTCCCACGAGTGTGAATTCTCGCACTCCACCCATGCGCAATGCATCGGCATCCACAGTTCCACCTTCATGATGCTGAATGCAGTTTCGTAGTAGCACGTGTTTCGTAATAACGCGTTGAATCTCCCCCTCAATTTTGTATTCACAGGCTTTGAACAGCATCTCTGCTTTTTGCGTGAACGGTTCGAACCTGTAGGAATTCCAAATGTCCTTAATGAGACCCTTGACAGTGAACCATTGCCCCGATTCGGGATCGCCCTGTGTCCTGGGCTCGCTTTCCTCCGGAATATATCCCATTGGACTGAGGCTGGTCTTGAACTTCCCAAGTTTCAACCGGCTTATCGCATTGGTTCGATAACCACGCCGGTTCTGGCGTTCGTAGGGTGTCGATCTCGAACAGCGTGTTAACCGCAACGGAGGAAGTGATGGTGCAGGGGAAGATTTATCAGATCAGGGGCACAATGAAAGGGCTGGGAACCGACCGTGTCAGCTACGTGCAGGAGTATTCGGAAGATGGGAAGGTGTGGACGCAGTACTGCCATTCAACAGGTACTAGAGTGAAGTAAGGCTTGCCGGAGAGCGTTAGTTGGCGCAAAATCCATAGCACTTAATGACCAGCGGTCAAAACGTGTTAACGCCCATCTGGTTACGACAGTTAAGTTTGGAACTCGCCCAAAGTTGGCGTAGAGTGTTCGCGGTGAGAAGCGCAATCATCACAACCGGTTTTAGTCTCGCTTGCGTGTTGCTAATCGCCCAAGGCGCACTGCAATGCTTCGCTCCGCAGAAGCTCAAAGATGTTTAAGAACAGGCTTCGACCCAAGGGTGATTATTCGAGCAGCGCGCTTGGATCGTTTTTCGAGAGACTACGCGAAAGACATGCACGCGAATCCTCCCCGTTGTATCGACTGTCGTGAGCGATACACGAACCACATGTTAGTTACTGGCACGCGCAGCGGTGTTGAAGGTTGCGATTCGAGCGAGGTGACGAACCTTCCATTGGTCGGGCAGCCAATCGGATAATTCGCTCATTTTTGCCTGGGGTAGATTCATCAACAGCTGCGTGAGATACAGCTGGGGATCCACCTCGTGCCGGCGACAGGTGCTGGTTAAGCTGGCCAAGATCGCCGCAGTTCGCCCTCCGCGAGGATTGCCGACGAATAAAGAGTTCTTGCGGTTCAGTATGATGCGCTTCATCTCGCGTTCGGAAACATTATGCCGACTGCCGGATTATGTCGCGCAGTTAGCGCTGCGTGCGATCCTGCCTGATTTGTGATTTCCGTGATGCGGCATAATTCGTATGGTCTCTTCAGACTGGCAAGTATGCCAGACAAGGAGAGACCAGATGAACACAACTATTTTGGAAGGTAAGGCGTGTCCGAGGCCGTTCGACAACCACGTTGAACTTTTCCTTCATCACCTTCGAGCCGCCGGTTACGCGGAACGTACTTTGCGCAAGAAAAGAGTGGCTCTGCGAAGCCTTGCTCGGTGGGCGGAAGGAAAATGCATTGCCATTGCCGATTTCCATGACCGCCAAGCTGCTGCATTTCTAGCGCGCTCGTCCGGAAGGACGAAGCATTTTGTCGCAGTTCAACGAAGAGCAATTCGGCAGTTTCTGCGATTCCTCCGCGCAGGCACCGGCGATGCATCTCCACCAACGTCAAGGAGCAGTTCGGGGTGGAGAGGCCTTCTGGAGGATTATGAGGACTACTTGCGCAACAAGCGCGGGCTTGCGGAGAACTCCCTTCATGTCTATATCCCCTTGATCCGAAGTTTTCTCGCGTCCCAAGCTGGCCGGACCGGCCGTGTGTTCCGGCTTAATACTCTGGCGATTCGGGATTTTGTCCTGGGCCAGATCAAAAATCGGTCTGGCGAGTATATCCGGCTTCTCGGCACGGCACTTCGCTCCTTTTTGCGTTTCCTCTTTATGTCGGGCCGGATGTCACGCGATCTTTCTGCTTCGGTTCCCACTGTCTGTAAGTATCGCCAAGCCGCTCCGCCCGCATTTCTTTGTCCGGAGGAGGTAGAGCGCATCCTGGCGAAAACGGATCGATCGACATCCACCGGGCGCCGGGATTACACGATCCTTCTCTTGCTTGCCCGGCTCGGGCTGCGCGCCGGGGAGATCGTCGCACTTGAACTCGATGACCTTCTCTGGCGGACGGGAGAGATCGTGGTCCACGGCAAGGGCAGGATTGTGGATCGGTTGCCATTGCTATCTGAAATCGGCGAAGCTCTGGCTACCTATCTTCGTAAGGATCGCGGCTGCAGCGCCTCGCGACGAGTCTTCTTGCGGAGGTTGGCACCACGAACTAGCCTGACAGGTCCGGCGGCTATCGGTCACATCGTGCGAGCAGCGCTGGTGCGAGCGGATATTCATCGTTCCGGTCGCGGAGCTGCTCACCTGTTTCGACACGGATTGGCCACTAAAATGATTCGCCACGGTGCTTCCATGGCGGAGATCGCGGAACTCCTCCGGCATCGGTCGCACACCACTACGGCGATTTACACCCAGGTATCCTTCGAAGCGTTGCGCACTGTGGCCCTCCCATGGCCCGTTGCCGGAGGTGAGAAATGATCACCCTGCGTGATGCCCTTCCGCAGTATGTAGCCCTGCGGCGCGCCCTGGGAACGAAGCTTCATGAACCAGCGCAGACGCTCGTTGACTTTGTGAACTTCATGGAGCACGAGAGAGCAGCTTTCATTACCACCGACCTTGCGCTCCGTTGGGCCATGAAGCCGCAAGGAGTACAACGTTCAACCTGGGGACGGAGGCTCAGCATGGTGCGCAAATTCGCGGCCTGGCTCAGCACCATCGACAGCCAGACAGAAGTGCCGCCTCGACGCCTACTTGCGGGCCGGCAAAGACGTAAGCCGCCGCACATCTATAGCCACCAGGAGATCGAGGAGTTGATGGCCGAAGCGGCACGGCTCCCTTCTTGCTCAGGGCTAAGGCCTATTACGTACAAAACCCTTATCGGACTCCTCGCCGCTACAGGCCTGCGGCCTCAGGAGGCACTAGCTCTCAACCGACCAGATGTAGATCTGGAAAACGGCGTTCTTGCCATTCGACACACGAAGTTCGGAAAATCTCGCTTCGTACCCATCGACGATTCGACCCGTCAGGCTCTGGCGCGCTATGCAAAACAACGTGACCGACTGGATCGGCGCCGGGCGACGGAGACCTTCTTCATCTCGGAGCGGGGTCAACGGCTGGCGCCCAGTTCCACGCGCAAGACATTCGCCAAGCTCTCGTGCGCTATCGGAATACGCTCGCCCGCAGGAAAAGGAAGAAGCGGTCGTGGACCACGACTCCAGGATTTTCGCCACAGTTTCGCAACCTGCAGACTCATCAACTGGTATCGCGCTGGGCTCGATGTTGAACGAGAACTGCCGAAGTTGGCGACCTATCTAGGTCACGCCGATGCGGTCCACACCTACTGGTACATCGAGGCGGTTCCTGAACTGCTTCAGCTTGCCGCAGAACGGCTTGACCGCCGCCCGGACCGAGGTGAACGATGAACGCCCCTTCGTTTCCAGCCCTCGTCGAGCGCTTCTTCACTGAACGGTTGCTGAACCAGATGGGCGCAAGCCCACACACTATCGCGGCCTATCGGGACACCTTCCGCCTGTTGCTCCGGTTCGCGGTAGAGCGCCTCGGAAGGACGCCTTCCCAACTGCGCATGGAAGATCTCGATGTCGCCTTCGTGAGCAAATTCCTCGATCACCTCGAAAACAAGCGTGGCAACTGTACGCGGACTCGCAATAACCGCTTGGCCGCCTTGCACTCCTTCTTCCAGTTTGTGGCCATTCATGAGCCGGCGCTGACCTTGCAGTGCCAACGGGTTCTGGCTCTTCCTTCGAAGCGGTTTACGCGCGGGCCGGTAGAATTTCTGACCGACGACGAGACTGCAGCGCTGGTATCTGCTCCCGATCCCCGCACATGGGTGGGAAGGCGAGACAAGGCTCTGCTGCTCGTCGCCGTTCAGACCGGACTCCGTAACAGCGAAATCACATCCCTGTGCCGACGCGATGTCGAATTCGGTGTCGGCGCTCATGTACGTTGCTTCGGGAAAGGTCGGAAAATGCGACGCACGCCGCTGCGCCCTGACGTTGCGGCTGTCCTCAAGGAATGGCTGGCGCAACAAGCTGGACTGCCCGACCAGCCGGTCTTTCCCAGTTCCAACGGTGGGCGTCTCAGCGCCGACGCACTACAGCGCCTTGTGGCGAAACACGTCGCAACTGCTCGCTTACGCTGCCCCTCGCTGAAAGCAAAGAAGGTAAAACCACACACGCTTCGTCATGCGGCGGCCATGGCGCTGCTGCATCGCGGCGTGGATCTCAGCGTCATTGCACTTTGGCTCGGCCACGAATCGACCGAGACCACTCAGATCTATCTTCATGCCGACATGCAACTGAAAGAAAGAGCCCTCGCTCACGCTACGTCATCCGGCCTCAAGCCGGACCGATTCAGGCCCCCAGACCCTCTCCTCGCCTTCCTGGAGAGCCTGTGATTATGCCGACAGCAGCACCCATGATCACCACAGGTTCTCCGCAAATCATCCTTCCCGAATGCCGGATGCGGCATAATCCGGCAGTCGGCATAACATTTGCACTGCTGCGTGCGGCAGTGGAAACATTGTTGTCCAGCGGTACCGCACCATCGGAACAAAAGACATTCAGCTCAGCCCATTGATTCAGGGCGTAGTTGATCGCTTCCGCCATGGGATGCTTGGGCAACAGCTGCTCTTTCCACCCCAGAAGCTTCTCTCGCAGCTGGGCTAATACCGGAGCGGATTCCGCTTGCCGCAAAGCAAGACGCTGCTCTACAGAAAAATCCTTGGCCCGTCTCTCCACTCGAAACAGAGCCCCGATCAACTCTACTGCCTCGCTCGCAATCTCGGGTGCCACCTTCTCGGCATCAATGACCTTCCTCCGGGCATGAGCCCAGCACCCGGCGCGCGTGATCTGATTGCCGGCCACCACGCCGTCATATCCGCCATAGCCATCGGCCAACAAAACTTGTTGGTAATCTCGCAAGAAATATTTCGGTCCGTCGCGTCCTCGGTTCAAGGTGAAATCGAAAACGTTATACGGATTGGCCTCGTCCCCGACATACACCCACATGCGCGCCGACTTGGTCTTGCCTACGCTTTGCATCGGCATGATCGTGTCATCGGTGGCCACCACATGCGATTGCCGTACGCGCTCCACCATACACTCATATAAGGGCTCCACCAGGTCGGCTATGTCCCCACACCAGATCGACTGCGTCGCCCGCGAGATCTCAAAGCCCTGACGTTCAAAAATGTTTTCCAGCCGATAGAGTGGCAAGTAATCCGAGAACTTGCTCGTCACGATATAGGCCAACAGGCCCGGCCCCGCCATGCCTTTTTCAATCGCTGCCTCCGGTTTGGCGGCCACTGCCATCTGCGGATTCTCGCCTATGCCCTCACATCCCGGGCAAGCATACTTCTTGCGCACGTGGTGAAGGCGCTCAAAGCGCCCAGGAATGTATTCGATCTGCCAGCTCTCGTCCGCTCCGATCTCTTTGCGCTCCTCTCCGCAGCAGGGGCACCGTCGTTGCTCCCCACTCAGTTCGTAGACCTGGGTCGTGACCGGAAGCTTTTCGAAGTTGGCCAGGTGCCGTCGTCCCGGACGTCGCTTCACCCGCCGCAACTCGTACTCCGGCTCGGCCTGGGCGGGTACATCCTCGGGGTGGATCGGCTTGGCCTGCAGCTGCTCGCCGAACTCCAGCAGTACCTGTGCCATCTCTTGGCTCGACGCCAGCCGATCGGCTCGCGGTCCGTAATACCATTTCTTATAACGGTGCAGCTCCAGTTGCAGCCGCAGATTTTCCAGGTGGAGTTCGTCGGCGCGTTTCCTCTGCCGCAGACTTTCCGCCTGCAGATCATGCGCGCGCTTACTCTCTTGCTCGGCCCGCTGCTGCTGTTGGTCTCGTTCCAGAATCAGCGAACGAAGAATCGCTTCCAGCGATTCGCGGTCTTGAGGAAGGTCGTTCAGCTTTGTGTCCACAGTGTGCGCTTACTATAGACGCAAGCCCTGTGGGTTTCTCAGAGGAATATTTTTTCTTTGTTTTCTGCGCTGATTCTTGCGTAGCGCGGTACGCGCTTCAACTTCGAAACATCAATGCCATCCAGCACCATCGCTAATTCACTGGCCCGCAACTCCAGCGAGCGCTCGCCCTCTTGCACCCGCGGAAGCTTGAACACTCCCGCCTCTAACCGCTTGTACCAAAGAACAAATCCGTCTTGGTCCCACAACAAAATCTTTAGTCGATCCCCTCGCCGCGAGCGGAAAACAAAAAGATGACCACTGAGAGGATCTTGACCAATCACCGCGCGTACTCGCTCCGCCAGCCGATCAAATCCGCAGCGCATATCGGTCGCCTCGGCCGCTAACCAGATGCGCGCTGCTTGCGCCCGGTCCAGCGTGTGCAAACTGGGCAGCCCGATCATGATGCCGATTCCACCACCGCCAACAGCGCCCGCAAGTGACTCGCGTCGAACTCGGCCGCGACCATCAGACTGCGCCCATTGCGGAGCCGCACTTCAATCGTGGATCCCGGCGCGGAGCGGGAATGCCTCGCTCTCCACTGTGGCTCTGCCACTTGCACTTCCACGAACCCAGGCGTCGCTACCGCTCGCAACCTTTTTCTCCAGTAGTAAAACAGCGATCCCGAAAGTTCCCGCGCGCGACAAAACGCGGCGATGCTCTGCCCACTTGTTTCCTGGTCTAAAATCAGACCCTGCCACTTTACTTGCTTTTCAGGTTGGATCATTCCACAAGCTTGCCGCACCCGACACCCGTAGGCAAGATGGGGTTCAGATATCGCTCACGACTGTCTGGCCTCATGCTAATGGGCATGGGAATATTGATGCTAATGCTGGGTGTGTTCGGTTTCTTCCGCCGGTGACGCCTTATCGCCTTATCCTCAATGAGCGAAATCGCAGGTTTCGTCAGTTGTCCTCCCAACCAGTTCCGGTTTGCCTGTTTCCAAGGATGTGGAATACTGACCTGGGCCGATCTGATAAGTGGTGTGATGCCGCGATTGGTCTGGATTTCCAGCTCGGCCAAAAGGTGAGGGTTATGGAAAAGACTCTGTTGGATTTGAGTCGGGAAATTCATGCTATATCGAGTAGTGGCTTCTATTTCTCAAAAGACCCGTACGATTTGCAGCGGTTCAAACAGCTTAATGAAATTGCGGCGGAACTGATCGCGAAACATTCCGTTCACTCCAAGCAATGCGTGAATAAGGTCTTTTCTGCGGAGTCTGGGTACGTAACGCCAAAGATAGACGTTCGCGGAGCAATATTCGCTGACAATAAGATTCTTATGGCCAAAAACGAGCAAGCGATGCATGGACACTGCCTGGTGGCTATGTAGACGTAAATGAATCACTTTCGCAAGCGGTTGAACGAGAGGTTCTTGAGGAATCGGGCTTCAGTGTTAAGGCAAAGAAAGTGGCCGCAATATATGATCACCGTAAACACGGTTATAGAGCTCACCTCTACCACTTCTATAAGATCTATTTGCTGTGCGACCTGGTGGGAGGCAGCGAGAACACAAACATTGAGACTTCTGAAGTTGCGTATCTCGCTAAATCAGATCTCGATACCATGTCACTGGACCCCGGCCGAATCACTAAAGCGCATGTGCTTCGAATGTTCGACCACTATTCACAGCCCTCACTGCCCACCGACTTTGATTAGGACGCCGGTTTATGCACAAAAGTTGTGGAGGATTTGATGAAGCCATTGCTCCTTGCTGTCTGTATTCTGTTTGCGCCTCGCGGTCTCAGTGCGCAGACAACTGCATGGCAGGCATCGCCGGGACATACCCAAGTGCCGATCTGGCCCGGAGCAGTCCCTGATGCGCAGCCTGTCGCGGGGCCAGAGGTCGCTAAGACGACCGGGAAGGAGTTTCTGGTAGCCGGCAAGCCGGCAGTGGGCGTGAGTAACGTGTCGCTCCCTACCATGTCGGTCTATTCGCCAATCGGAAAGAATACGGGTGCCGCCGTCGTCGTATTTCCGGGCGGGGGTTACCTGGATCTGGCCATCGATCTGGAAGGCACGGAGGTCTGCGACTGGCTGACGTCCAAGGGGATCACGTGTGTGCTGTTGAAGTACCGCGTGCCGGGTGAGCCGGGGTATCCGAAGCCCGCGCCGTATCCAAAATCAGGGCCTTATCCGGAATCACCGATGGCGCTGGAAGATGCCCAGAGGACGATGGGGCTGATACGCTTTCACGCCGCGGAGTGGCATATCGACCCTCACAAAGTTGGAGTGCTTGGGTTTTCCTCAGGCGGGCATCTGTCAGCAGCGATAAGTACGCACTTCGAGAGGCGTTTGTATCCCGCTGTAGACTCCGCGGACAAAGAAAGTTGCCGTCCGGATTTTGCCGTGGCGATTTATCCGGGGCATCTATCGATTGCTGCAGCCGAATGGGATGCTAAGCAGGGAGCTAAAAAGTTTGTGCTTCATTATCCGGCGACTGCCGATAGAGATTTGGGGTTGAATCCCGACGTTCCCGTCACCAACCAGACGCCGCCTACGTTTTTGCTGCAGGCGGAAGATGACCACGTGGACAATGTGAACGACTCGCTGGCTTTCTACATTGCGCTGAAGAACGCCGGCGTTCCGGTCGAGATGCATCTGTACGCGCAGGGCGGTCATGCGTTTGGACTGCGGCGCACGGAGCTTCCCATAACCAGATGGCCTCAGTTGGTGGACACGTGGCTTGGGACGATCGGGATGATCGCGGAGTAGGTGCACAGGGGAACTTTCGGTCAATTGGTGAAAAATCTTAGTACCCTATCGACAAGTGTGCCGGCGCGGAACATTTGGGGTGGGCCCAAGTGCATCACGCCGGCGCACTTGCGATAGGGGGATTTGTACGAAGCCGCTGACGCGGCGGAGCTATGGGTTTTGCATGGGCGATTCACGATTTGTTCGCCGAGCAACTGAGTTAGGCGGGGTTAGGAAGCGAGTCGATAGAAGCTGCGATAGCTGGAAGGCAATGATCGGGTAAGGATGATTACGGATGCACCTGTCCGAGCGCTACTCAGGCCGAAGCCACATCCACGCTCAGGGGCCGCAAAGGCCGTTCCTGAGCAGGAGCAGTAGTGCGCCGTGAAAGCCGCTGGACTCCAGCGGGTGCAATGGTGCAACTCCCGCCCGGAAAGCAAGCATGGCTATCGGTTTCGAGACGGGAAAGGCTGCACTAGCTCTGAATCCGAGGTCCGCCTTCGGCTTCACTTCGGCAGCAAAGCCCACAACGCTGCCAGCGCCGAAACCACGGAGCATCCGTGATCATTCAATCTTTCATCCAATTAACTGGGCCAACGCGACTCTTTTCTTCACGTTAGGATTCTAGCCATGAGCGACTATAAGTTTGGCGGACAGCACTACGACTATTGTGTGTGCCCCGTCTGCCGTAAGGTAGGTGGTGATCACTACGGCTCTTGTATATGCGCCACCTGCAAGAGCATTGGCGGTGATCACTATGGCTTTTGCGTTTGTCCGCTCTGCGGAAACATGGGTGGCGGTCATTTCGCTTTTTGTGCATGTCCGGTCTGCAAGAAACTCGGTTGACAGCCCGACCGGGAAGCGCCTATTGCGCATAACAAATTAAGACTGAACCGGGCAGGTCCAATTTCGATGAAGCGCAGTGCCTATTGTGCGGTCGATGGTCGGCGCACTCGGTCGGTATGCGCCTTCGTAAGAAATAGGAGACGGCCAAGTGAAAGTAGTTCTCTTCGGAGCAACGGGCATGGTCGGGCAGGGCGTCTTGCGCGAGTGCCTGCTCGACCCTGACGTCGAGAGCGTCCTCGCGGTTGTCCGCAACGCCAGCCTGCCGCACCATGACAAACTGCGCGAAATCGCACACCCAGACGTTTCTGACCTCGCGGCGATTGAGGGCAGTCTCTCAGGCTACGACGCATGTTTCTTCTGCCTCGGCGTCTCGTCAGTAGGGATGAAGGAGGAGACGTATCGGCGTGTGACATACGATCTGACAGTCTCCGTGGCTAAAACCTTAGCGAAGCTCAACCCGACAATGACCTTCATCTATGTGTCTGGAGCGGGAACCGATAGCACGGAGCGCGGCAGATTAATGTGGGCGCGGGTAAAAGGCAGAACAGAAAACGCACTCTTGCAGATGCGATTTAAAGCTGTGTTCCTGTTTCGCCCCGGCTACGTTCAACTCCTTCATGGCATTCGCACAAAGACGGCATGGTATGGCACTGTTTACGCGTTGGTGAAGCCCCTGTATCCGTTATTGAAAATGCTTTTCCCAAACTATGTGACGACGACTGAATGCGTAGGTCGCGCTATGCTGGGCGTAACGAAGCGAGGGTTTCCCAAACCTGTCCTTGAGAATCGCGACATCAACAGTATGTGCGGCAGCGTGAGCGACGCAAAAGAACAACGCATGTGGACTACGCAATGAAGCACCAGATTGTCCACGCAACTTCAGAATGGGCGCCAGTGGTCTATGCACGCATCCATAATCAGTGCTAGTCGCTCACTTTGAGATAATTACCGCATCTGGGTCACAGACATTGATCATTTGCAAATTGCTGCTCCGAAGGGATGTGAGGCGCAGGCACGCCATTTCTTCGGCGACCTACTTGGACTACAAGAGATCGAGAAGCCTGCACCTTTGCGACTCCGGGGTGGCTGCTGGTTCAGAATAGGTTCGAGCTTCATATTGGTGTTGAGGAGCCTTTCCAGCCAGCAACCAAAGCTCACCCTGCGTTTTCCGTCAGCGACATCGACTCCGTTTTCAAGTTGTTAGAGCAAGAAGGAGTCCGTTGCGTCTGGGACGAAGCATTGAGCGCTGTCCGACGTTTTTACGCCAATGATCCGTGGGGAAATCGACTGGAGTTCACACAGCCACATCCCCGTTGACCCAGACTGACCGACCACTTTAGTCCGTTAATGGGGCCCCAACGAGAATTTCGTTCTCGTTATAGCCTTATCACGCAGCAATCTTCAGCCCGACCGCGGCGACTAATTCATCCAAGGCGGCAATCACAGACTGATAGAGCTTGTCGAGTTGATGGAGACGGTCGGCGGTCATGGTTCGGTCTCCGGGATAGGGATGCAGAAGGCCAGCGGTGAGTGGGGCGTAGATCTTGTCGAAGAGTTTGAGAAACAGCAGACAGATACGATATCCGTTGGGCAGGAGCCGATAACGACGAGAGTGGGGCAGTTTTTCAATGAGACCCTTGGCTCGGAGCTTCCATAATTCGTAGCGCACTCCGCCGAGAGGGAATTTCTCAATCGGTATGCCGAGTGCCTCGGCCGCAGCCGCTTGTAATTCCGCGGTCGTGAAGGTGTCGCCTGCGGCGACGTGGGAGAATCGTATCAGGGAACTCATTACCGCCAGTTGCCGAGGGTGGTCGAGTTTGAGTCCCGGAATGCGCTTGCCATTGGGTAGGAGAGTTGGCTCCCCTAGCTTTCTGAGCTCTCCTCGATCGAGAAAAGTTTCCAAGATATCCTGTTGCACATTTTGATAGCGCTCGGTGATGCCCTGCAGTTTTTCTCGCAGCGGAACAAGGTTTTCTACTGCCTTATTGATGCCGTAGTCTCCTTTCACATCATTGCTGGCAGTTTCAAAGCGCAGCACATCATGATCGCGTACATAATGTTTGGCAAAACCATTCTTGTAATAGCTCCTCATCACGGGGTTTCCCAGATGCAAGTCTTCGATTTCGGTTTGTAGTTTGCCGGAGTATTGTTTGGTGATCCGCCGGCCGAAGATCACCGTAAGCTTGTCGGGTCGGCCGAGATGGCGATTGGCATCCAGGAGTCGATCGCCCAGTTGATCCAGCGCTGCGCGACGTCGGAAGATCAGGTTGTCACAATATTCCACTTGGGCGAAGAACAGTTGATGCCAGCAACCGTGCTCCCGCCGTTCTGAGCTGCGGAAGAAAGGAATCAGGCGGTTGATCCATTTGTGACCACACCGTAGGAGATCCTTGGCGGTTAAGGAATCAGCTATCTCCTGGAGAGCCGCGGGATCACTACAGCGGCGAAAGGCATTCCCGCTTTGGGTAAAGCGAATCCCCGCTTGCCTCATCTTCTCGGCCAGCCAGTAGTGCTGGTTGAGGCAGATCCGGGTGGAAAAGGGAAAGTACGGGCATACCCGAACGAATATCGGCCCCCATTCGGCATCCTGGATATAAAAGTTGTATTGCTTCACCCAGCGATACTTGGTTTCCAGATGCCACTTTTTCCCGGCACCGATGGCCGTCATAATGCCGGCGGGTTCGCGCGCCTTGATGATCACCACCACTTGGTCGGGCTGTGCCTTTTCCAAGTAGGGCTTTACGAAGTCGTCGCGCCGACCTTTCGGGTCGTCCACGATTTCTACGCCCCATTTCTGAGCACTGTGCTCGGCCCAGTGGTGATAATGGTTTGCCACCTCCCGCAAAACGTTGCGGCTCACCGGATAAATCTTCCGATAGACCCAGAAAAAGCCCTGGGCTCGGGCTCCGTCCAGGAACGGCTGAATACAGCCATTCAAGAGAAGGCGGTCGAAGCAGCGGTAGCGAAACTTGATGTTATTCTGATGATGTTCGAAAAAGGCGTTCATGGCCAACCTCCAGTGTGGTGAGACACCTGAAGCTTGATGCCATGAACGCTTCTAGGGTATGCCTTCCGATCGCTCCCCGGCGCGCAACTTCCGTGACCTCAGAGTCTGGCAAAAGGCACATGAGTTTGTCTTAGCGGTTTATGGTTACAGCGATTCGTTTCCCGAAAGGGAGAAGTTTGGGCTGGCGCACCAACTGCGTCGTGCGGCCGTTTCCATTCCTGCCAACATCGCCGAGGGCTTCGGCAAGCGTAGCGCGCCTGAGAAAGCCCGATTCCTGAATATTGCGGAGGGTTCGGTCGAAGAGTGCCGGTACTATTTGATTCTGTCCCAAGACTTGGGCTACGGCCAGAACGAGTCGCTGATGAGCACCCTGGAAGAAACCAGCAAGCTGCTCAACGCTTATGTGCGAACGATCTTGGCTTCTGGCTCCTGATCTTCTGGCTCCATATCCCGGAGGGATATCAAGGGCGAAGCCCTTGGCTAGTTAGG
>JBAUXO010000358.1:0-3152 GCA_049584315.1 Candidatus Sulfotelmatobacter sp. | reverse complement strand
CCCGACCAGGAGGATGGCCAATGAGTGGAGGAACTCGTTTCCAACTGAAGCAGCCGACTGGCTGGTTTGCCGCCGGCCGGGAAGTCCGCTGCGCCCTCGAACTGCTTTCCGACGCGACCTTCAAACTGTTCGTCTGGCTCTGCTTACATGCCGAGCGGGGCCGAGGTACTCTGTCGGCTACACCGGCAGAGTTGGCTCGAGCGCTGGGCAAAAAGGAAAGCGATATGCATCTTGCCCTCGAAGAACTAGAGCGGCAAGGTATCTGCACCCTGAGAGCAGACGGCGTCATCGAGATCAGAGATCGCTTCTGGCCTTATCAGCGCGAGTACGATTCCGCTGCCAGCGACGAATCACGACGCTATGTGGAAGAAGTGAAACGTCGGTTTCTCCAGCGCCGCTGCGTACAGAGTAGCTTTACGGCTGCCGATGAGAAACTGGCTCTGACGCTCCATCATCGCGGGGTCTCGCTCCTCCACGTCGAGCGTGCCATTTTGCTGGGTGCCCTGCGTAAGTACGCCGCGGTCCGCCAGAACGGAGGCGGCACGCCCATCAGCAGCTTGCACTACTTCGCGAACCTCTTCGAAGAAGTCCAACAGGAGATATCGCCTCAGTACTGGAACTATGTTGCCCGTAAGGTGAATACATTCGAGCAAACTGAGCTTTGGGCTATCCCATGCCGGACTTCGGAAAAGTGAAATGCGCCCCAAAAGAGACAAAACCAGGCATGCTGTGGGTCGATCGAGTCGGAGATCGTCGCTCTCAGGCAATCCTGGCGCGATATCTTTCCGAGAAAAACGGGAGACAGACACAAAAGGAACAAAACGAGCAAGAACGAAGAACTGGTTTCACAAGAGCAACCGAGAGACGAAACAATGACAAAAACGGAAACGAAACAATGCTGAATATGAATCGTGCACCTTGATTAATCTCGAAGGTGTCGGGCATGATTGTAATCCCAGCGTCGCTGCGCTCCGACTTTATTCACATGGCCGGAATGACCATTCACATCGCGCTGGAATCGACCATTCACATCGCCGGAATACGCACACAGCGACAATTCTATCGAAGAGGCGATGCCCGTCGGTGGTGCGATACTATTCGCGGAACTGGCCGTGTTCGGCTGTGTTCAACGGTGCATATAACAGTATCGCCGGTCGCGTCCTTGGTAATCCAAGCGTGGCCGGTGACGGTTTCACATGAGCGGTTTACATGGTTCTTTCCTATTGGCAAAGAACCGCCGCCCCCGCCCAAGAAGCAGGAGAAACGCGGCTTTGCTGACGACGAGCACGACCAGTGACCGACCCGCCGCGCGGGGCTTTGCCGTGGTGTTGCGTCATTTGCCGTTTTGACGTACCTTGAAGTGCATGGAAGTACGCTTCACACCCGAGCAGGAAGCACAGCTTGCAAAAGTCGCCACCATCGCAGGGACAGACCCCGAGCGATTAGTGAAGGATGCTGCTTTGCGCGTCGTCGAAGATGTGCAGTTCCGCGCCGCCGTGCGGGAAGGCATTGCACAAGCCGACCGGGGCGAGTTTATCGAAGAAGAAGAAATGGACGCCCGCTTCGAAGAGATGTTGCGCTCCTAAATGCGTATCCGCTGGACGCCCGCCGCCGCAGCGGACTTGCAGAACGTAAGCAATTACCTCAAAGAGCACCACCCGCACTATCGACAGCCCACCATGCGGAAGCTCTATGACACTATCCGGGCCCTGAAGCAGTGGCCCAACCGTGGACGCCCCGGATGCGAGGAAGGCACCCGAGAAATTCTGTTTCAACCCCTGCCCTATGTCGCGGTCTATCGCGTGACCGAGCAGACCATCGAAGTGTTACGCATCTATCACGGAGCACAGGACCGGCCTTAAAGAGCACCCGTAGCTCAACTGGATACAGCATCGGTCTTCGGAACCGATCAACAACTTCTAGCGCCACCCGTGCCACGAAGTCGTTGTAATCACTGTTAATTTTGGCCCTGAAAAGGCTGGCGTCGGCGGTTCAACTCCGTCCCTGGCCACCACATTTCAAAGAACTTAGCGGAATCCGGTCTTGCCCTCCCAGTCCGCTCTCAGTCCGCTATTTTTCGGCGAGATCAGGTTCGGTTCCTGGTTACGATGATGGTGAAGGACTTAAACTCGAATTGCCTCTCGCTCAGTCCGCTTTCAGTCCGCTTTCTGTCGGCCGCGTGGCTGAAAATCGCAGTCAGCATTGCCCCTGCCGCATCCATGCGATCCTCCAGAATGTCGAGGCTGCCGCTCTGTCGAAGGCTGTCGCAGTCAAGTGAGTGCTCGTGTTACGCCGTTTTCTTTGCTGGAGGGCAAAACTCGATCACTTTTCCGGGCTGTGACTGCCGAACCGGCGTGACTTTTCTTCGGAAGCTCGTTGGTATGTAGAACTCAACTACTCGTGCCATGACAAATCCTCCTTCCTGACAACGGACAGAATCGGATGATCGGCGCTTTGTCATGAGTGTCTTCCAAACGGCGCATGATCTCGTCAACATAACTCTTCTCCGCGTGCTGAGATGTTCCACTGAACAAGAAGCACCTGATTTGCCAAACGCCCATCGCGAACTCAAGGCTCAAGGGTACGGTTTGATCATTCACGATGGCTACCGGCCGTGGTACGTGACGAAAATCTTAGATTCACAGAATCCGAGTCTCCCCGGGTGATCCGACTCACCAGGCAGTTGCGGACTTTATGCGCGCGTCTTTAGGAGTGCCGTTGCCTCTGGCACCTTAAGTGGCGTAGTTTGTGAACCAGTCGAGGGCGATTTGAGTATATTGGCCGACCTCGATGATGTAGCCGTCAGGATCACGCATGTAGCAGCGCCATTCCCAGCCGCGATTGTTTAGCGGCTCGGTAAGAAAGAGCGCTCCTTTGTCGCGCCATTGTTTGTAGCAGGCCCGGATGTCAGCGACACGCAAGTCGAGAAAGCTATTCACTCTATTGGGATTCGACGGAGTCTCGAGGAGGACTTCTGGCTTGTCGAGAGTCGGGCCACCGCCGGAATTGAGAATGATCCAGGTATTATTGATATCTGCATAAATAATGCAATAGACTAGCGCAAAAAAGAAGGCAAGTCGGATTGCACTATGCAGCCGCGAAGTTTCTGGCGCGAAGTACGGATATGGTTGATCGAGCCGATGACATCCTCG
>JBAUXO010000357.1:0-2222 GCA_049584315.1 Candidatus Sulfotelmatobacter sp. | reverse complement strand
GCCCCAACGAGTGCTTCCCAGAGTGTCGCAAGAGATGCTCGCGGAAATCATCGGCACCTCGCGTTCCCGCGTTAACCTCTTTATGAACAAATTCAAGAAGCTAGGCTTTATCCACTACAACGGCGGGCTGCAAATTCACAGCTCGCTCTTGAGCGTGGTCCTGCACGAATAACGAGCAATTTTCACGAATTGCGAAAGGACCCCGTCGCGTCGGTTTGGCCAGGAGCGATAGTACGCATGTCTTCACTCGGCCTTAGAAAAATGTGCGCGCCACTCAGTGATCGAGTCCTTGCGGGTGGATTACAACACGGTGCGCCCGCACAGCGGTCTGGGCTATCGGACGCCAGAAGAGTTCGCCGCGGTTGTCGCCGCACGACCGGCGTCTCCCCCCACGCCGGTCGTCTCTATCGCCCCGGCGTGGACAAGTTCGGATGCGCAGGAGCTGACCCAAAACCGAAAAACTGAGCCAAGGATAAGTTGAGGAAACAGCCGGAACGTGGTCCTCTATACCAACCAGGAGGACACGAAGATGCCGAGGAAGGGTCATACCGAGGAGCAGATTCTACAGGCGCTCCGGCAGGCGGAAGGCGGAGAGAAAGCCGCGGAGATCTGCCGGAAGTTGGGGATCAGCGAACAGACCTTCTACACCTGGAAACGAAAGTATTCCGGTATAGGGCTGAGCGAGCTGCGAGAGTTACGTCAGCTGCGCGATGAGAATGGCAAGCTGAAGAAGCTGGTGGCGGACCTGTCGCTGGATCGACATATGCTGCAGGAGATCGTCCGAAAAAAGCTCTAAAGCCTCGGCACCGACGCGTGTTGGCGCGCTGGACGCAAGCCGCCTACCAAGCGAGCGAGCGCAGAGTGTCGAGGCTGCTTCTGATTCAGAGATCTTCGTTGAGGTATCAGAGCCATCGCGATCGACAGGAAGCATTACGGATGCGATTGCGGGAGCTGGCGGGGAGCCGGGTACGATTCGGATATCGTCGGTTGACTGTGCTGTTGAAGCGGGAAGGTTGGGCGGTGAACGCAAAACGGATCTATCGGCTCTACACCGAGGAAGGATTGACAGTTCGGACGAAGTATCGGAAGAAGGCAGCCAGCCACCAACGCGTTCCACAAGGGCCTGCGACGGTTCCGAATCAGCGATGGAGCATGGACTTCGTAAGTGACCGGTTTGTCGATGGCCGCTGGTTTCGCGTGCTGACTGTCATCGATCAGTTTACTCGGGAGTGTCTGCTGCTCTTGGTGGACAGCGCATTGAGCGGCGAAAAAGTAGCTGTAGCGTTAGAACCTGTAGTCAGCCAGCGAGGAGTTCCGATGTCTATTACCGTGGACAACGGCAGCGAGTTCGCCAGTCGAGCCATGGATGCATGGGCGTATGGTCACGGAATCTGCTTGGACTTCATCCGACCAGGCAAGCCAGTGGAGAACGGATACATTGAGAGCTTCAACGGCCGGCTGCGGGATGAGTGTTTGAACGTTAGTCTGTTCTTCTCCCTCGAAGACGCCAGAGGGAAGCTGGAGGCCTGGCGACGAGATTACAACCTGGCCCGACCCCACAGCGCGCTCGGTGACGAAGCACCGACGGCGTTCGCGACAGCCTGGTCGAAATCCGCACCTTCAGACTCGGAGCTAGCTCCGAGTCTGAAGATCTCCCAAGCGGGCTCGTTGCTTGAGGTACTCAGTTGAGCTACATTAGGCGCGGAATCGCCGATAAATCGGCGCAAATGGACCACGCTAGACAAAATCCTCAGCTTTCCTCTGGCACAGTTTCGCGGGGCGGGTCAATACCCGGAGAAGCTACGTTTTGGCTGGACTAAATTTCGGGGGGCAGGTCACAAAACCACATGTGTCTAATGAGATTACTTCGGTAGTTTCTGCCAATGCCGGCCCGCAAGCATTTGCGCGGTCACATTTCAAATACGCAGAATCTGCGCATTTGCGCCTGGTGAGGCCAATCGTCGCTAACTTAGGCTTTTCGCTACCGAAAACGCGTGAGAGAAGGTCCATTTAGGGCCCCTCTCGGGCGTTGAGGCTGATGATCGCCCCAGAACGCCCTAAACCACATCTCTAACGACGACGGCCGCGTCAAGAGGGATTTCATCCTCTTTTTTTCTTGTGCCTGCACACCCATCCGTTGGCGCCACGGCGCCTAGTTCTTTGAGTTGTCGCTTGCTTGTTCAACCTGCTCGCTCGGCCCGTCTTACTCATCCACTCGGTGT
>JBAUXO010000356.1:0-5528 GCA_049584315.1 Candidatus Sulfotelmatobacter sp. | reverse complement strand
GTTCACATCATCAAACTGGACGCTCGCAGGATATACAGCTTGAGCAATGCCACGCGCGTCCAGGAAATCGTTGACTATGGTCAGCCCGAGGAACGCCTGCCCTCGGAAAATCAAGGGCCGGGTTACGTCTGGCGCACGGTCAGCATGAACCGGCTCGAACAGCGCGATGGCGGCGTGTATATCGAAATGGAAATGATCAGCTTGAGTCGCGGCATTCCAATTGGGATTGGGTGGCTGATCAAACCTTTAGTAGAGCACATGCCCCGAACTGTCATGCTCGAAACACTGAAGGATACACGGAACGCCGTGACAGAACGGAGCAAACGAGACTCGGGCCAGGATCAGAAAGTCGCGCAGAGCGGGGAGAGTCAATGATTCAGGGCTAGGTAATCAAAAAAGCCCGTGCCGCTGGTGACCAAAGAGCTTCCCGCCTCGCACGACGGTCGCCTCCTCAACCAGAATATTTTCTGCCAAACCACGCTGTTTGAAACATACATAGATCTTGCCACCCCCCTTGCCAGAGCTGGGATCAGCTTCTTCAGTGGAGGAAATTCCTGTTAAAAAGAGCATGACATAACGAATTTCCAAGTCATCTGTGCCCAACCCTTCTTCTGGGTGATGACCTTTTGAAGGCAGATGCCCTCATCTGGGCACATGGGATGCGCTTTCGATCGTCCATCTCCCTTCCCTACAAAGAGTTCCACTTGGCCCACAAAATGCCCATGTAGATGCGTGAGGCAAGACGGGCTACCTGACGTTCTGATCTGATCCGCGTGGCAATTCACGACAGGGAAGAGACAAGCTGCCTGGAAGGGATTAATGTAAATGGCAACTCTTGACCATCCTTCTGACTTAGTTCATCGCATCGCACACCCGACCGATCAGAGGCTAGGGCTGCGAATTGATTCGCGCGTTGCAGCATTGCCGGCGGAACTGGACAAATCGCTTCTCGTTGGTTCCAGCCTGCAAGGAACAGAAGTCGGTGACATTTTTTATTTCATTGAAGCGAGACCGCGAAATCCCTGGGCGGCAATTGGATCCTTGACCTTCCTATCTGTCCTACTCCTGGCGCTGATTGCCGTTCCGCTGTATCGCACGATTCCGCTTCCCAAGAGAGAGACGTTGACGATGTTGTACCTACAGCCGCCGTCGGCCGCGGGCAGCAATGCTACGAAGTTTCAAGCGCCGAAGCCCGCGTCTACATACACCCCGACATTCACTGGGATTACCGCGCCAGTGAATGAGACGCAAGAAGCGCCCCCACCGGCGGTCGACACAACGGGCAGTGTGATCGGGGGAGTTGCCGGTGGAATGGTCGGCGGAGTTCCCGGCGGAGTGTTTAGCGCAAAGCTGAATAGCGCGCCAAGCGTTCCAGTGCTTGCGAAATCGCCCGTGCCGACGCCGGTTAAGAGAATGCGAATCGCCTCACGGATAGCGGAGGCAAACCTCATCCACGACGTTGCGCCGCAGTATCCGCCGGAGGCTGGTCGGGCGCGGATTGAAGGAACAGTAGTCCTGATGGCCGTGATCGGCACGGATGGCAGCGTGAAGGATGTGGGAGTCGAGAGCGGTTTACCAATACTCGCGCAAGCCGCTATCGATGCGGTGAAGCAATGGCGTTACAAGCCATACATGAAAGACGGACAACCAGTTGAAGTTGATTCGCGGATCACGATTAACTTCACCCTTTCCGCCAGCTAGGAATATCGATGATACAGAACAATACACATTCTTCTACTAACCGGCTTTTGGAAGTGCTCCTGAAACGAGCACATATGTGGGTGCTGATCATCCTGAGTGGAGTGAGCCTTGCAGTACCCATGTCGGCGCAGTCTTTTGAAGCGGCAAAAACAGAAGCTGGATGCATCCGGGGTACGGTGGTCGATAGCAGCGACGATCCGATTCCCGCTGCCACTGTAGTCCTTAAAGGGCCGGCTGGCCATCGGCTCACCGCTGTCACAAAGGACGATGGAACCTTCGTATTCGACCAGGCGCCGGCAGAAATCGCCTATCAGGTCACTGTGACTGCTGAAGGATTTGCAGACTGGAGTTCGTCCATTCAAGTCGAAGCCGGGCAGAACAAAACAATGGCGGAGATTCAACTTCGCATTCTAACTGTGCAGCCGGCAGTTACCGTGAGTTATTCGTCGAAGGAGATTGCTGCCCAACAGCTCAAAGCTGAAGAACAGCAGCGCGTTTTGGGCTTCATACCGAACACTTATGTGGTCTACGATCCCCACCCGGAGCCTCTTACCGCGCGGATGAAATTCGAGTTAGCGTACAAAGATCTCACCCATCCAGTTTTCTTCGCCCGCACGGCTGCGTGGGCGGGAGTTGAGCAGGCCGCTGGTCGCACTAATTTCCCCCGAAATCTAAGAGGATATGGAGATCGGTTAGGGACCGGCCTGGCCGACGGCGTTACCGAAGGCTTGATCGGCAATGCCGTCCTGCCATCACTGCTGCATCAAGACCCTCGTTATTTTTATCAAGGCAGCGGTACAAAGAAGTCCCGGGCGCTCCATGCGATCTTAGCTGCATTTATCTGTAAGGGAGACAACGGAGCGTTGCAGCCGAATTATTCTACGTGGGGCGGCGACCTGATTTCTTCTTCTATTTCGCTCGCATACTACCCAAGTTCGGACCGCAACGCTCGGCATGTATTCGGAAACTTTGGAATCGGAATGGGCCTGCATGTTGCTGGCGGTTTAGCTCAGGAGTTTATCTTGAGCAAGTTCACAAGCAGGGGTAAGCACTAGTCAGATTAAGGTGTTTAGCGCCGTGTTAGACGTCTGCCGCGTCAATGGGAATAGCCAGCGTGGGTCTTGGTCGTTTCAGAGGAAGAGAACCATGCAGAGTGTCCGAATGGGAAGAGGCGTTGCAGTTATTGGTTTCGTCGCCGTGTCCCTTCTGCTCTGCTCCACCCAGTCTTTTGAGCCCGCGCCGAAACTGTATCGCGCTAAGCCGGAGGACGTTCCGCCGTGGGCGGAGCAGGGGAATTTTCGTTTCATCCGGATCGACGGCGGACAAATCGAGAGATGGAAAGCCGAGAGAACCTGGTGGGGCGACAAGTTCAGCGGAGACGAGAAGGACGTGCTGAGCCACATCTATGACCGCGATTTCCAGCAAATGCTCGGCTTGCTCAAGAGAGCGGAGTTCAACTGGATCTGGGTCACCTGGAGTAGCGGCTGGTCGCTTAAGGATGAGGAAGAAAACCGCGAGAACCTGAAAAAGCTAATCGCCCGTTGTCATGAGAACGGCATCCATGTCTCAGCCTACCTGTCAGCGTCCAACATGTTTCGCAAGAGCGCCTTCCGCGACGACCCGGAAACCAAGAAATACGGTCTGTGGATGCACCACATCCCCTTGTTCTATGCCGGCCCGACCAAAACCGATCTGCAAATCTCCTGGGACCGCCGTCTGGCCGACACGCGGAAACCCGGCTGGCGGGCCTACCTCTTGAAGAAGGCGGAGCTGGCGGTGGACGCGGGAGTGGACGCGATCATGTGGGACAACATGATCGGTTACAACGACGGCCTGGCCCAGTTGCTCGATGACACCCAGGGGATGGTGGAGCGGAAGGCGCAGCAGACCGGCCGGCCCAAGGTCATGGTTTATGCGAATATCCACATTTCGCCGGATCGGTTTGCGATGAATGACATCAACGAGGTGATCTGGGAGGAGGATGGCAAAGACACTCCGGGCGTGTGGGACGGTCGTTGGCAGGTCGAAAACGCGCGCAAGATCAAATTCCTGAGGGGCGAGAAGCAGCTTTGGCAGCCCCTGATGTATGAAAACGACCTTTACCACTGCGGCCCGCGCGAGTGTTGCATCCCCAGTCCGGCTGAGCAAAAGCTTTCTATCGCCGAGGCCTACGCGTTCGGGGCGGCCACCTCGCGCAACATCGAAGGTCGATTCCTCTCAGCGCTGATCAAGGGCGAGCCGGAGGCTCGGGAAGCCTGGACGGCCATCGCTCAATACAACCATTTCCTGGTCGAGCATCGGGAGTTGTATCACCAGGCAGAGCCCGCGGCACGGATCGCCTTGATCTCCGAAGAGCCGGACAACCCACTGGCCGATGAATTCCTCAGGCAGAGCATCTTCTTCGAGATCAAAGTGCTCGCGCACCTGGACAAGGGAATGCCCCTGGACCGGTTCAAGGTGCTGGTCATGCCCGCTGACCTCCCCAAACTCAGCGCCGACCAAAAGGCCAGGTTGCATGCGTTCACCGCCAGCGGGGGCGTCATCATCGATGCCGGAAAGTCTAAGTCGGGTATCGTGGCACGCGCCGAAGCCGCAGCCGAAGCGCCTCGCCTCAGCCTGGAGCCGCGCGGCTACGTGCTGGGCCAGCTGACTCAGAAACCCGACGGTCGAACTTTTATTCTTCATTTGCTCAACTACAATCACCAGGTCCCGGCAGAGAACGTGAAAGTCCGGCTGGAGCTGAGCGGGCTGGGCCAGGATCTAAGCGGCTGGGAGGTGAAGGTCGTTTCGCCGGACGCGGCCCAGCCTCAGTTCGATAGCCTATCTCTGCGCGCGAGCGTCTGCGAGTTCACCCTGAGGCGGATCGATCACTATGCCGTGGTGACTCTCTCGGCAAGGCCGGCGCCGTAATTTGAAATTGGCAACATTTGGCCTCTTGGGGTAGGACCATTCCAAGTGGGCGAGCGCGGTAATACCGGTTCAAATCCCGTTGTGGACGGATCCACTTTCGAAGCGGTTTCTCGCGTCTTCGGGCGAAACTGCAGGATAGGTTGAAATATTTTGACAGCCCTATCTCTGCCCCTTCTTGAGCCAGCCTGCCTGCCCGCCCGCCAAAGCCCTCAGAATCCTTGCCCCGAGCGGCTTTCGCCGCAGCACCGGCTGACTTTAATTTGTACTAGGAGGAAACTTTTCGGAGCTGGCCGGGTTCTTCAGACATAGCCATTCGTGTATCGCGGCCGTCTTTCGTGGCGCGAAGCACGTTTGTCGTACGGTCGTTTCCTGGGGGTCGAGCGGTGTTCCCCGACGGTCAAACTTCGTCGTCTATACTGAGGCATCGTCTTGGCTCAAGACTTGAGCGTAACCAGGGCTACCCAGTCATTGACCACTCCCAACCACCTGCGCTGAGCCAACAACTTGCCAGACTTGACCAGCACCACAATCTTCATTTTTCCTATCATGAAAACGGGGCATTAGCGGAATCGACCGATGCCAATAGTCCGTTCGGACGGGCGACAGGATTATCTACAGGTGTGCATGGAAACAGCTAGATCGATGGAGTGGACGATCCACTCTGATGAATACGCGAGAAATCATTGTCGTTGTACAGCTAAGACTCGATGCCAACCATCGTGACGAGTTCCTACGTACGCTCTACGATATCGTTGAACGCTCCCGGATTGCCCCCGAATGTCTTTCCTATGAATTGTTCAGCCGCGCCGAAGACGAGAATACGCTTGTTCTCTTTCAAATGTGGAGCACACGCGAAGCATTCGAACAAAACTGGCTTTATACCGATCTACCTAGAATCAACACAAACTCCCATTTGC
>JBAUXO010000355.1:0-154461 GCA_049584315.1 Candidatus Sulfotelmatobacter sp. | reverse complement strand
TGCGTCCAGGCGTATTTCTGTGTGTTGTTCTCGGCATTACCGCCGTCGCCTGCCTGGCTGAAGGCCCGTTCGGCAAGTAGCAAGACGGCGTGATAATTTAATCCGTTTACTTTATGAGGGTTCCTTGAGCGTCTTGTGGTTCCATCCGCTCATCTGGCTCGCCGGAGCGCGGATTGCACTCTATCGCGAACTCTCCTGCGATGAATCTGTGGTCAGGCGTTCCCATGGGCCAGCAGTGGTTTCAGAGCTCGCCAAGCTTGCGGTCTGCGAGCAAGGGGGAATTCTGCAAGCAACCGCCTCATCGCATCTGAGCTATCGCTTGGCACGCCTGGCCGAGCCAGCACAAACCTCCTACCGTGCAGCAAGCCTCCTGGTGACATTCCTGTTTGCAGCTGTCATCGCCGGCGGAGTCTTTCAAACCGTCGCACATACGGCCTGCTGTTTCGTCCCGAAAAGATAACCACGGCGAAGTGCTCACTTCCAGCAACTAAGTGCGTCCAATTGAGTTATACGTGTAATGTAGTAGCATTGCTGGATGATGTAGTAGATGGACGGCGAGCCGGTCTCTACGGCGCATCTGTTTGAGTTCATCTTTCAGGAGGGTCTAATCGGATGCGAAAGCTGGGCATATCGTTCTTTTTAGGGCTGGTAGCCGTGGTTTCGGCTGTGCAGACGCCCGCCCAATCTGCAGTTCCTGTGACTCTGATCAAAGCGGGCCGATTGCTGGATCCACGAACCGGGAATGTGCTTTCTCCCGTGGCGGTGCTGATTGAAGACGGCAAGATCAAGGAAGTTGGTTCTCCCTCTCAGCTGCAGGCTCACGCGCCAGCTGGCGTCAAGACCATTGATTTGGGTGGCGCGACCTTGTTGCCCGGTCTGATTGACGGTCATACGCATTTGCTGATGGATATAGTTTTGCAAGCGGAAGCCGAGCGGGCGCGTCATTTGAACGGCGGCTATGCGCCGGCGCAATTGCTGGCAATCGTCGAATCGCCGAGCAAACGAGTGTTGCTGGGCGCTCAAATGGCTCGGGAGGACCTGGAGAGCGGTATCACTACGGTCCGCAATCTTGGACACTCCGGGATTGACGGCGATACTGAACTGCGCGACGCCATCAACGCAGGCCGTTTCCCTGGTCCGCGAATCCTGGCCTCTGCACGCAAGCTCATTACGCGCGGCGAATACGTTCAGGACCTCAATCCTGCCCTTGCCGAGTCGATCCTAAACCAGGAGTTCTTGCTGATTGACGGGCCGGAGTCTGCACGCCAGGCGGTCCGGCAAAATGTCTTCCAGAACGTGGATGTCATCAAAGTTTCGGCAGACGAGAACCTTACCGTCCCTGAGCTGGCAGCGGCGGTCGAAGAAGCGCACCGCAACCACTTGAAAATTGCTGTCCACGCCGTCGACAAGACCGCCATACAGACAACGATCGATTCCGGCCCTGATTCTATCGAGCACGGCAACGAAGCGACCGACGAGCAGCTTAAGCAGATGCGCGACAAGGGGATCTTTCTCGACCTTACACCCACTTCCTATGGCGACTTTTTCAGCAGGCGTTTTCAGGTGACCATGGCAGAGTCTTTAATGCTGTTACCTAAGCGTTACGATTCCGATGAACGTACCCGCCAGTGGTACAACGATCTGGCTCAGCAGCTTCTGAAGGGACCCGGGTTTCCGGATGAATCCGACGAGCGCGACGATCGGAAATACGACAGCCTGGTTCAGCGGGTCATCAAATCGGGCGTAAAGTTTGCGGCTGGGTCCGACATGGACTGGTACTACCCGGGAAAAACACATGGGCAAACCTCGGTAGGAAGGTTTCCCACTTTGCATAAGGCGGGAATGCCATCGCTCGATGTGATTCGGGCGATTACGGCCAACGCCGCGGAAATGCTGGGCTGGCAAGACCGAGTAGGTGCCATTGAGCCGGGAAAATTTGCCGACATCGTTGCCGTGGCGGGAGATCCGATCGCTGACATTACGGAGATCGAACGCGTTCGCTTTGTGATGAAGGACGGCCAAGTGGTCAAAAACGATTTCGCTGCGCACTGATACTCCCTCGAGAAAGGACGACATCGGAAATGAAACGAATCGTGTTGAGTGCTCTTTTGTTAAGCGGCATGATGCTGGCCGTCGGCCAGGTGAAGAAGGAAGACCTGGCCACTAAGAACACCCTCAGCCCGGGCGCCGAAACCAGCGTCACCGTCAACGGCAAGAACCTCTGGATCTACTACCACGCTCCCTCCGTCAGGGGTCGCCACATTTTCGGCGGCGCCGGCGCGCTCCAGCCGTATGGCAAGGTATGGCGTCTGGGCGCCGATTACGCCACTGTTCTGCACACCGACGCCGACCTCGACCTGAATGGCCTCGCCATTCCCAAGGGCGACTATACCTTGTACGCCGACCTCGACAACGGGCAGTGGAAGCTGATCATCAACAAAACCCTGATGGACGGCGCCCGCCACATCTGGGGCGTCGGGGTCTCAGCGGACGGCATTCGCGAGGGCAGCACCACCGATGATCCGGCCACCGAACTGGGCCGCGCTTCGCTCACCATGGGCAAGCCGTCATCTCCGGTCGAAACCCTCAAGATCACGCTGTCGGGCGCCGGCGGCGCCAAAGGAAGACTGCTCATCGAATGGGAGAATGTGACGGCGTCGGCGCCGTTCACCGTGAACTAGCGGTTTCCGGCGGGGTGTACTCCGCAAGGGTCGACGCGCAGGCCGCACTCGGCTCGCGCAGTGTCTTTCCCAATTGCCGGACGTTTTACCGTCACCGATGCCCATTCGTGATGAAGGATGGCCAAGTGGTGAGGAATGATCTTGCCTCACGTTGAAGCGCTCGCTCTACTCGGGGGAAACAACCTAAGGAGAAATCTATGATGAAACGATCTTCGAAGCGGTGTGGGCTTGCGCTAGCTGCTGTGATATTGCTTGCCCTCGCCGGAACGTGCCTTGGAAGTCAGGGCCAAACACAGAATCAGGCTCCGAGTCCGGCGCGCTCCCGATCCGACGAGATGTTAGACAGGTGGAACGACATCGGGAACAAACTTGTCGCGATGGCTCAGGATTTTCCCGAGGACAAATACGACTTCAAGCTGCAGAAAGACGAGCGTGCCTTTGCCGAGAATCTTCTCCACGCCGCGGCACTGGATTTTGTCCTGATACGGAGGATTTCCGGATCCAACCTCGGGCCTGATTTCGGCGAGGGCGACAATCCTTCGCGTGACGCTTTTAAGACCAAGGCCGACGTCGTCAAGTTCGTGCAGGAGGCCGTCGCCGACGGAGCGAAAGTCATTCAACAGCAGGGCGACGCAGGGCTGGACAAAACATCGAAGTTCTTCGGGAGACGGATGGCCCACAACTCCTACATCTGGACGTTCGCCATCGAGCACAGCGGTGAGCACTACGGGCAGCTTGTGGTCTACTACCGCGCGAACAATCTGGTGCCACCGGATTCGCGGAGGAATCAGGCGCAGGAATCGCAGCAGCAGCCCGCTGCACGGGTGGTTGACCTGAAAGCGTCCGATGGCACCATCCTGAAGGCCGGCTACTTTGCCGCAGCCAAGCCCGGTCCCGGCGTGTTGCTGCTGCATCAGGGCAACCGTGACCGCAAGTCCTGGGGTGATCTTGCCGGCCAACTGGCGGCGGCTGGAATCAACACCCTTACCCTCGATATGCGCGGTTATGGCGAAACCGGCGGCAAGCGTCAACTCTCTTCGCGCGAGGACAAGCCAGTAAAGAAAATATGGGCGGATGACATTGATACAGCCTGGCAATACTTGGTCTCGCAACCAGGAGTTAATGGAGACGTCATCGGCCTGGGAGGGGCCGGAGTACTGGGCGTCGATAACGCGGTCTTAACCGCGCGCCGGCATTCCACTGAGGTGAAATCGCTGGCGTTGCTTTCTGGAGAAACCTTTTTGCCTGGTCTGCAATTCCTGCGGCAGGCATCGCAACTGCCGGGGCTGTTCGTCGTGGCCGACGATGATGAAGACCCTCCCACCGATGAAGTGATGGAATGGATCTACGGCGTCAGCTCCAACCCGGGCAAGCGGCTCGTGCACTACGCGGCGGCTAAGAAGGCTCCCTGGAATGGTTTTGAAGACACCGGAATTCCCGCCGTCGGAACCCACGGCACCGATTTGTTCAAGACTCATCCTGAGCTGCCCGGCATTATCGTGGATTGGTTTGTGACCACCCTGATCACGACACCAGGCCACGCTCCGGCGCAGCCTTTGGCGTCCGCGTCAATCCTCGATCAACTCGAGCCTCCGGGAGGAGTAGCTCACGTGACAAAGCAACTGGAAGAGGCGCGGCGCAACGATCCGAAGGCGCAGTTGTTTCCGGAGATTGTTGTCACCATCCTGGGCTACGACCATATGGCCGTGGGCGAGACCAAGATAGGGGTCGAGATCATGAAGCTGGTCGTCGCTGCCTATCCGGACTCGGCCGACGCATGGGATAGCCTGTCCGACGCTTATTTGTCGGACGGGCAGAAAGATCTGGCGCGTCAGACTGCCGAAAAGGCATTGGCCCTGCTGGAATCTCACACAGCGCCGGCGTCGTCATGGTCCGATACGGAGGCGCGGCGCAAATTGATCCGTGACAGCGCGCAGCAGAACCTCAAGCAGCTCGGCGCGACGCGCTGATTCAGGCATCGTAGCATCACTTGGATCTGTTTTTTAGTAAGCTATTGTCGATCTAAAGGAGAAAATTTGCGATGCAGCGGTCTGGGTTCGTGCTAATCGCGGTCACACCGTCCCAGCGTCTTCCCGGACCGATACAGAGCAGTATCGCGGTGAGATTCGCCGCGACGTCCAGGAAGTACTCAAGAAACTCGATGCGGCGCACTGATAAAGTGACTGCTTGCGTGTCGCGCGCGTTCCCAAGCGGACGAGTCGCTGAACCATGACAAATCGATCGTCGCAAAGTTTAGAAATGACCGAGATCGCGGCGGGACGATCCCATACGCTCTGTTACTTTGACCGGCCAGGTTCAGGGCCCAAGATTCTGTACCTTCACGGACTGGGCTGCTCAAAGACAGATTTTATGGAGATGACTTCGGTTCCCGAGCTTCAATCATTTCGCTTAGTCTGTGCAGATAACCCCGGTTGCGGCGATTCTCCTTACGACGAGAACCACCCGCTGAATATCGATGGCGTTGTGGAAGTGATTGAGAGCTTTGTGGCTCACCTTGACCTTCCAGGATTCTGAAGGGACCATTTTTATGAAGATCATTATTGCTACCGTCATGATTTCACTTTGTTCCACAGTTGCGGCTCAACAGTTTTCTTCCGTCCCTGGCCAAGGAAGATCGATGGTTGTGACGAAGCTGGGAATTGTGGCGGCTCCGCAATTTCTCGCCTCCCAGGCCGGTGCGCACATTCTGGAACAGGGCGGCAACGCCGTTGACGCCGCAATTGCCGCCAACGCGGTTATGGGTGTAGTGCAACCGTATGTGAACGGCATGGGCGGAGACCTATTCGCAATTTACTATGACGCGAAGACGGGGAAGATCTATGGATTGAACTCCAGCGGTTGGACACCCAAAGGGCTCACCATCGAATATTTGAAATCGCGCGGCGTCGATCACATCAATCCCATCGGCGTGGAAACCATCGACATTCCCGGTACCGTCGCGGGATGGGATGCGTTGCGCGGCAGGTTCGGCACGCTGCCTTTCTCCGAGATCCTCGCGCCCGCGATTTACTATGCACAGAATGGATTTCCGCTGGCTGAGAGGAACGCGCGCTACTGGGTCGCGAAGAGTTTGATGCAGCAACCGGGCTACAAAGAGACGTATGTGCCCCACGGCGTCGCACCGAAGGTGGGCGATGAATTCAAGAATACGGTGCTGGCCAATTCGCTTAGGCAAGTGGCCGAGCATGGCCGCAACGCTTTCTACGACGGCCCAATGACCGAAACGATGGTGAAATTCCTGCAGGCGCAGGGTGGTACGCACACGCTCGAAGATTTTCACGATTTTCAGCCGGAGTGGGTCGAGCCGATCTCGACCACGTATCGCGGATGGACCGTCTACGAACTGCCACCGAATGGGCAAGGAATTGCCGCATTAACGATGTTGAACATCATGGAGCAGTTTCCGCTTGGACAGTATGCGCACAACTCCTCGGACGCGTTGCATATCATGATCGAGGCGAAGAAGTTGGCTTACGCGGATATGTATAAATATGTCGGCGATCCGCGATTCACGCCGGTTCCGGTGAGGGAGATGCTCTCAAAGGACCTGGCGAAGAAGCGTGCGGCGCTCATCCAGATGGATAAGGCCGCGTGCGAAGTGATCCCTTCCGACATTGAGAAAATGCTCGACGCTCACGGCAATTCGACGATCTACCTTTCGGCGATCGACAAGGACGGAAATATCGTTTCGCTGATCCAGAGTAACTACGCTGGCTACGGCACCGGAATGGTCGCTCCGGGGCTCGGCTTTTCCTTTCAAAACCGCGGCGCGGGATTTCAGTTGACACCGGGGCTTCCGAATTCGCTGGCCGGACATAAGCGTCCGCTGCACACGATTATTCCGGCATTCATGGAGAAGGATGACATTCACATCGGGTTCGGCATCATGGGAGGGTGGAACCAGGCTCAGGCGCACGCGCAGTTTGTCGCAAACGTGGTGGATTATGGAATGAACGTGCAAGCAGCGTTGGAGCAGCCAAGGTTTACGAAAGGAACTTTTGAAGGCTGCGACGTACAGATGGAAAACACGATTCTGCAATCCGTAAGAGACGAATTGACGAAACGTGGGCACCAGATTGAATTGCTTGAGCCATTTTCCTTCACGGTAGGCCAGGGTGAGGCGGTCGTGAGAGACATGAAACGAAATGTGAACTTTGCCGGCGCCGATCCCCGTTCCGATGGTGAAGCGATTCCGCAGGAACCGACTACCAAGTGAACTACGGGATGTTGGTGGAGGAATCATTGAAGGCGTATCGCTGTTTGCGTTTCGGGTCGTAAAAACTCATGGCGACGATTCCGTGATGCTCCGGATAAAGCCCAGTTACGATCGAATAATGATTGGGAAAAGTGAGCGCCGGATAGACCGGACCCATTCCCTCTGGAGCGCCTGCTCCCTGAGTTGCGGGAGCGTGCAGATTCTTTGCGCCATACCGTTCGGTGTAGTCGTAGCGGAACTCGTCGAAAGAAACGAGCACGACGTACCGTTTCTTTTCTTGGCCCGGGGGTTCGGTCCGCGCGCGGATTCGAGAACCGGCGCAGGATTCTGCGCATACACCTGTACGCACAGAACCGCAATAAGCTGCCAAACAGGAAGACGTTTATACCAGCTTTGAGCCAAAGCCATTTTTTCCGATGATGGAACCGATGCCCTAAGATGAGGTGAGTACAGTCTTTGCAACCGAAATCAGTGAACCTTGAAACCCAGGAGACCACCGTTTGAACTCTGGCAAATGTGTAGCTCTCTTCACCACAAAGGCGTTGATTTCTACTACCGCTTCCCTGAAAGCGGGGACTGCAGAATAGAAATGCATGCTCAGTGTGGTCGATCTCGGAGCAAAATAGAAAGATGACTCGACAAATCGCGAAAGTACTTGCGCTAGCCGCATTGGTCGCCAGTGCGCTGGCGGCAGATCGTCGACCTGCCTCTTCGGGGCAACACATCAAAACCGTGTGGGTGATCGTGATGGAGAACCAGAACTGGTCATCCATCAAGGGCAACAAGTCTGCGCCTTACATGAACCAAACGCTCTTGCCCATGGCGTCCCACGCGGAGCAGTACTTCAACCCTCGAAACAATCATCCCAGTCTGCCCAACTACATCTGGATTGAGGCCGGCACGAATTTCGGAATCCTTGATGACCGGCCACCGCTGGCCGATAGCCAGTCCAGTTCACAACACCTGGTAACGCTTTTGAAGCACGCGCCCGGCGGAGGCATAACCTGGCGCGCCTATGAAGAAAATATCTCGGGAGAGGACTGTCCTCTTTCGAATAAATATCCCTACGCCGTGCGCCACGACCCGTTCGTTTATTTCGATGACGTAACCGATAAGAAAAATATCAGTTCCTCCTACTGTATCGAACACGTCCGCCCGTTCGAGGAGTTGGCCAAGGATCTGGCGAACAATTCCGTCGCGCGATACAACTTCATCACTCCCAACGTGTGCGACGACATGCACGACAGTTGCGCCCCTTCTTACAACAAAGTCGCCCAAGGCGACGCCTGGCTCGCGAAATGCCTGCCGCAAATTCTGAATTCGCAAGCTTATCGGGACGGCGGAGCGGTTTTCATCACCTGGGACGAAGCCGATATCGGGGACGGGCCGATCGGAATGATCGTTCTTTCACCGTTTGCCAAAGACAAGGGCTATAGCAACTCCGTTCATTACGATCATGGTGCCTTGCTGCGAAGCGTCGAGGAGATCTTTGGGGTCGCGCCCTACCTGGGCAATGCGGCAACCCAATCGGACCTGAAGGACTTGTTTTCAGTTTTTCCCTGACCATCGACTACTGTCGAAGGAAACTGTCGGCGTCAATCCATTATGCCTAGCTGTAGAAATATCGCTGCAGCGCCGATTGAGAGCTTGGGGACGGTCCTACTTCTCAGTGGGTCACAATTCGGTTCTTCGGGAGAAATATGAGGAAGCAATTATGCCCATCACTCTGACCTGGCAAGCAATTACGTTGCGTTTGGTGCTGACCGCCGTATGCGCAGGTGTGCTAGGAGTGGATCGCGATGAACGGGGTCGCCCAGCAGGTTTCCGCACAAATCTGCTGGTAGGTCTTGCTGCCTGCCTCGCCATGATCCAAGCGAATTGGCTGCTAAATTCGAATGGAAGGCCGCCGGATTCATTTGTCACAATGGATATCATGCGACTTCCACTCGGTATTCTTTCAGGCATTGGATTCATCGGAGGGGGTGCCATCCTGAGGCGCGGCGACCTTGCGGTAGGAGTAACGACTGCTGCCACCATCTGGTTTGTCACTGTCATGGGCCTTTGTTTCGGAGGTGGACAGCTTGGACTCGGCTTGGTTGGTTTTGCGCTGGGATTCCTGGTTCTGGCAGGAATGAAGAAGATTGAAATTCGAATACCGAGACGACACAGCGGGACACTTGCGATAACGGTTGCAGCTGACGGACCGACTCAGAGCGAGATTGCGACGCTGCTCAGCCAAGCAGGTCTCTTTGGAACGCAACCCACTGTCAACGCCGAGAATTCACCTGGCGCGAATCGAGTTTATGGTTGGAAGGTGGAATGGAAAGGTAAACACGAAGACGCTGATCTTCCCGCTGCAGTCCAAGAATTGACTACTCTCCCCGCCATACGGAAACTGGAGTTCACGCGATGAGAACGACGACCGCGGATCCTGATGTGTGACAAGACCCGGCTAACAATCAGGCCACACTCCAAAATATCCGGCTGTGGGACTGGCATGCATTGCAGGACACGCTGCGCCAGATTCAGGAAATCCGTACTTACCACGACTTTCCCGACATCGACATTGACCGCTATGAGCCGATGGCGCGAATCGCGAGGTAATGCTCGCTGCGCGCGAGTTGAACGTCGATAAACTTCCGGAAAGCAGCCGCAATTGGATTAAGAGAAGCCGATCTACAATGGCTATGGCATCACGATGAACCCGGTCAATGGTTTCACGGCGGAAGGGCTGCCCCTCTGATTTTGAGCAACATGCCGGTCCAGAGCACAGTGCGTAGTGTGTCGGTAGTCTACAACTTCCCCAAAACGAAGCTTGTCGATGGACCGCTGCGAATCGAGGCGCGAATTGATCAGAACGCGCAGCTTTCCGGGCAATTGACGCTTTGGAATCAGCAAGGCTCACACGCGCGGCGCGGCGCATTGCTGGTGATCTCCACCGGGCGCGCGCTGTTGTATGCAGAACCGATTTACCGGCAGGCAGAGCGAAGTCCGATGCCGGAGTTGCGACTGGTCGTGCTCGCGCTGCAAGATCGCCTGGGGTACGGTCCAACCTTCGAGTCGGCGATGTCGGCGCTTTTTGGCGGAGGAGTGTCGTCGCTGAGCGCCACGGCAGTCACCGCGGAGCCGTCGCGAAGCACAGCAGCATCCGCCGGGTCGCCCCAGCCCACTGAGGATCGCAGTTACTCATCGCGGAAGCCGGCAAAGACCTTGCCGACTACCAGCGCCTGACGGCGGAAGGCAAGCTCGGTGAAGCCGGACAGAAGCTAGAAGAGTTGAAACGCGCACTCGATAAACTGAACACGCGGCAAAGATAATTTCGCTGCTATGCTGCGCTCGTCGCTCCTCACAATAAAGCATACCTATCAAGCAAATGGCATCGCGGCAGGGAAGCCTGCATCTTCCGCAAAGCAGTCGAAGCCTTTGCCGAAGCTCTTGTCATCGATTTCTTTCCAGAAAGCTAATAGCCATGCTGGTGGTGCGGTTTTAATGAAGGTGACGGTGTTCTCTTGTAGTCATGCTACTCTCCTCGGTTTGAAGCGGGTTGTGATATCGCCAGTTTGCTGGACTGGCAATCGTGTATCTGTAAGCGGAGCGGCATTGGTGATGCCAGCAATCCCGCACCGCGCTCGTTTTCGAGAATGGGCCGCAGCGCGAGAGCCAGCGGTATGATAACGCCGGCCGTCAAAGCCGCGGCCAGGATACCGACGGTCCGATTGGAATGATCGGCAATCGCCCCGTAAGCGATCGGCGCAAGCCCCCCAGCGCCAATAACACCCGTGTAGAAGAGCGCGAATCCCTGGCCGATGTCGCCTTTCGGGGCTAGGTCCGGGACAGTGCCATACAATACGGACGAGGTGCCGTTGAGGACGATGCCGAGAAGCGGAAGGACCGCGAGCATCGGCGCGAGTGGGAGCTTCAGGGTCGCCGTTATCAGCAATGCGGTTGCGGCCTCCGTGGCAATCACGCTCCGCACGACACCCAGGTGCTGGCCGAGCCAGCCGCATGCCGCTTTGCCGAGCGCTCCCCCGATGAAGAGCAGGGCTAGGGCTAGGCCGAGACCGACCACTGCCCCCGATCTGCTGCGGGCGTGCAGCAGAAATGGCAGGAACAGGAGATAGCCCATCCGTGTCGCTGTGTCGAGCGCGCCGATTGTGAGGAGCAGACCGAAGCCGCTGCTGCCTCGTCTCTTCGCTGTGGGTTTATCCTCGACTGGCGCTATGAACGGTTGCCGGGGCACGAGGGCGAACAATGCGAAAGCCACCGCCACTCCAACGAAGCCCATGATTCCGACGACAGGCCGCCAGGCGACGAACGGCAAAAGTAGCGCGACCACGGCCGGGAAGGTTGCCTTGCCGAGATCGCCAGAGAAGTTATATATGCCGAGCGGCCCGCGTGAGGCATCTCCGTAAGTGTTCGTCACCAGTAACGAGGCGCGCGGATGCTGAACGCTCGATCCGATACCGGCGAGGACCAAGGCAATACAAAGGCCCGAAAATCGGCAAGGAAGCGCCATCATCAGATAGCCTGCTGCCGCGACGAAGGTCGCCAACGTCAGCGACGCGCGCGTGCCGAGTCTGGCGATAAGCTTATTGCCCGGGACTTGCAAGGCACCCATGGTGCCATAATAGAGAGCACGAACCACGGCCAGACCGGAATAAGAAAGGCCGAATTCCGACTGCCATACGGGCAGCAGCGCATATAGCTGATCCGTGTAGCCATCGTGCAGCATATGAGCGAGGCACGCTCCAGCGAGACTGCGCCGCTGCTGTGAAAACCAGGCTGGTCGCCGGATTGATAATAAGCCTGTCGCACTTGTGCTCTGCATTCGAAGTTGCATCCTCCTCCACTCAAAACCTATCGAGCGGGTGGTGAGTGCTTGAACCCATTCCGCCCAAATCCAGCAACAGCCCTAGAAACAGAACTGAACGGGTAAAGTAAACCTGCTTCAGCTAACGACACGCATGTCAATAATGTTCCTGCGCAAAAAAGTCTTCGCTTCCGGTTTTGTCAGCCAGGATTACCGAAGGGATTTGAAACGCCGAAATCGTCGCGGTGGGGCGGCGGCGATGAAGCAACTGCTAGTCCGTGTTGTGATCCCCTTTTCTGCTGAGAACAAGCATTTCCGCCATACATGACGATTGCCATCGTGCTTTCATCCCCAGTTGAGGTCAGTATAAGACGTGAGAATTAGGCAGACAAACGAATAGTTCTCACCGATTATGTGACATAATCTCACAATATGGCGCAACGCCTTCCCCCCATGACCGCTCTGCGTGCTTTTGAAGTCGCCGCACGTACGGGGAGCTTTACGGCTGCGGCCAACGAGCTTGGCGTCACCCACGGCGCGGTGAGCAAGCAAATCCAGGCTCTGGAAGAATGGCTCGGTCAGACGCTGTTTGTCCGTTCTGGCCAGCGCATGGTTCCGACACTGCACGGTCTCGCCTTTGCGCGCGAAATCAGCGAAGCATTCGATCGAATTGCGGACGCCGCGCGCCGTTACGGCAGCATAACGGCGACACAAGTGTTGCGCGTCAATGCTCCGGCAAGTTTTGCCATGCGCTGGCTAATACCGTGCTTGCCGCAGTTTTACGCGAAGCATCCCCACACCGAAGTCCGGATCTCGACCTCCAGCGCGTTGAATGAAACGTTGCGAGGTTCTTTCGATCTGGCTATTCGGCGCGGACCGCAACCGTGGGGGCAGTATTCGGCAAAACGTTTTCTTGACGAAGCCAACACGCTGGTGGCCAGCCCGGCATTACTGAAGCGGCTACCGCTTCGCAAGCTAAGGGACCTCGCGAAGCACACTATTCTCTCAACCGAATCGAGGCCGGGCGATTGGGAGGACTGGCTCATAGCGGCTGGATATAATGGCCAGCCGCCGGCGCGACAAGAACGTTATGACCATTACTTTGTCGTACTGTTGGCAACGCTGGATGGTTTTGGATTGTCGATTGGACCGATGCCTGTGTTGGCTCATGACGTCCAACTCGGCAGGCTGTGCACGCCCTTTCCGAAAATTACGGTCCGCCGGCCTAGCTATTTCGTTCTCACGCCGCTCGATGCCGACAAGCCACCGATCATGCACGCCTTTATCGATTGGCTGGTTAAAGTCGGCGCGGAAACCAGATCTGGAAGGTCCGCCGGCTCTAAACTTCGCGCAAGAGGCGAATGACTATCTTGCAGCCACCGTTCAGAAGCATCCTGATCGCTTCGCAGGCTTTGCTGCCGTGCCGCTACAAGATCCCGGGGCGGGAGCGAACGAACTAGAGCGCGCGGTTCGTCAACTTGGCCTAAAGCCTGCCGTGATGGCTAGTCAGCACTCTATCTGCGCGCCGCTGCTTTGTCGCGCGAACTGGCTCTGGCGCGCGCCGATGGCAGCTTGCGACACCTCCTGGCACGACTCGGTCGCATCGAGGTTCTGGTCATCGATGACTGGGCCATGGCTCCGCTGAATGAAGCCGAGCGGCGCGAAGTGTGAGAAATCTGCGAGGATCGCTATCAGACTCGCTCCACCATCCTCACTTCCCAGCTGCCGGTCTCGCGCTGGCACGGATCGCGATCAACAAGAAGTTACTCAAAACGGATATCGCCAATTTCACGAAAAGAGCGTTCAGGAATGACTTGCATAAACGGAACTTCTCGAACCACTCTCATGGCGCGGGTTTTTAGAAAAATCCAGTATCTCGGCTCGGCGGCAGTTCATAGGAACATTCGATCATAGCAATGATAGATATTCCCGGCACAGATTGCGTACGCCAGTAGTGGGCGACATTTAGCCTACTACCCGTACGCGATAAATTCGCACCAACGTTTTGCACTCAAAGCTGGTGCATTCGTTCCGAGCTTGAATCGTCGCCATTCCAGAGGCTCCCTTTGCAACCGTGAGCAAATAAACTGTAGTTGATGCTGATCGGGCTCAGACTAATTTGCCGGAGGCGCAACGTGCGTCCGGCTAGAATTTGACATGCTTTTCGCACGCTAGAGAGCCTTTGATGAGCGGAGCTATGGGTGAACTACGCTAAGCCCGAGGTGTTGCTCGAAAGGATCGAAATCGCGATCACGATGCAGAAGCCAATGTCCTGCCTCTAAACAGAAAGTTGCGATCAGGCAATCGATCGTTTTGCGAACGGTGTGGCCCCGGCGTCGCAAAGAGCGGTAGTTCTGAGCCGCGGCCACTGCTAGATCAATACCGCCGGTGGTGAACACTTGAAACTTTGATAGATCATTTCGCACCCGCGCAAAAGCGGATTCCCCGCGGACGCCTTGCAATACTTCGCAAAGAATAATATCGGTCAGACCGAGGCGCTGGTGGCTGATTTCCCGGTCCAGCCAAGCTGTTTGGGCGTTTCCGATACCGCCCAGATAATCAATCCACACAGTTGTGTCCACGATGACCATGGCACCTATTCCCGAACACGGCCTTCGCGAGAGTCCTCCAGGTTACCCTCCCAGTCCACCTTGCCCCTCAGTCGCCGAATTGCAGTCTGAGAGTGCGTCTTTACCAGCAGTCGCAACGCCGTTTCTACAGTCGCTCTTTTTGTGCGACTTCCGCTGCGTTTCATGGCTTGGCGTATCAACCGGTCATCGATTTCGATATTCGTCCGCACGAGGGGCCCTCCTAATGTGTAAATATCTCATTTTTTTGTGTATACTTCAAGAGTCTGGCCGCTCGTTATCTTTTCAGGCACCAGGGGCGATTGGACCGCCGAATGTAGCGCGCCGCGGGCTTCAGACCGAAAGCATTTTCGTACAATGAACGTACAATGGATCGGGCAATGGGGCCTTTTTACCCCTTGTGGCACCTCCCGACATCAATAACTTACCTCTTGTCAACACTCCAGACATCTCGACTCCGACCGCCTTCACCAATATATCTTTTATTATCAATTGCTTACAAGCAACTAACCTTCCGTACAATGTTCGTACAACGCCTCCAGAGGAGGCGGATCCGAGAGACTCTCCCGATGAACACGCGTTGCCTTCTTGAGCTCTCGCTGCTATCTGTCCCTGCGTTAGAGTAAGCCCAATTGACGACATGCGGGGCGCACTTTTGTTGGCACCAGTAGACAGTCTAAGTGGCAGGCTGAACTTCGGCTTTCTTAAGACTGACGGTCGCGTTGGTAATAAGCGGCTTGGCCCAGAAGCCAACACTCAGAACGCAAGCGAACGTGACATAAAGGAATGCGACTCCCGCCCGGAGGCCGAAATGATCGCCGATACGTCCAATGATGACCGGCACCACGGCCCCACCCATAATTCCAGTGCTCAAAATCCCGGCGAAGGAACCGTGGTGCTCCGACACGGAATTGAGTCCGAGCGACACTAGGATGGGCCACATCACGGATGCGAAAAGACCAATCCCAGGAAAAGCAATAACCGAAACGTTGGCCGGGCCGAACAGGGCGGCGGTCAAGCACAAAAGTGCTCCCAGACAAGCGCCGATCAGTACGTAGCGGCTATCGAAAACCTTCAGAAGCAACATGCCGATGAAGCAGCCGGCTGTGAGCAGGCCCCAGAACCATGAGACTGCAGTTGCGCCGGTGGTGTGCGGATCGTAGCCGTGATATTGGGAAAGAAATTTTGAGATCCAATCGGCTGTTCCCTGCTCCGAGCCTACGTAGGCAAAAACACACAAGAAGAACGCCCAGACCATCGGCTTGCGAAAAAGGCTGCCGTACATCTCGAGGGAGCCGGCCTGCTCGTCGACATTAAGCTCTACGCGAGGAAAGCGGCTAAAGAAAAGAACCACAACCATGGCCAGGGTAAACACAGCAAAGATCCAGTACATCGAGGCCCAAGGCAGTGCCGGGGGGGTGATCCTGATCAAAACGTCGAGTAGCCAATTTCTACCGGCGTGCTTGTTATCTAGGTTCAAGACCAAATACGAATACATGTACGGACTCAGAAAAGAGGCGCTTCCGAAGACGAGTTGGGCAAAAGCAGAATTAAATGCGAAATGCTCTTCGCCCCCGGAAACCCGCAATAGCGGATTGATCGCAGTTTGTAACGTAGCCATTCCCGATCCCATCACGAATAGCGAGGACACGGCCACTTGATAGCTCGGGTGCAGGGCAAAACTCAGCGACCCCGCCGTACCCACCAGGAAGGCGGCAATCATAACCGGCTTTTCACCAAAGCGTTCCACAAGAAAACCGGCGGGAATTGACATCACTCCATAGGCAATAAAAAAGGAGAACGGTAAGAAAGCGGCGGCAGCCAGGCTTACGCTGAAGCTGTTGATGATGTCGGGCACGATCGGGCCGAGAATGTTGGTAAGCAACGACATTACAAAGAACGTGAGGAAGACGATGGCAACCATGTATCGGTTTCGTGGCATGGAGTGGGACGTCATCAGCTATTCCCTTGTGGTCACTTTCGAGGCTAGTTCAAAACGGCCCGGTTCACGCCCCGCCTGCGCAGCCAGAGCCAGGGTTACCATCTGCACGGGCAAGATCTCGAGGATTGGATGTATGCACCGCGGCGCAGAGGGCAGGGCGCAGGGCGGAGACGCCGCGCCTTCGGCTACCAACTCTGCCCGACCCTGCTCTTCGCGAACATCCTCGAAAAGGCGTTGATTGAGTTCGCGAGTTTTATGTTCGCCGGCAAAGACAAGGACGAAAGTCTCCTCACTGAGCATTTCAAACGGGCCATGACGAAATGTCGCACTGCTCATGCCTTCCGCGTGAAAATGGTCGGACTCTTTAACGATCAGAGCGCCCGTCCCAACTGCAGCGAGCGACGATCCTCGGCCAACAAGGAACAGATGTCGAGTACCTTTCAGCATCTGCGCCAAGTCTTGTACATGTTCTTTCCACCGGGCCAGGTAATCGCGAACCGCCGGGCTGGCAGTTTGCAGTTCCTGGCGAGTGCGCCGCAAATCCCGCTTGCAGAGGGCGTCGCCTAACCACTGCAATGCCATCAGCGCTGTCACGTAGGTCTTACAAGAAACTGAAAATTCATGGCCTGCTTGGGTGAGGATTGTAGCGTCGGCCCGCTCTGCCAAGGGACTGCCTGGTGTATTGGTAATGGCGATGACGGCCGACTTGCCCCGATTGATTTCCAACAGGCGGACAACCTCAGCGCTCTGCCCGGATTGAGAAACCGCGATGATCAATGTCTTCGAATCGAAGAGGCGGCTTCTGTAATGCAGAAGCTCCGAAGTCTCCACCATCATCGCGGTCAGACCGTGATTGACGAGCTCGATGTTGAGGGGATGGAGGGCGTGGAAGGACGAGCCCATGCCGGTGAGGACAACTGTCTTGAACTTGCCTTGCTGGAGGTGGGTTGCGAGTTGATGTAGAGCCTTCGAAACCTCTAGTCCGGTTAGTGTTTCGTCTAGCACGCGTGGCTGATCGAGGATATCGCGAAGATATGCGCCTTCGATTACGGAGAAATCAGATTGCACCGGTCCTCACCTTCGAGCCGAAGCGGTAGTGCCAAACTCTGGCGGCTCCAATCAGGTTTGAGTCCTCGCCCAGCGAAGCCAAGGCCAATTCGGTTTTTTCGTGGGGGACGAAGCGGCAACTGGCGACAATGACCTTCCGCATGTCCTCCAGAAAAAGGACCGCGCTTTTCATCACGCTGCCGCCGAGCACGATGACTTCAGGAACAAACATCGTGACCAGATTGGCGAGCCCGAGGCCAAGGTAGTGGCTTTCGCGCTCGACGGCACGCATCGCCCAAGCGTCACCTTGCTGAGCCAGTTCGCAGATTTTCTTGGCCGTGAGTCCATCGCGGTGAGAATAGTCAGGTGGTGCGTTACTCTCAATCCATGTGACCATGGCCGGACCAGCCGCCAGAGATTCCCAGCAGCCGCTGAAGCCACACAAACAGAGTGGACCGGAAGGATCGATAACATGATGGCCAATTTCCGGATGAGACTGATTCACTCCACGGTAGACGTCACCATCCAGAATGAGTCCCGTCCCGATGCCGGTTCCGACCGTCACATAGATCAGCCTGCTCTTATTCTTGCCCGCGCCCCAAACGGCTTCTCCCAGAGCCGCGGCGTCGGCATCGTTCTCCATGGCTACACTCACTCGAAAGATCCGGCTCAGCTCTCTTACCGGATTCTCTCCTTTCCAGTGAGGAAAGAAGTTGACATCGCCGATCTCGCCCGTCAGTGGATAGACCGGTCCAGTAGACCCAATCCCAATTCCAGAGATTCTTGTGTTTGCGGTCTGCGCCGTAGCTCGAAGCATCTCAACGATGCGTCGCAGCGCTTCGGAATAACCGCGATCAGCGTCCGTCGGGCATTCGAGGCGAGCCAAGACCTTGCCATCACCGTCAATCATCGCGACGGCTATCTTGGTTCCACCAATATCCACCGCTCCAATCAACGGCTTCTCCTATTCATCGTGCTGGCCTTCCCAGTTACTTCCACTCCAAAACCGCGCCCTCATACGCTCCTATATCGAGTTTGAACGTGGCGCGGGTAATTGGGAGTGGCATCGCGCCTTGCGGCGTTATTCTGTTGATTGAATGGAGCAGGCCGGCCGCGGTGATTGTCACCTTTTGTTCCTCCGAACTGTGGTTGGTTACAACCGCGTATCCGTGAGTTCCTGCGCTCAAGGCACAGACCTCGACCGAGGGCTGATCGCTTCGAAAGAGTGTTTTTACGCCCGACCATTGGCGAAAGGCCTCATAAATTCGGTACGTGCTCTCGGGCTTATCAAAAGCCGACGGCAGATTGGCGAGATAGTTCTCCAGCGGATAGGCGCTTAGCAGAGTCTTGCCCGAGCCCACAGTGTTGGCGACCAAGGCAGGCCTGCCGTCTTGGTCGACCGCGATCACCGTGCCGCCCTTGACTTCAAGGATCGCACCCCAGGAACGAGGTGTTGCGGAAGACACGGAGTAATGAAAAGTTTCGCCGACCTTTAAGTCACCAAACGGGGCGACTACCTTCAGCGTGATGTCATCTTTCGGGTTGGCATCGACCATCCTTGCCCCAAACAAAGACTCCATCTCGGGTATCGCAGCGTCCGCCGCAACTGACGCGTAGAGCGCGCCTCCGTTCGAGACGTATTGCTTTGCTTTTTGCCAGAAATCCGAGTGCACGTGAACGATAAAGCTATCGGTACTGGTCAATGGTGAGGGCATCAGCACCATCGGGCGCGTCTGCCAGTCGTCATACTCTCGCGGGAAATCTGCCTTCATACCCGCGCGTCGCGCAAGCACAAAAGATGACACCCAGGAACCCGTAATCCAGAGGTTTTCTTCGCTAAAAGTGGGCTGCGATTGTCCCGCTACATTCGCGCCTTCATCCGTCGAAGTGTAAGGAACAACTTCCGGTCCGGTCAGGCCAAAGTGAGAGAAGTCACCATGCGGCTTTGACCACTCATAAGGAACAATGATGCCGGCCTCCGCTGGCGCCGGCTCAATTCCGCTGAGATCCAGTCGGCTGACTATATCCTCGAACTCCTTAAACATTTTTGCGGAAGGCCGATCTTTACCGTCCCAAGTAGTCAAACCGAATTGGGTTTCATGAGGAGAGCGAAGGTAGGGGACTTTGTGGAACTGTTCCGGCGCAGCATCGGTAAAGCACCAGAGAAGGAATCCGTTTGCTCCTGCGCCCAGTCCTGAGTACAGGCTCACGCGGAGAAACTTTGCAATCTGATCGGGATCGTATTGGGCCGACGAAGCTCCGATCTCCTGCACCATGACCGGACGCCCGGCCCCGCCCGACAGCGCCGTCTCGAAGGCTGAGCCATAGGTGCCGCGCTCGGAGAGCATGGCATCGGGGAAAAGTTTGGGCGCATAAATCGAGTAAGGGTGAACGCTAAAGAAGTCTGCTTCTTCGCGGAGATTATCGGGGCGAAACGGACCGCGACCCACATCCTCCATGCTGGTCCCGACGACAATCGGATGCAGCGAATCGTGACGGCGGATCGACCAGGTAAGCAGCCGTGTCCAGTTGATGGCCATCGCGTCTGTGGTGCTATCTGGCACAATCCAAAACGGAGGTTCATCGGTTAGATCCCAGCCGAGAATTGCTGTTTCTTTTCCATAGCGACGGGCCAGCTCGGCTACGTGGTCGGTCTCGATGCGCAGCATATCGGGATCGGAATGAGGATGCCGACCTTGGCGGTATGGCACGTCCCAATACGCTTCACCCACTTCCCCGCCGATTAGGAGACTGGGATGCAGATAAATGTGATAACGATGAGCAAGAGAAACCAGGAAATCCAGCGCGCGAAGTGCTTCCGGATTGTAGTCGCCGGGGCGGGGCTCGATCCAAGCCCAAACGAAATCGAGACGAATGGTGTTGAAGCCGAGATCGTGCATACGCGCGAAATCGGCTTCGATCGCTTTCGGGTCCCACTGCGTGGGCCATTGCATGGCCGCCTTTGCCGGGACCCAGTTTGCGCCAACCGGGATAAAACGATGGCCGTCGTGTGAGAAATAATTGCCCTCGAGATGGACAGGGGACAAGGGCTTTGCGGAATCAGCCGCCGGGGTGTTCTTGGAATTAGAACTCTCTCTGGCAAAAACAAACGACGGGAGGAACGTGATGAAGATTGCGACCAGGGCGATCGCAACTTGCCGAGTTTCTCTAAACTTCATGCGTTCATTGCCTCCTGAGGTTCTCTTGCGGCAAAGTGTAGCTGCAGGCTGAGGAATCAGGAACTGCTTTCGAATCGGCTCAGATAAAGTACTAAAACGAAATATTTACCGAGACTTGGATCTGCCGGGACTCATGGAGCGTGCTTGTGATCTGCCCGGCATTCGGAGTGTCAACCAGGTTATTGGGTAGCGCGAACTGCGGCGTATTGAAGAGATTGAAGATCTCGCCCCGCAGTTCCAGTTGGCTACTCTCTTTAAGTTTGAAGTCTTTGAAGATGGAGAAGTCAGTATCGTAAAAGGCTGGCCCACGCAGGCTGCCGCGGGTTGCGTTTCCCCACGTTGTCGCGTAGCTCGTTCCAGACGGTGGCGTCGGCTGACCGGAGGCAATCGCGGGCAATGCGAAGGCAGACGGATTAAACCAGCAGTTGATATTCTTGCTTGTCGAAGTGCTGCAGTCTGGCGTCGGACCTCCGACCGCATTGTTGCCGTAATTGAAACCTGCGCCAGCATTGGAGAAGTTATAAGGATTGCCGACTAAATCTGGCCGTGGGCCTCCAGAACCGGTATTGGTTGGATCGTACGACAAATAGGGGGTGAACGCCTGGCCTGAATAGAGCGAAATAATCCCGTTCAACTGCCAGCCTCCGGCAATCCAGCGCCTGGGCCCTGAGCCGTTGAAGAAGCGCTTCCCGGGGCCAAACGGGATTTCATAGGACCACGCTGAAGTGAACTGGTGTCGAAAGTCGGGGGTGACGTTTCCGCGCTCGGCGCGCATGTTGTAGGTGTCTTGCGGTTCTCCGTCAGAGTTGGGCACTTCGCTCTCGGTGGCCTGACCGATGGTGTGCTGGTAAGTGTAACTATCGAGCATGCTCCATCCATGGGAGGACCGTTTCTCAAGACGCACTTGCAAGCCGTTATTGCTCAGACTGATGTCGTGCCCCTCGGTGCGGATAGCAGCGATGTTGGGAACGGTGGAGTCGTAAGGTCGTCCTTCGTTTCCGGTGGGGCCAGAAAAATTTTCCCACGTTGGTGTCGTGGCCTGATTCAGGTTTCTCAAGTAAGTCAGGTGCACGCCCCGCGTGCCCTCGTATCCAACCTGGAGGACCATGTCCTTGCCGAGCTGGCGCTCGACGTTCAGGTTCCATTCCTCGATGTAGGTCGTGGGATTGTGGAAATAGGCGGCACTGGCGCGGCCTGTGGGGTTCGTGATACTCGAAAAAATAATCGCGGGTGGGCCCTGGGACAGAATCATGACCGGAGTTGGTCCCAGAGGCGCAGTGAAAGACTGGCTGCCATAGACACCGGGCAAGTCATTGTAGGCCAGTTCGGTGTCGTTCTGGTCCGCTTGCATATCATAGAAAATGCCGTAGCCACCGCGCACTGCTGTTTTATTGTCGCTGCCCAGGGAATATGCAAAACCGATGCGGGGAGAAAAGTTCTTCCAGTTAGTGGCTACATCGCCGGAGCGAGTAGTGCCGGGCGTGACTCCGGGAGCGACAAACAGGCCGGTGGCAAAGTCGAAGTTGGCCAGGCGATTGTACTCTTCGACCATGGGCGTGTAGATGTCATAACGTACTCCAAAGTTGAGAGTGAGCCTGTCAGAAACGCGGTAGTCATCCATCAGATAGGTGCCAAACTCCCACCAGCGCATGCCGTAACTTCCTGTTTGTGCGTCGCGGAAAAGACTCTGCGTGTAACCGATGAGAAAGTCGGCGAGCGGGTCGTTGGTAAATTGGCCCGTGTAGAAGAGGTCTCCTCGAGTATTTTGAACCTGAAAAAAACCGTGCTCGCGGCGGCGCAGATCGCCTCCCATCTTGAAGGAATGACGACCGTGAATGTAGGTGAAGGAATCCAGCAATTGATAATTATCCTCGCGCAAATTTTCGGGGAACCAGTCGCCGTTGCCCAAGGGGTTCAACCCGCTGATCTGGATGTTGGGCAGGCCGCCCGTGAGGGGGTTATTCGGATCGTTGATTCCGGGAATCCCTAATTGCGTCGCAAGTTGCTGTCCTTCAAAAAAGGGAACGGCATCGACCACGTAGCGCGCGTAGCCGATCTTCAGTTCGTTGATCTTGGTGGGAGAAAACACGTTCACATCGCTGAGTCCCGCAAGCAGTGCTTTGTTGTTGATGTTGCCGGTGAATGAGCCTCCGCCGGCAATTCCAGGAAACGGGTCGGGATTGTGGTTCTGGACGTTACCGTAGCTGAAGATGCCGAAAAAGTTATTTTGGGAACTGATCTGGTGATCGACACGAACGTCGAACGCGTCCTGATTGTTCTGGTTGACCGGATTAAGGCGAAACAGATCCCCGAGGTTGGGTGAAACATTCGGTCGCGGGAAAAGCGCGACCACATTCAGCGCCGCGGGATCGAGACACGCCTGACCGATCGAACTAAGACCTCCAGGAGTCGCACAGGCCGAAATGACGTTCGGCTGCGAGCCATTCCCCATGAACTGAGTGTTCGTCACTGGGTCAACGACAACCGTAGGGGAAGTACCGGTTAAGAGATCGGAAAAGTTTCCACCAACCTCTGAGGGACTGGGCACAGGGGAAAGATACGTTTCGGAGGTGCGGATGCGCCGTCCCTGATAGTCGACGAAGAAGAAAGTGCGATCTCGAATGATCGGTCCTCCGAATGCGCCACCAAACTCGTTGCGTTTGAAGGGCGGGATGGGCTGGGTGGGATCGTCGAAATAGTTCTTTGCATCCATGTAGGAATTCCGAAGAAACTCGAATGCGCTGCCGTGAAAGCGGTTGGTGCCTGCCTTGGTCACAACGTTGACGACCGCCCCGCCCTTCCCGATATCGGCACCGAAGTTGTTGGTTTGAACTTTGAATTCCTGGATGGCATCAATGGGCGGCTCGATCAATTCGAAACCTATCTGTTGTTCGTTGTTGTCGAATCCGTTCAAAAGGTAGTTGTTGTTGGTCGCCCATAGGCCATTCACCTGGATCGAACCGTTTCCGCGCTCGTCCTCGGGGATATCGCCCTGCTGTACGTTACCAGTGCTGCCGGTGCTGGCCGGGCCCATGTTGACTCCAGGGCTCAAATAGGCGAGCTGAATGAAGTCGCGTCCATTAAGGGGGAGCTGGCGAACTCGGCTTTCATCGATCACCTGCCCGATTGATGAGGTTTCTGATTCCACCAGCGGTTCGGCGGCAGTAACTATCACTTTTTCCTGCACAGACCCCACGACCAAGGAGAAATCTACCCGCACAACCTGGTTGATATCGAGCTTGAATGCAGACTCAACCGCCGTTTTGAAACCCTGCCGCTGTGCTTTCACGGTGTACGTTCCGGGTTTCAGTTCGGTGACCACATATTCACCTTCGCTATTGCTCGTGATTTTTCTCTCTGCGTTCGTCTGTGTTTCGGTGACAGTCACCGTGGCTGCCGATAGGATCGCGCCGGAAGCGTCCCTGACAGTACCGACAATTCTCCCCGACTCCACTTGAGCTTCCACAGTGCAAGCCGCGCACAACAAGAAAATAATCCCGATGACGCGAGTCATGTTCTGGCAGGAAGTGAAGTGCACACGCTTTTGATACTCGGGAATGGCAAGCTTGGCCATCATAGGCAATCTCCGGTACGAAGCATATGAACCTCGTATGTATATATGGTGTCAAGAACATTCTCTCCACGACCTACCGAGGCCGTCTTTTATGCAGTCGCAAGAGTCAAGTTAAGCAGTTGATAATATTGTTTTTAATTGCGTACAACAGCCACAGATTGCTAACGCGGGGAGTCTAGACGAAGATTGATTGAAAGCTTCATATATACGTTGTATACTACGTTCGTTTGCCACCGGAGGGGGACCTTTGTCGCAACCCACTCGAGTACCCGATCTCGTCACGGTGGAGAGGCTCGATCTGACGATCGACAGCAACAGCTTTGTGCCCTATTACATGCAGATCGTTGATCATGTGCGCGAGCTGATAAAGAAGAACAAGTTGAGAGAAGGCCAGACTTTCTGCTCGGAGGGCGAGATTGCTCAAGCGCTGAAGATCAGCAAGATGCCTGTCCGCCAGGCATTTCAAAAATTGCGATCCGAAGGGCTTTTGGTGGTCGCGAAGGGGAAGCGGCCGGTCGTCGGTTCCGGACGCGTGCCCTGGAATTTTCAACAGCTTCGTGGCTTCAGCGAAGAGATGCGGAGGCGTGGACTTAATCCGTCTGCCCGCCTGTTGAGCATCGGTCTGGAAGATCCTGACTTGGAAGTGGCGCAGGCCCTGAAACTTACTCCTGGAGAGCGCGTCTACCGGGCCCGACGCCTCCGCTCTGTCAATGGCGAACCGGTGGCCGTCGTAACCAGTTATCTTCCCGCACGCATTTTTGCAGGGATCGACAAACAAGACTTGGAAAAACAGTCTCTCTATTCCATTTTTGAGCACGGCTACAAGCGCAAGCTGCTCTGTGCAGAAGAAGTGATCGGAGCTGTGGTTGCCGGAGAAGAGGAAGCTAAGATACTTGAAACGTCTGCCGGAAACGCGCTACTGATGATCCGCGAGACAACATATGACGCTCAGAACGTTGCCATCGAATACAGTCTCTCTTTGCTGCGCGGTGATCGCTACACGGCTTCGGTAATCTCTGTGCGCAAAAACTGATGGGGCAATCCGGAGGGCTAGAAGCAGAAGAAGGGCCATCCGTCTGTTACGAAACTGGGGGCCCTAAGTGATGAAGAAGCGATGTTCGGGAGATGCGGAGATCGCTTTTTCGCGTTCGGGCTCGGATGCGAAGGGATCCCATGGTTAGGAGCCTAGTGCTGCTCGCAAGCGAGTTCCGCCCAGCAGGTTCAGCATTCGTTTCAGGTTCTCTCATTGCTTAGAAAAGCCGCCAAGTGTTTCGTAACAGACTGGTCTGGCTGGCCCTTTCTGCCGGATTACAGTTGGCTCTTACGGCTGGCTCTGCATGTCCGTGTTGACCTCTTCCCAGACGGAACCAGAGCTTGAGTTATAGGGCACGGCAGTGTCCGCCCACTCCCAAAAGAACACACCGCTCACCCAGTTAGCCGAGAAGGGCAACGGATCGGGATCCATGCTATAGCCTTGGCTCAGTAACGTGTCCAACTTGGAGCCTGTCAGTTTCTTGCTGCGTTCCTCTTCACGCAGTGCATTGTCCACCGCCAGTGCCACCTGCTCCGCGACCAAACAGAGATAACGAATTTCATTGGAGGAATAAGCGTTAGGAAATCGGGCACCGAAACTCAAACTGCCCAAGCGTCGATAGGCTGTTGTTAACGGCAAGACGCACGAGGACTCCACACCGTAATGTTTGTGGACTTCCATCATCCTGGGAAACCGCTCCTCTTCCTCACGCGAGAATATGAGGACGGGCCTCTTGATGGTGGTACACCCACCACGTGATTGTTTCTTCTGCGGGAAAATCAGAGGGGATTAAGAATCCTGGCCCCTGCAGCGTTTCAAGTACAGAATTCTGGATCTTATTCGTCGCCTGATCGTACAAGAACAAAGCTGCAAAGTCGAAGTCCACGACGTGCCGCAGTTCATTCGCAAGAACCCTAAACAACTCTTTGGGATCTCGATAAACGTTGATGGCGTGAGACACACGAAAAAGGGCCTCGTGCCGCGCCAACAGAGATTTCTCTGCGTCTAATTGTGATCGCTGAGTCAAGTGCTCACCGCGTCGAGACGCACGGCTTTGCTCATTTTCGACTCCTCGAAAAGCCTATGCGAGCAGACATTAACATCCCCTCCCGTTGGATGTTCTTGAGTACGGTTGGCTGTATTTTAAATCGAGACGGAAGCGCCCCGCGGCAGCCGCTATATAGACCTGGAACAGTGCGATCACGTTTTGACTACATGCCCAAGGAATGGATCACTTTCCGCTGGGAATACGACTACCGTCATGCGAGTGTGCCATATTGGAAAGTTCTCTTGCTCGCGACCCGGTGGTGCGGCACTTGATCTATACGTATACGAAGGAAACAGTTCAGGATCGCGATGATTTCCTCTTCGCTGTGTCGTGTGCCCTTCATTGCCGTTCTCCTGAACTCACATTCTAGATGGTCCAGTTGTTAGGGGTTGGGTCATGACCATTAGTCCGGCCTTGGCGATGACCACCTCGAACCGGTCCCCTTTCGCCAGCCATTGGTGGCGGTCGGACCGGGATCGACGATGATGAAGTCGTTTCCGCAAGGCGCGACCTCCTGGACCACCGACTCGGTGAACCCCTCGATGCCCCATTTGGTCGCGTGATAGAGGCTGAAGCTCGGGTATGGTCGCAATCTGATGATGCATCTGCGCCTCCGTTACCTCCTCGGCCGTGCCGAACAACCCATAGCCCGCATTGCTAACATTGACATCGATCCGACCTGCTGGCGAAATGATTTGTCCACTACCTCCCGGATAGCGCGGTGTCTGTGAGGTCGTGCATGGACACCACCAGTCGGTCCACACGCCGCGCTCGCGGATCGGCAACGGAATCGTCACGTCGTACCGTAGCCACGGCCTGATCCCTCAGATAAGGAGGCGCTCCGTCATTAGCCTGCCAAACCCGCAGATGCGCCAGTAATGAGCCAGGTCCTACTCACGATGCTCCTTTCCGCTCTCGAAGATTGTCGTCTCAATAGGGTCCCCTACGCACGAAAGCTCTTTCCTCCGGTATGCGACCTTGCCACACGGCCTACGGCAAGTGCGGCTCGATCCAGCCAAACACTTGCAATGCTGCCCCATTGCGCTTTCTTTATTAGCCAGTACCAGAGCGAGTACACGACATGGAAGCCGCATAGCCATTCCAAGGCGATCGAAACGAAGGCATGAGCCTCAAGTGCAAAGTTCAAAGCTGGGCTGCTGGTCGAAAACCCTCTGCTCTCGGGAATGATCGCAGCGCCTGGTCGAAGGTATGCAATCAAGAGCCCCGAAACAACCGAAGCCGCCACCCCGAGATAGATTCCCCAATCGGTTATACGCATGACTTTGGATTGCGGGATTCGAACCGAAGGCCCCACCCACCTCCCGCCGCCTGAGCGCCTGCTTTGCACCCAGATAAACCGGATAAGAAAAATGAGACCGACAACGAGGCCCAACTTCACTTCGCCTGTCATGGCGACAGGGTTCATCATCGCGTGCGTCGTTTCACCATTTCTGATGAAGGCGTAAACGAGTACGAACGCGCTGATCCAATGAACGCCTCCATTCAACCATCGAACGGAACGGAACGAGCGAGTTGGCCGACGGGGCACTTCAGGGGGAGCGGCAACCGAAAGCGAATTCTCGGTTTCCATAGTCATAACGCACCTTTTTCTTCGGACGGTCCATCAGCGGTCCAGCAGCTTATTTCCATACCGTCTACCACGGGAAAGGCAACCGAAATGTATCCGTTGGCAGGATGGCGTACATATTCAAGGTAGGCGCTCAAGGAAGGGAGGTTAATGTCGTCTGCCACGATCAACGCACCGATCGCCAGACGAGATTCGAGCGACCGCAGAACTGGAAGGCACAAGTCCTTCCAACCGTCGAGCAGTACGAGGTCGATCGGACCCGGGATATCGTTCAAAGTTGTCATGGCATCGCCGAGCAGAATCGTGACGCGATCCGCGAGGCGAGCTTCCTTCAAGTTTGCGCGAGCGGCCAGCGCCTTGGCCTCGCTCAGCTCGGTACTGAGCACGCGGCCCGCACGGTTGTCGGCGACTGCCGCGGCCAGATAGATGGCGGAAATTCCATACGACGTACCGAACTCAATAACGGTGTTCGGACGCTTTGCTCGAACGAGAATGTAGAGCAGGTCGCCGCCCTCCGGCGAGATGGACATGTAAGTGGACTCTGAGGCGTCTGCCCGCTCTTGCGCGGTAGCGGTTTCCCATAAGAGGCCCGGCTTCCGCCAGCGAGGGGCTTCCTGATCATGGGCCGCTACGGCGAATAGTCGGTTCAGAACCGTTCTGACCTGAGGTGTACGTAAAGTGTTTGCCATATCTGTATGCGGAATCAAGGAACATTGCACAATTGCTGTCATGGTCCCAAAGCCTCCGGGGCGTTTGGTTTATTTCCATTTCCGTTCCGGTCGTTGTTGCGGGTCATATCGGTCTTCTGCTCCACAGATACGGACAAATACCCAGAAGTAAGAGTCACCTCACGGCAACGATGCCCAACCGAGTCCGTCAACTCGATTGCCAGCAGCGATGAGGTTCTCTATCGACCAATGGGAAAGGCTTATCGCGGCGATCTTGTCGCTTTTGGTGCAGGAGACATACGCTACATCGTTGTTGGGAGAGATGAAGATTTCGTGCGGCGCCGGGGGTACGTCGATCGTGCTGGCGACTTGCAACGTTTGCAGGTCGACAACTGCCACCTGAGAAGTACTCTGTATGGCCACCAAGATCCACCGTCCATCGCGTGTAGTGGCGGTGCCATATCCGGAAGCGCTCAAAGGAATCCAGGTCTTCAACTTCTTTGTGGCGGTGTCGATTACCGCTAAGCGCGGCTTCGTCTGGTCGGCGGTGAAAACTGTTCGATCGTCGACAGAGATGGAAATGCGCTGCGTTTTCTGAGAAACAGGTATAACCGAAATCAGTTTCCGAGCCTTGAGATCGAGAACCGAGACTGTTCCCGGCCCCACATTTGCCGTGTATCCAAATCGTCCGTCATGAGAAAGCACAAGCATGTGTGATTCGTCTTGACCAGTAGGAATCGTTCCCACCAATTTCAGTGTTTTCGGATCGATGATTGTGACGGTGCGGTCCAACTCGGTTGTGACGTAGAGCAGACCGTCGTTGGGATTCATCACCGCACAATGGGGTCGGACCCCGTGCCCGAAATCGAAGCGCTGGACGACCTTGCGAGAGCCGATATCAATCACTACCAACTCTCTTCCATCAGTGCCGCGATCGCCCACGCTCGAATCTCCGTAGATCGGAACGTATGCTAGCTTTCCATCGAACGAAGTAGCTACCTCGTGACCAGTCACGCCTCCCTCCGCGATCGTTGCGACCTGCTTGCCTGCCCGCGGATCGACAATGCCGAGCGTGGCTTCACCTTGGTTAACGGCTAACAGCATTCCTGGCCCGGGCTCAGCACTGCCCCTCACGCGCGCAAAGGGGGAAATCACAACTAGGAGGGTCATCAGGCCCAGGGTTGTTCGGAAAATCCGATGGGATCGGGAGTTTAATTTGTGTGGTACAACTCTCAGATCATTTGTCATGTCAATATCATTTCTGTTGGGGCTGTTCTCCGTTGTTTCCTGGCATATTTCTTTTCTGCTCTGTAAAATACGAGTAAATGCTCACAAATGAAACTCGCGTTCGCGACGGCAGAGGCAGGCCACGCAAAAACACGCTGAGAGTCCGCAAAGCGCCCGGTCAGGCGAGGTCTCAGGAGACAGTAGGTGTCATTCTTGAAGCTTCTGCTCGCATTTTAGAATCAGACGGACTTCGTGCGTTCAACACCAACGCGATCGCAGCGAAAGCCGGCGTAAGCATTGGATCCCTCTACCAATATTTTCCGAACAAGGACTCTATCGTCCTCGCCCTGATTGGCAGTTTTGAGAAGGCGTTCCACGATACCGTCGTGCAGGCCGTGCGAGATGGAAAAGGCGAAGGACTGAAATCCCGCCTCAGGTTGGTGGTTCGGGCGCTTGTGAGCGCACATTACTACCGCCCTCGGCTAAGTCGTGTGCTGGAAACGGAAGAGGAAAGACTCGGAAGCGAGGCCGACAGCGCCGCGTTCCATGAAAGCATGCTGCAACTGTTACGAGATCACCAAAAGGAAGTGGCAGTGCCCGTTTCGAGGGCAACGGAGCGGGTCGTCATTGCCGTTCTCCGCGCTTTGGTAGACCTCGGCCTTGCGTCCGGCGCGAGTCCGAGATCCACCGAACAGCGAGCTCTGCGCGCTATATGCGGATACCTACTCTATGCGGGCTAAAGGTGGGTGATCATCGATCAGGACTCCCCGGCTGGCGCAGACGGCAATGATGTTAATGGTCGCACTCGGTCTGCACTGCACCATGGATGGACATGGCATCGCGTTTGGGGATGATCTACTTGGCCATCCGGAGGTTGGTCTCGTGGCAGGAATATCGGTCCACAAGATACCCGAGGGTTTGGCCCTGATACTGCTACTCCTCGGGGCGGGAATTGAGCGGAAGAAAGCAATCACGTGGGTGCTCGGAGTGGAGAGCACAACAATTGTGGGAGGAGTAATCGGATTCTACCTCGTGAATTCCACCTCTATGCTTTGGTTGGGCATATTGTTCGCACATGTTGGAGTCGGGTTCTTCTACATGATAGCGAGTGCCGTAAGGGGTGTGCTTGGGCAGCATTCCGAGGAGCCGCTCTATGCTCAGCACGCGCTGGTGAGCGGTTTGTCTTTCATTTCCTTTGCGGTCCTTCTTGGCTTGGTCGCCAAATGATTTCGGACGTTGGTGTCCAATAAGATTCAGCGATGGAGCGTTAGAACGAGTTTGCGCTTGTCTTGGACCTTAAGGTAGAGTGTGAAGGTGTTTCTGAGAGCCGCGACTTCGACAGTTCTCCTCGCAGTTCTGCTGGGGGGGATGGTTACGCCCGCGGGGGTTTGCACACTCATCTGTGAACGCCATTCGCGAGCGGTGACTCATCAGCACTGCAGCCAGGATTCCGACTCAATGCCCGGAATGGCTCACCATCACTCAGCCATGCATCGCTCCATTGACGAGACCATGACTCTCGCGGTCGAGGGGCGATCGTGCAAGACAGGTTGTGCCACGGCTGAACGGCTCAACATTTCAAGAAAAGTTGTTCCTCGGGTGACAGCGGTACAGACTGGTACCGTAGTCCTGGAGACAACTTCCAAGTTTTCGGCTCCCCATCTCGAAAGCGCATGGAGTTTGGACAAGGGCCCGCCCTCCCTTCCCTCTGCGTACACCGCCTCTTATAGCATTCTTCGCATCTGAGTTTTCTCCTCTCCTTCTAGCAATGTTGGCAAAGGCAGCGACTTAATGTCGATTGCCATTTGCATTTCTTCGCTTGGCTCTAATGTCCGTCGGGGTTCTACAGGACATTTGGGTCCGCCAATTCTTGAAGAGGACGAACCATGAAGAACAGACGTGATTTTCTTAGAAATACGCTCGGTCTGGGCGCGAGTTTCGCCTCTGCAACTCGCCTGTTTGCAGCCCAATACGAGAGTGGAACAGGCATGGAAATGAAACACATCAGCAGTGCTACGGAGCGTAGTTGCGGTCTGATCGTTCCAGTAGAAACGCCCGACGTTCCGCAACTTCCGTGGCGCATGGACGGGGCCGTGAAGGAATTCCATCTCATTGCCGAACCTGTTAAGCAAGAAATTGTTCCTGGACGTGTAATTGACCTCTGGGGCTACAACGGCAGCGCCCCGGGCCCGACGATCCAAGTGAACCAGGGCGATCGCGTTCGCATCATCGTCGACAATCATCTCCCCGAAGCGACGTCGATGCACTGGCACGGATTTGAGGTCCCGGTCGAGATGGATGGATCGCCGGGGAGTAGCCAAGATCCGACCCCTCCGGGCGGGCGCTTTGTCTACGAATTCACCCTCCACCAGGAAGGAACTTACTTCTACCACTCGCACATGGCGATGCAAGAAATGATGGGCATGCTTGGGGCGTTCATCATGCATCCCAGGGAGCCATACCGGCCGCGCGTGGATAAAGACTTCGCAATCATTCTGCAGGAGTATGCCATTCTGCCCAATGTCACCGTTCCCAACTCCATGAACATGGAGTTCAACTGGCTCACCCTCAACGGCAAAGCCGGGCCTGCAACGACTCCCCTGATCGTGCGGCACGGTGAGCGCGTCCGCATCCGTCTCATCAATCTCGGCATGGATCACCATCCGGTCCATCTCCACGGCCATCAGTTTGTGATCACTGGCACAGAAGGAGGACGCCAGCCCGAGTCGACATGGGGCCCAGGAAACACTGTGCTCGTGGGCGTAGCGCAATCGCGCGACATCGAATTTGTCGCAACAAATCCCGGTGACTGGATGCTGCACTGCCACCTCCCGCACCACATGATGAACCAGATGTCCTCCAATGTCGGACCGATGACACGGAGAAATGGAATCCCCGCAGGTCTCGACATGGAGCGCGGAATGGGGATGTTGCGGGAAGGAAGCGCGACGTCCGAGGAAAATGGTTCAAGCCTGGGTCGCGGAATGGGTGTCGGCTCGACCTTCGAACAGCCGCTGTCAAACTCGCTGCTCAAAACTAAAAGTCCGATTCAGGACGGAGACATGCCCGGCATGCGTCAGGAAGGAATGCAAATGGCCAAGCCTGAAGTCAGCAAGGATGCTAACTCCGTGCCAGGTTTTCCGCAGGATGCCTTCATGGAAGGTCCCATGATGGCGATGGATCAGATGGTAGACAAACCCGAAAACTTTGGCCTGCGCCCCGGCTGGAGCGGGTTCATGGCGGGAATGATGACCTTCGTACGCGTGCTCCATCAAGACAAATACGACCAAATCATGGAGCTTCGGAGGAAGCGGCAAGGCAATAAGCCAATCAACATGGACATGCCGGGGATGGAGCACAAACATGAATAGCCTCACTACTCCAGTTTTTGAATTATGGGTCGAGGCAGTACCGCAGTTTCGTGGTGTGACCCGATCTGTGCTGTGCTTTTCCTGTTTTTTGTTCCTGTTTGCCGTGCCAGGCCGAGCGCAAACTGTGGTCTCGGAGCAGAAGGCGATGACACTCGAAGAACTGCAACACATGGCCTTACAAAACAACCCGACGTTCGCGCAATCCGCCGCCAACATCCAGGCGGCCGAAGGCAGGAAGAAGCAGTCGGGACTCTACCCAAACCCGACGTTCGGCTACCAGGGCGAACAGATTCGAGGCGGGTCGTTTCACGGGGGGGAGCAGGGATTTTTCGTCCAGCAGGACGTCGTGCTGAGTGGAAGGCTGGGGTTGAATCGAACGATTTTTGATCAGGAGCTCAAACAGGCAGAAACAGAAGCCGAGGAGCAAAAAGTGCGTGTCGTCACAAACGTGCGCATGTCGTACCTCCAAGCGCTCGCTGCCCAACAGACACTGGAGTTGCGCCAACACCTCAGCAAGCTTGCCGACGAGGCAGTCCAGACCTCCCATCAGCTGGCGAATGTCGGGCAAGCGGACGCTCCCGACGAGCTCGAATCGGAAGTGGAAGCGCAACAGGCAGAACTCGCGGTCACCATGGCGGAACAGAACCAGCAGCGGGTTTGGAAAGCCCTATCTGCTGTCGTGGGAAACCCGCGGCTCCCTTTGATGAAGCTCGAAGGAAAGCTGGAGGACACCCCGCCAGTCAATGCGGATGAACTGATGGAGAAAATCGTCAAGGACAGTCCAGCCGTGAGAATCGCCGAGCTCGGTGTCAAACGAGCGGAAGCCACCCTGGCTCGTGCAAAGCGGGAATCGATTCCCGACCTGCAAATCCGCGGCGGCATGCAACAGAATGGCGAGTTGTTGTCCGAGCCTAATGGGAAACCCGTCGGATTGCAGGGCTTTGCCGATGTGGGGGTGAGAATTCCCATCTTTAACCACAACCAGGGAAATGTCGCCACCGCTAAGGCTGATTTAGAGAGGGCGAAGCGCGAAGTGGAGCGTGTGAAGCTCGTTTTGCGGGAAAGGGCGGCAAGCGTCGTCCAAAACTATACCTTCTCGCAAACCGCAGTCGATCGCTACAAGAACCAGATGATACCGAGGGCGCAAAAGGCGTATGAGATGTATGCCAAGAAATACCAGGACATGGCTGCAGCATACCCGCAGGTTCTTATTGCCCAGAGAACCCTGATGCAGCTGGAAGTCTCCTACATCACAGCGCTGGAGACGTTCGCAACGAGCTCAGTTTCGCTGCAGTCCTACCTACTCACGGATGGTCTAGAAGCTCCTTCGCAGCCAGGAGGAATCGACCAACCAGTGCGCGAGGTGAACCTTCCATTTCAGGTGGGCACGAGCCCGCAGGAAAGGTGAGCGCATGAAAAAACGCACCCTCCTTTTATCCATCACCGCTGCAGGCATCGCAGGCGCTGCCGCATTCGGATCGGTGACAATGCGGCGTGGTTTCAGTGCGCGCGATAATCCTTCTGCGATCGAAAAACTGGTTGCCACGAGCGCGCGCGAATTGGCCGTTCCTTCCCAATACCGTCAGCTTCGCAATCCACTTTCCTCCTCGTCTGACCTTCACGCCGGCATGGAGCATTTCGCCGACCACTGCGCCACGTGCCACGCTAACGATGGAAGTGGCGACACGTTATTTGGTGAAGGTCTCTACCCCAAACCACCGGACATGCGGCAGAAAGAAACACAAAACAAGAGCGATGGCGAGCTCTATTACACGATTGAAAACGGCATTCAGCTGAGTGGAATGCCAGCATTTGGCGAACATGCCAAAGCCGGTAATACGGAGACGTGGAACCTGGTGCTTTTCATCCGTCATCTGCCAATCCAGACTGCGGAGGAGCTCAAGCAAATGGAGCGGTTCAACCCGAAGAGCGACTCTGATAGGGCGGAAGAGTTGGAAGAAGAACGTTTCTTGAACGAAGGCAAATCACCACAGTTAAACCCGAACGAATACCACTAAAAGGAGAATCTCGCAATGAAACAAACGATTCTGCTTCTTGCATTTGCCGCACTTGCCGCACCGATGGCGTCAGCTCATGGCACAGACCAGCACGTCATGGGCACGGTGACGGCAATGGCGGACAATTCGATCACCGTGCAAACGGGCAAAGAGACAGTCACCGTCTACACGATGGCGGAAACGAAATTTGTGAAGAGCGGCATACGTGTATCTATCAGGGATCTTAAAGTTGGAGACCGCGTTGTCATCCATGCGGGAAAGATGGACGATAAACTGATGGCGCACGAGGTGCGCTTCGGCCCAACAGAAAAACGTGAGTAGCCAGGCACGAACCAAAGGCTTGGCGGGAGTTATAGCACTCGAACCCAAGTCCCCCTGCGTGACAGCCTGATGTTCTAACCCGCTGAACGATGCCCCGCAAAATCTGAAACAGCGCCACATATCTACGGCAGTCGGTGGCCTGAAGCTGCCTCGGGCCTTCAGCCGGTCCAATTCGTTACTCAGTTGCTGGCGCGTATGCTTCGCTGTTCCACGGTCCAGCATCGCGGCCGTCAACTCGTTGATGGTTGAAAGATTCTTGAGGGTTTGCTCACAGCGTAGGTTCCTCTCATGCGTAGGGCTCCGGTCGGCTCTGGGTCCGACCACCGCGCTGAAAATAGAACCATCAAGTGCCCAGAGTCCCTTTGCCGGAGGTCGGCGTTACCGCCATCCAAGCTCTGTGGGCCTGACTCGGGCCGCCATGGGCCTAGCATTCGCTGGGAACACACCATTCTGTTCAAGAAGACGCTTCATGACAGCAGCATGGCGATTCGGAGGGTGCAGTAAGTGGCAGAGGTGTATATTGTCCGCATCTGGGCCGTCCCCGGAAATCCACGGTGAGAGGAGAATGAACTTGGAAAAGCGGATATGCAACCTAGCCTATTGGATTGGGATCGTTTGCACCGTAGTCGCGCTGGTGATGCGGGCGCTCGCTGTGGTCGGTATTGGTGGGGTTTCAATGACAGGAGGAGGGATTCACCCAGGAACATCGCCGATTTCCTATAAGAGCTTTCTCGACGGAGCCATACTGTTTTTCATCATGGCTATTGCTAGCTCTGTCGCACTTTGGACCAAGGCACAAGAATCGTAGAGCAATCGGTCGGGCGGAACGAATGCTTGAATCCCCCTGGGCGAGCCGCCGACGGGAAGATCTGCTGCAGCTGCTGGATCGGCTGAACCCGAGGATTGCCGATCTGACGCAAGTGATCGAGCAGGAAGTAGAGAAATGTCCGGAGGCACGACGCTTGCGGACGCATCCTGGAGTGGGTGCACTGACGGCCTTAGCCTTCGTATCATCGCAAGGACGGAGCGATTTCAGTGCGAAGCAGATCGCGGCGTGTTTGGGGTTCGTGCCCTTGGAGGACTCAAACGGAAATCGGCGACGAACTGGGCCATATCACGAAGCAAGGGAGTTCGATGTTGCGCTTTTTGCTGGTGGAAGCGGCCCAAGTTACATCCCAGAATGGCGCAATAAGCACTTCCGCCTGGCGATGCGACCAAGACGGAAGATCGCCAAGGTGGCGATGGTCGGTTCGCAGGGACAGCCGGGAAATCGCGATGGTGTAAAGTAGAACATCGAGTAATTGATTGGGCATCCCGCTCCTCTTTAGAGAGGAGTTCGAAGTAGTAATCATGATCGAAGCTGTGACCGAAGAGATGCATGGCTCGGACCGAGATTCTGACCTGACCTGATTACGAGCGAGCCTTGGTTGGTATGGCACTCATTTCTGCGAGAGCGAAATGGCGCTCATCTCTCAGTGGATGGAGCAGTGTGGGAGAAAATTACTTGACAACGCCGGCATTGTAAGAGACGCGACTTGGCAACAACAGAGGGAAAAGTCAATTACGCCGGCCCGGCAAGCCCGTCCCCAAAACCCTTCCAAAACCCGGGGAAGTAACTATCGTTTTGTTGTCGGGGTAAGCAACTAAAGCCCGTTCAGGGGTTCTTATCCGCGCAGGAAGTCTGCCATGCGTAGCTCCGGGCCTCAGTTGTTCCTTTTCTTCCTCATTCTCGCAGCCATCATCACACTGGCCTGCGGCTCAGCAACGTCTCCGACTCGAATATTGCAAACGGTGAACATCAGTCCTCCCTCCGCTGAGGGCCAGGTTCAATTCACGGCCCTGGGTTTCTACGAACCTCCGTATCCGGCTCCAGTGGTTCTCACCGCGACTTGGGGTGCCTGTTACCAAAACGCACCCACGACGGAAGTGACGGTCAGCAGTGCCGGCTTCGCGCAGTGCAGTGTAGGAGGCAGCGGTACCTATACCGTATTCGGGTCCGCCCCGAGCGGGGCCCGCGTGTGTCCTGACACTCTAACTCTCTGCGGAGGCGGCGGATGCCAGGTCGCCGCCACCGCTCAACTGACCTGCCCGTGAGCAGCACGTAGAAACCGCATTCGCTTGTGCATAAATCAGAATCGTATTTAATTCGGTCTGGTTGTTCTCCGCGTCACTGTTGAAACAGGCATGTTGAAAAACTCCTGTTTTGTCCAAATAGCCGGAATTTGGGAAACAGAAAATGTTTGCCAAAATGGAGATCGTCGTTCGTAGGGTTTCCTATTGCAAGGTTTTTTCGACCATTTCCGGCGAGTGAGTTTTTCAACACAGGCGATCACACTCACCGACCGTCAATGAGTTAATAGGGATATCACGTCAACAGAAAGCCCACCCTTCGGAAAATGGCGAAGGGTGGGGCAACTTTGTTTAGGTTATCAGGCTGAATGTGGCCCAGCCGCACGCGTTGACCAAGATAGTTGCCAGGTCCGACCAAGCCGTAGTTTTTTCAGCCCAGATTCAGCGGACTTGGCGCGCTCGCGGAGCTTGCTGAGTTCTAGAATCTTTGACAGCATCGTTGGCTGCCGCCCCGCCGTTCCCGCAGTCGTTGCGTAGCTCGTTGGGCGCACCGTCCGGTGGCGGGCTCGTTGTGTTGTCGATGCAGGGGATGGCGCTCAGATATTCGTAGATGGCCTCGATGTCTCCGTCGCTCATGTGCGAAAACGTCGGCCAGGGCATGACTTGCAGGAGATCACCGTCGACTGTATTGCCAGGTGAAGTGGGAATGCAAACGGGCGTGGCACCCGCCTCAATCTCTGCCAGCTGTGCTGCCGTACAGGTGGGATGGATGTGGTCGAAATCTTTGCCATGCCTCAGGATCCGCTTAAACTCTGAGAGCGTATGACCGCCCTCCGGCAGCCCATTCTTGTCCGGCGTCAAGTTTCGGGAAATCATGTTCGGACCAGAGTAACCGTTAGGCCCGGTTGGAGTCCCGACGGGACCGAAGTTCTGGCCACCGCTCAGGTAGACGGTCGGATCGGTCACCTGCGGCTGGTTAAAATAGGGGTTTCCGCCTTGCGCGTAATTAAAGTTTGGAGGTCCGCCCGCGGTGTGGCAACCATTGCAGTCGCCCACCGCGTTGACCAGATAGCTGCCGAGCCCCACCATAGCCCGGTCTTTACCCGCCAGATTCAGGGGGACGGGCGCTATCTCGAAGCCAATTTTGATTCTGGACTCCCTGTCGTCATCGTCCGCGTGAGCGCGGGGCGCCTTGATAGACATTGCCGCAAGTACGATCGCAACGAACGTTACGACGGTTCCCGCAACTTTTGCACAGGACTGTATCGTCATTTGGTTTCTCCTCTGCGTGCTTGATCAAAATTCCAGGACTTCCCATGGGGGTTCGGAACGATGGGTCGCCGGGCGCACCCTCAGCCAGTGGTGAGAACCCGCCTATCACGGCGTGCACGCGGCACCGCAGCTTTTCTGGCCCTTAGATCTGTGCTACCGTGGTACACCAGAATTCCTCTTTGGCCACCGACCCGGTCGCCGAACAAGCAGCATTTGTGCATGGGCGCCCAAGAAATGTCCTGAAATGGACGGTGAAAACTTCTGAAATCTTGTGAAAGCGCGTTTGCGCATGACGGGCAAGCAGTTCTACGAATTCGGACCCTACCGCGTTGACCCGGGCAGAAACCTGCTCCTGCGCGGAGACCGGACCATACCGCTCACGTCCAAAGCGTTTGAGACCTTGCTGATCCTGGTCGAGCACGGCGACGAGGAAGTCTCCAAGGACGAACTGATGAAGAAGCTCTGGCCCGACACGTTCGTCGAAGAGGCCAATCTCACCAAACACATTTCTATGGTGCGGAAAGCCCTGGGAGAAACCGCGCAAGACCACCGTTACATTCTGACCTTGCCGGGGCGGGGCTATCGCTTTGCCGAAAGAGTACGAGCAATATCAGAGGAGGGAACGGGTTTGGTCCTCGAAAGTCGCTCCCTGTCGAGGATAGTTATCGAACAGAGGGAGCAGATGGAAGCGAAGGCGCCGACGATTCCTGCGCTGCCGCAACCTCGCGGACGCCGCTGGGTCTGGATTCTCGCGGCCACCGCATTTGGTGTCCTGTTATTGATGGGATCCATCCTTATGCTTCGCCGGCACAAGTCCATTGCGTTAGGCGAGACCGACTCGGTTTTGGTCTCGGACTTCGAGAATTCGACGGGCGATCCGGTGTTCGACGAGACGCTGAAGACGGCACTCAACATCTCCTTGCGGCAATCACCGTTCCTCAATGTGCTGTCCGACAGCGACGTGGCGAAGACATTGCAACTGATGACCCGCCCAGCCAGTACGAAACTCACGCCCGAGGTGGCTCGCGACCTTTGCCTGCGGGCGGCCTGCAAGGCGTACCTTGCTGGAGCGATTGGCAGTCTGGGCAGCGAATATGTGGTGGGGCTGAAGGCGGTGAATTGTCAGAACGGTGAAACGCTCGCTCAGGAGCAGGTGACGGCTGCGTCCAAGGAGATGGTACTGGACCAACTGGGCGAAGCGGCATCCCGGGTGCGGCGCGAACTGGGAGAATCCCTGGCTACTGTGCAGAGATTCGATGTTCCGCTGGCAGAGGCCACCACGCCTTCGCTCGAAGCTCTGAAAGCGTACAGCCTTGGCCGAAAAGCGTTTCGCGAGCGAGGCGTGGCCGCAGCCCTGCCCTACAATCAACGCGCCATCGAGCTGGACCCGAATTTTGCCCTGGGCTACGAGGCAGTGGGCTTTGAGTACAACAGCCTCGGCGAGGTCGCTCGGGCTAGCGCGTACTTCACCAAGGCATTCCACTTGCGGGAACATGCGAGCGAACGGGAAAAGCTGGCGATCACAGCTGCTTACTATTCGACTGTAACCGGCGAGGTGAATAAAGCGGTCCAGACTTATCAGGAGGAGATTGCGAGCTATCCGCGGGAAGGCATCGGCTACCTGAATCTGGGCGTGGAATACGCCGCACTAGGTCAGTACGAGAAGGCCAAGGAAGTAACCCGCCAAGCCGTGCGACTTGCGCCCGATCAGGTCCGCTACCACGAAGCTCTGGATGCCTACACTCTTGCCTTGCAACGTCTTGAAGAAACGCGGAAGGTCATCCGCGAGGCGCAGGCGCGAAAACTGGATGACTACCAACTCCACTGTGATCTCTACGCTTTGGCCTTTTTGGGCTCGGACTCCGCGGCGATGGCGGAACAGCAAGACTGGCTCGCGGGCAAACCCGAGTATGAACACTATGGACTTGCGCTTGCATCCGACACCGAGGCCTACATTGGTCATCTTGGCCAGGCGTTGGAACTCATCGAACGAGCTGTGGAATCCGCCGTGCGGGCGGACAACAAAGAAAGTGGGGCGATATGGCAGGCGAATGCGGCGCTACAAGAAGCGGCTTACGGGAACGCGGCGGAGGCCCGGCAGATAGCGGCAAAGGCCTTAAAACTTGCCCCCGCGAGTCAGGGTGCCGAGAATGAAGCGGCGCTTGCGTTTGCCAGGGCGGGCGACACGGCGCGAGCCGAGACCTTGGCCAAGGACTTAGGCAAACGCTTCCCACTGGACACTCAGATACAGTCACTTTGGCTGCCTGCGATCCGGGCACAATTGGCACTGGACAAGAAGAATCCCATTCCCGCTCTGAATGCCTTGCAAGCTGCTTCACCCATCGAGTTGGGCAACATCCCGTTCGGTAACAATATTTCCTGTCTTTATCATGTGTACGTACGCGGCGAGGCATACTTGGCAGCCGGACAGGGCAGTGCTGCCGCAGGCGAGTTTCAGAAGATTCTCGATCACAGCGGCATCGTCTGGAACTGCTGGACGGGAGCCTTGGCGCATCTCGGAGTGGCTCGTGCCAACGCCTTGCAGTCGAGAACCTCGCAGGGCGCGGATGCTGACGCCGCCCGTGTACGGGCACTCGCCGCTTACAAAGATTTCTTCACCCTCTGGAAAGACGCCGACCCCGACATCCCCATCCTCAAGCAGGCCGAAGCGGAGTACGCGAAGCTGCAATAGCAGAAGTTCTCAACTATCGTAATCAAGGCAATAAGGCTCATTGAGGGATTTTGAGTGAATCGGGATGTTTCAACAGCAATCCTAGCCAGGCAGCGTAGTAGACTGGGCCTGGCGAATCTCTGTGTTTGCCGCGATGCGATGCTGGCATCAGTTACATGGCCAAATGGTTTGTCGATTTTGCTCCCTCTAATCTTTGCGCTCTTTGCGACACCGACGCTTGCCCAAATTCCGCTATCGATCCAAGAGGCTGATGTAATCACGCCTTTTTTCACTTCTTCTTCGCCGGACCTCCTACCTTGTTCGGTTCACGAATGGACACCGAAACTGGATTTCTCATTCCGCTTTGATTCCGGCTACGCCGTGCGTTGCCGCGTGGGGATCTTTGGCGGAAAAAAGAATTCGATTGGGATTTTTGCCCGGGTAACCCCCGCCGGTAAGACCGCGGTTCTGCTAGCTGAGCGGTTCGACCTTCCGGGGCTCGACAAGTTCATCACGGGGCAGGATGCTTCCAAAGCTCGGAATGAATTCAAGGTGACTGGTGCATTTGCAGTTGGGGAAGGCGACTACGGAGTCGAGATTCTGGTCATCGACGAACAAAGTCGGACATTCCGCAAGCGATGGCCGATTCACATCGCGATGCATCGATTTCAAAGAGATGTGTCTCTTGCGATCGCTCCACTCAGTGTCGAACCCTTGTTCAAACCGGCATCGGACATTGTCGCCGCGGCGCAGGGGGGATGGATTCGCCTCACGGTTTTGCTCGATACCGCACCCATCAATCCACGCACGATACAGTTGCACGCATGGGATCGAGCTTTCTTGATCGAATCTCTATACTCGCTCTTGCGTCAGACGCCCTACAAATCAGTGCGCGTCGTTGCTTTCAACCTGGAACAACAACGTGAGATCTTCCGGCGAGATCACTTCGACGGCGAAGGGTTTCTCGGTTTGATTGACCAACTACGTGGAGCTGAGACAGGCACCGTATCGACCCAGGCGCTCGAAAATCGCGATACACCCAAGTTTCTGATCAATCTTGTCAGCAAGGAAATGGTTTCTGGCAACCTCTCCGATGCAGTGGTCTTTCTCGGGCCGACCACGCGCCCTGCTGGCCCAATCCACGCGGGTCAGATCGTGAAGAATGCAGGCGGTCCACATTGGTTTTATTTTGAATACTCTCCGACGCCTGGAAAACTGTTCCCTGATGGCATCGAACAATTAACGAAAACCTTAGACGGAAAGGTCTATCTCATCCACTCCCCTGCCGAGTTTGAAAGATCCATCGACAAAATGCTTTCGCAACTGAAGAGGGAATAGTTGACTGTTCGGTCCTGAGTCGCGCCACTTACTTACCCTTCGCTTTATTCCCCCTACAGCTACCGTTCGGGCCTTCAGTCATCGTTCCCGGAGTGCCCATCTGTTTTTCCGCCTTTCGGCCTTTGGAGTGCCTCAATCTTCCCACCGACTGCATGACCTACTTTGCCCTCGGACTTCTGCGACACGGTCAGGGTGAATCGCTTCCTCCTCAGTCACGTTGTGTGACATGTCGCAGATCTCCCGAGGTAGGTTCGACCGCCTTCGACGCCCAACCGCCGGATTTACCGCCAGTGGACTTGATGGATGTGGGCTTCGCAGTCATGCTCCCGCTCGCCCGCCACCGAGGCCGCGCATCCGATTCTGGTTCATCGGCACGCGTCTTTGCTATGCGCTTCTTTCAGGCCCCGTCTCGCGGCGAGTGTTGTTTCACCCTTGCGCTTCGCTATGACTTCCCTTCCATCAACTCGTCAAAGGGACTTTCACCCTCCAGCTTGCGATCCCGCTCGGCACACGCAGAAAGGCCGCCTGTTTTCAGGCGGCCCCCGTTAGGTTTTCGGCTTTAAGCCTGCTCGTCGGTTATGGCTTGTAGACGATGGATGAAAAGGTGCCGGCCAATTCGGCGGTGCCAATTCCCTGACCCACGGTGACGAACAGCTCGTTTGTTGCCCCATTGGTCTTGTTCCCGCCTCCGAAGGCGATTCCCCATAAGTTGTTGAGGATGATCCGCTGTCCGTTCTGGTCCTTGATCGTACCCACGAAGTTCCCGGTAATCGGGTCAAACCCGTTGATGGTGCCGTTAACCGAGTTGTTTGAAACCAGCAGAGTGTTGCTCAGCGGTCCAAAATTGGGGGGGGCCGCGGCGATGCCCCAGGCCTGATTGAGTGGCGGTCCTTGGATCAGTGTCTTCACGAAGGTACCGTCCTCCGTGAAGAGGTCGATGAAACCGCCGGCTCCGATGTTCGGTATAGCATACGCGACGTAAACCAGGCCATTAATGTCCTGGATGCCGAACACGGAGAAGTTCGATGGAATCGCCGGATCACCAAACGACTTCACGAGGTTGAAGTTGCCGTCGAACATATCTATGTGATTGTTCGTGTTATCCGCCCCATAGAGGAAATTTCCCGAGGGCTTGCTGGTGATGGCCAAGCCCGTGTACATCGCTTTGTTCGCCGAGTTGTCCACCGCGATGATCGCTTGGTTCTTGTTTACTCCTGGCGCCCAGGCGCTGATAGTCCCATCCAGCGTCGCGAAAATGAAGGCTGATGCCATGCCCTGAATCTGGAAATCGGTTGACGATCCGTTGAAAACGACTCCAGTCGGCGTGCCTGGGCCGTTTAGGCCGGTCGGCGAGGCTGGCCCGTTTCCGGCGGTCGGAATCAAAACCCGGAGTGGCACTTGCGTTCCACTTGCCTCATAGAGGGTCGACCAGCCGGTGTCGTTATCACTGATCCACCAAGGCGATGTCGCGCCCCGAGCTAATCCCCAGGCGTTGGCCAGAAGTGGATCGATGGTCCGGGCTTGGTGGACTTGATTCGAAACTAGGTTTGTGATCCGATATTGTGCTTTGGCCGGGGACGAAACCATGAAAAGAACCAGGCCGAAGCAAGCGACGACTGCCGTCCTGCAAACCTGCATAGGAGTCTCTCCTTAGCGAAATCAGCGGCAGAGGAGGGTCGAACCATCGGTAGGAGTAACGGACACAGAACCTTCTCTGACCTGCTTGGCCAGTGATCGTAGGTCGAGTCACGACTCGGAAGTGTCAAGGGTTTGTCACCAGTTTGTAAAATCTTTCTCTTCAATTAGCGTTATTTCGACAGTTAGCCTCGGAGGTTCAATAATGTTGGACACGAGAGGTGAGACATGAAGAGGATGTTGACTCTTCCCGTCATGTTTCCTGCTGGTTGAACCCCGCGCGGCTGTTCGCAAAGGGTGAAACGGTCAAATAACAATCCAAAGTGCTGAGCTCAAATCTCCATTCAGGTCACTGACCGAAAGGTCCTTGCGAATATTCAACTGTGGAGCGGCTTAGGAACAAGTTCTTCAGAGCCGGGATTTGACCCCCCAGGCGCGCAGTTTCATCATCGACTGGTCTCAAGGGCCGACTGCCGAGCCTCCCAACGGACTGCTCCACCACGAGGTTTCGTTCTAGGCTAGAATGCCCACCGAACGGCTCATATACGTTGTGTCATAGGCCTTTGACGCTGCCACCCGCCGCGATTACGTGTGCCCGTCCAGCAGGGGGACAAGAACTATTACCTCAATGTGGGTACGATTCTTCGCCGGGTCGAGGGAAACTGGCTCCATTCGTGGACCCTTTGGGATGGTGTTGCGAAACACTTGATAGAGTCTCGCACCCAGTGAAAGATCCGGAGCCTGTAACTGTTGAAACCAGAGATAGCCAACCCGGTCAAATGAGTGTTTAAGCCAGTTTCCCTCCCGACCCTTCCTGCAACTCGCGAAAATATTCTGGGGATATCCAGGGCCTTCTGTCCTCGGTGACATATCCCTCCGTCAGCACATCTCACGAACTGGCCCAGCAGCCTCGCAGTGGTCGTGGGCCCGGCCTTCACTTGGTGTGGCGCTAACCGCTCCGGCGACAACGCGTCTGGCACGCCCCGCGCGCAGATTCGGTCGACGAGAATATGGAATTCCAAGCGTCCGCATAGGGTGATCGGCCCTACTTAGGAAGAGGTAGCTCAACAGTTTTGCGAGTCTGAGCGGACTGCCGTGCCGCGTCGAGAATCTCGGACGCGGTTACGTTGTTCTGCAGCGAGGACAGGCTATTTCCTTCCTGGACTTCACCGTTCATGACCGCCTCCAGGTAGTGCAACGGATCGTCGTAGGGAGCGGAAAGAGACTGCGCCTTTATTATCTGGCCTTCGGACGCATTCGCCTTTCGGACTTCCATGCGCCCGGAGTCGATGGTTTTGGCATAGCCGGTGCGCCCATAGACATCCATTTGCTTTACTGCGAAAGGCCAATTCCAGGAGGCCTGAACAATCGCGACAGCGTTCTTGTAGTTCAGTATGATCTCCGCTTCGTCGTCTACGTTGGGATAAAGATCGGGCTGCAGTTGCTTCGTTACGGCTGTTACGGATAGCGGAGATTCGCCATCCATGAGCCAAGTCATGAGATTCGCTCCATAGCAGCCGAAATCGAACAGAGCTCCGCCACCGTTCTGTTTGGGATCGGCTAGAAAGTTGAGGAACTCGGGTCCGAACACGCCAAGCAGCTTGGGGCCGCGGTGACCGTCTCGGAAGACCGTCTTCACGATAGGACCGAGAGCGCCCCGCTGCAGCAGATCGAAGGCTTCGGTATTGCTTGGGTACCAGGAGGTTTCCAGGTTGACGAGGACATGAATCTTGCCACGCTGGGCGGCGTCTTGGATGGCGAGCGCATCTTTGTAGCTGATGGCTAGAGGCTTCTCCACCATCACGTGGACGCCCAGGGCAGCGCATTCCTCGACGACCCGCCTGTGGTCGCTGGGGGCGGTGAAAACCAGAACCGCCTGAGGATGAACTTGCGAGACCATCTCCTGAATGCTGCGGAAGAGAAGGCCGGCGGACATATGGTGGCGCTGCGCGTAGGAGTCAAAAAGCGACTGGTCTGACTCGACCACACCGACAATCTGAATATCGGGGCGGTTCAGCAGTCCGCCGGCGGGTGCGAGCGCGCCGCCCCGCAGGGAAAACTCGATGTGCCCGTGCTCAAGGCCGACAATGCCCACCTTCAGTGGAGGATTGGGATTGGCGGCAGCCGCCAGTTGCTGTACGGCAAAAACAGCGATTATCAGGAGAAGAGACTTTTTCATGTGTTCCCTTTTCTTAACTACCCAGTACACTCTCGTCCGCAGAGTGGGTGTACTTCTTGAACCGCAAGACCACTCCGCGAGTCCGCTTCGCCTTGCCGATACGGCCAGTCGGCCATCTCAGCAAACCAAGGCTATCATGCGCAGAGATTGTTAACAGGCCGATGTCACAAGCTTGCGGCGTCTGTTCGCCCGTCAGGTGGAGTTTTGAGCGTAATCGGGAGTGTCTATTGAAAAACTCCTATTTTGACAAAATTAGGAGTTTTTCAACCGACACAGGCGATAACGCTCACCGAGAATTGCCCGACACCCGTCCGGGTCAAAAAAGTGCATCTATTGACGCGATTTCAACAGTCACGACCCTCAAAAGGACTCGGCAGCTGCCACAGCCCTGATTGGAGCTAATCCCAAATTCTTCTGAAGCCAGCTTGCGGTTTTTGATCCCTGGTCGGAGATGATGCTGCGTGTATTATCGCCGCCTTCGGTTTCGCCAAGGGGAACCCACACGCTTTGACGGCAGTAGCGCTTGAGGGCGCAATCCTCCGAGGCAAACGGGCTCATGAAGTCGCATTGGTCGAGAACGGTTGGGTCGCACACTCGCGGGCCGACGTACGCATATCCCTCTCGCACAACAATGTTCTTGTCATTCACCGTGGGCTCACCGTTGTTAAATACTTTGGTGTGGTCGATCAGCCAATGCTCGGCGCAGATGACCACTGCCCCTTCGCGGTTGCTTGACTGATCGGTCGGTGGCCATGCCAGAGATCGTGCGGGCACGATAACCGCTGCGCCAGCGTGAGCTAGCGTCAAGGCCAACGGTAGCAGATCAACTGCCGAACCGTTGTTCGTGTTAATCGCGGAATGCGAGAACACGATCGCACCGTCGGCAATGTCTTTGTCAGGAAGGTAAGCGGATCCGCCGTTGCTTCCCCACTTACCCCTGAGCATTACCTTTTCTACAATCACTCCGCCATCATGTTTGACCGTGGTGGCCGACGGAGCGTCGCAGAGTCTCTGCTTGCTGTTTTGGGCAAAGGTGAACGAGGCAGTGAGAACGAGAAGGGTTGCTGCCAAACGAAAGCCCATATCAGACCCCTTAGCTACACAATGGTACTCCTGCGTCGAGGGGGAGTTTGAAGGCAGACTGTTGTAAAAAGGCATCTCTTACAATGTCGGCGTCGTCAAGTACTTTTTCCCCACACTGCTCCATCCAGTCACAGATGAGCGCCATTTCGCTCTCGCAAAAAAAAAGTGCCATACCAGCCAAGGCTCGCTCGTAATCAGTTCAGGTCAGAAGCTCGGTCCGAGCCATGCATCTCTTCGGTCACAACTTCGATCATGATTACTACTTCGAACTCCTCGATGAAGAGGAGCGGGCTGATCAATCAATTTCTCGATGTTCTACTGCATACCATCGCCTGTTCCGAGCTTGCCCGCGTGCGAACCGAACTTTCTTGACTACTCGTAATTCCATCCCTTGCGCCACATCCAATAGAGAGCGATAGCCAGTCTCGGCGCCATCGCCACCTTGACGATCTTCCTTCCTCGTCGCATCGCAGGTGGAAGTACTTATTGCGCCATTCCGGAATGCTGCGCGCTGTAATTTGCGCCGCTTCCACCAGCGAGAGCGCCCGCACATGATTCAGACATCTGGCATGGTACGGCAAGATGGGCCTAGTGGCGAGATGGGAATAGTGCCCGACAAGGGTTCTTCTCCTTGTTGCCGGCTTTCCCAACTTCTTCAAGCCGCAGTAGTATCCAAGGTCCACGCATCGTTCCAAGATGTCTGCAGTTGAGTCGCCAGCGCACGCAAAGGTGCAGAGGTGTTCTCCTCAAGATGCCTCACCTTAGGAAGTTGCGGGAATCAGAGGCATCACGGCAGATTCTCCTAAGTCGTGCTTTCCCGTTACATTACAACCAAATCAGCAAATTTCACATTTGGTAATATTCGGGGTTACTATTAATTGCTTGCGACGCCCAAAATCACCCAAATCAAGGCGCATTGCTAATTCGGAAAGTGTGCGGTTTCTGACTGTGGGGCAGACCGCGCGAATTCTGGGAATCAGTTCCTCGACATTGCGTCTCTGGGAAGGCGTGGGTCTTGTGACTCCGGCGCGAAGCGCAGGTAGTTATCGCCTATATACTCCCGAGTTGCTCGACGTTCTAAAACGCATCAAGTACCTGCGCGACGTAAAGAAACTAAATGTCCCCGGGATAAAGGAAGCCCTAGGAACAGATCTACGTGTTAGAAAGTCAATGCATCCTGTCAAGCCCACTCCAGATCTGGGTGACAAACTCCGTCGGCTCCGAAAGAAAAGAGGCCTGACCGTAACCAAGGCGGCTCGGCAGGCCCACATTTCTGCAGGCTTTCTCAGCGCCATCGAACTCTCTCGTGCCAATCCTTCCGTAGCCACAATTTACCGATTGGCAGCAGCATATGGCACCACGGTATTGGAACTCTATGACTTACCTGCGCAATCTAATCGTGTGATCCGGCCACGCAATCGCAAAAGCCTGGAAACGAAGTCGGGTGTCCGCATGGAACTGCTTTCGACGGGCACGAAGATGCTCGAATCCATGCTGATTCGAGTTCCCCCAGGGACGGGAAGCGACGGTGCGTACATGCACCAGGGCGAGGACTTCCTGTACATGCTAGACGGCACGTTGGAAGTCTGGCTTGATGAGGTCGAATGTCACCTGCTGGAGGAGGGTGACAGCTTTTGGTTCGAGAGCAACCGTGGCCACCGCTGGTTCAACCCGACCAATAAGCAAGCTGCCGTTCTCTGGGTAAATACTCCACCAACATTCTGAGCTCGTCTCCACCTGCAACTTAAAAACCGAACCTCAACGAGAATTGTTGGACCCGTTCAACCGTCAGCGTCGCGCGGTACAAACCGAACGAGCCGTCGTCGGAACCATTATCCAGTGAGGTGTTCGTATTTGTATCGAAACGCACCGAGTTGGTTAAGTTGAAAACCTCCCAAGCAAACTTCAAGTCCATGCGCTCGCGGACTTTCCAACTCTTCGCCAAACCCATGTCAATCCCGAAGTAGCCCGGGCCGCGGAAGTTGTTGCGGCTTCCGGCTTCCCCTGGGTAGGCGAAGCGCATCGGGGTCAGGGTAGCTGGAACGTCGGGTGTTATTTGTACCCCGGCCACCACGGCACTTGGATTGGGAAAGGCATACGGGGCTCCGCCGATCATGAATACGCCCGAGCTGACCGGGCCCGTTTGCACCATGTTGCTCTCGAAAAGGAAGTTCTGAGTGAAACCTCGTGAATCGATGGCGCTAAAAGGAAACCCACTGGTCCAGCGATTCAGGCCGGAGATCTGCCAGCCTCCGATAATGGCATCGAGCCAGGTTCCTGAGCCACCGGCGAAAGTCTTTCCTTTGCCGAAAGGCAATTCGTAAACCCAGTCCGCAGTGATCACATGGCGCAAATCGAAGTCCGACGGCGCGCGATTCAACCCCGGGTTCCAGGGATTCGCAATGTAGCTCAGGACGGTACTAACGCCCTGGCCGACCGGGGTAGTCGTTGACGTCGTCCCCTGCGAATTCGTGCGTTCGGCATCCGAACCCAAATCGAGCGACTTGGAATAGGTATAGCTGAAGTCGACCTGCAGGCCACGACTCATAGGATGGCGCAACATGAGTTGGCCAGCGTTGTAACTGCTGGTACCGAGAGACGACCACGCGAAAAGAGAGGAGAACTGAGGGTCCCAGTAGGGCACCGGCGGCAACCCGGCACAAACAGGAGACTCGCCTCCATTGGCAAGAGCAGTCGCAATCAATCCCAAGCGGAAGGGCGCGCCGACTTCTCGTCCCGGCCGGTTCGCCCAGCTGAAACCCGAAGGACAAGCGTTGGTGCCGCCGGAGCCCGTGTAAATATTCTGGGACGCGCTAAACCCGCCTGCCGCCGCAGTCGGGAATAGATCTTCAAAGTAAGGAATTGGAGAAATTGTGGCACCCGGATCTTCACCGTGCGCCAGCGCAAATTTCGACATTAAGGTTGCCGCCGTGTAATAGTCCATGCCGGACTTTGGATCCACAAGATCAGTACCAGCGGCCAGATCGCGCTGCTGCAGGAGGTGGCGGCCAAACCGGCCCACGTAGGCAGCTTCGAACGTCCATCCCTTGCCTAGCTGCCGCTGGACGGAGAAATCCGCCGCCATGGAGTAGGGGGTGTTGATTTGGCCATCGATTCCATTCGAGTTGAAGGTAAACCCGGTCGTGTTGGGATTATCGGGAGGGAATGCGGGATAAGTGACCGTTTGTTGTGGAGCGCCGCCGGGCAACGGCGGCACGATGTTTCTCCCGGTATAACGTGGCGCATCGTCCGGCGTGAAGATGTTCGACGGAGCCGCCTGCGTGCTGGTCAAGCCGAACGAGCCGAACTGGCTGAAACCGTCAACAATCCCTTGGCCAAAATGGTCGTAGTACAGGCCCACGCCGGCACGAATCGAGGTTTTGAGATTGGGAGAGTAAGCGACTGCGAAGCGGGGAGCAAAATTCAGTTTGTTCGCGTTCCAGTACGCATTGCCCCCGCGGCTCTGGCCGGAAGGAGCAAAGGCGAATTCCGGTTGATTCCCGAACCCTTGAGCGGCGGCAGTGGCGCGATTGGCGAACCATTGGTGCAAGTCTACGGTGGGCGCAACCTGTTGCCCATGCACTTCATACGGAGTCTGCAAAAGGGTGTGTCGCAGACCTGCCGTAACCGTCAGATTGGGCTTCACACGCCAGGAATCCTGCACGTACCACTCGAATTCGTTGGCTTTGAAATCACGAGGGATCATCGCACCGGTCGGCAATAGTGTAGCGGTGGTTGAGTTCGTCACCTGATAATTGTTATGCAGGTTAATGGTGCTTAACAAACCCGCGATGGAGGTAATTGCATTGTCGTAGCTGGTGGAGAAGGCCCCAGACACTGCTGGGAAACCAAACGCCTCGGGATCAAAGCTCTGGCCGGTTCCCGCAATGGCAGCCTGACTGATGTTGGCCGCTCCCGTCGAAGCCGAGCCGAATGAGACGTTATTCGAGGCCGTGTTGTTGTGGATCAAACGGTAGTTTGCCCCGAACTGCAGTGTGTGTTTGCCCTTGACCCAGGTAAAGTCATCGATAAGGTTTTGCACGGGGACATCTAGGATGGTGGTATTGTTTTCGGCGGTTAGCGGGCTGATTCCCGCAAAATCCGAGAAGGAGTTGTTCCCTGCCCCCACGTTGTTCAACGCTTGGCGGATATAGCCATAGCGGAAGTTATTAATCAGGGTGCTGCTGACGGTCCAGGTGTGACCGATGGCAATTCCCTTCGCGGTGTCCACGACGGACGCACTCGGAGGATTGCCGGGAAACTCCGGGGCCGAAGAACTCCTGTCGCCCTGCAGGTTGCCGCGCACAAACAGACGTTGGCGATCACTCAGTTGATAGTCGAACTTAGCGATGTAGGTATTGAGCCGGGCAGGAGCGGGAGCGGACCAGGTGAAGCCGCCGGTATTCAGCCCATCTCCCCCGGGACTATTGGGGCCAGGGTAGGCGCGAAACGTGGCCAGCGCGTTTGGGTCGTCACCGGGCCCCCAAGGACAAGTAGTCGTACAAATCGGGTCCATAGTGGCGACCTGTGCCGGTGTCAGCGTCTGAACCCCACTTGCAGGGCATCCCGGACTGCCCGAGCAGTTATAACTGACATTACCAGCCGCGAATGAAGCATTCGGGACAGTCAGGCTCTGTTGCTGGTTTTCCTGTGTCTTCTGGCCCTCGTAGTTTATAAAAAAGAAAATCTTGTCTTTCCTGATGGGGCCCCCGAACGTCCCCCCAAATGTGTTGCGAATCAACTGGCCTGGCTTATTCGGCAATCCTGCCTCCATCTCAGCCGCCTTGTTGAACCAGTTATTGGCATGCCCAAAATTAGTGCGGTTGTATTCATAGAGGCTGCCGTGAAGAGTATTGGTCCCGCTCTTGGTCACAAGCGTGACCTGTGCGCCCGAAGAACGGCCGCTGTCCGCGTTGGAGTTGGTTGTGCTGACACGAAACTCTTCCACGGAATCCAGCGTCGACCGCAGCGCCCCAGTGAACGCGTAACCCTGCCTCTGGTCGTTGTCGTCAACTCCGTCCAGAGTGATGTTGCCCTGATCGGAACGAGCGCCATTCACCGCCCCGCTTCTGCTGTCCTCGTCAGGATTGGTCACGCGGGAATTCAGGTACACGACGCCAGGTTGCAGGCTTAACAAGTCCGGCGCATTACGCCCTTCGATGGGAAGGGCCTCGATCGTGGAATTGCTCACAGCATTGCCGATGGTCGCATCGGTCGTATTGAGAGTCTGCGCGACATCACTAACTTCGATAGTCTGAGTCACGGCCTGAACGGAGAGTGCAAAATTTATCGTCGCAGGCTGGCTGACCAGGAGTTCGGCGGCTTTCACCTGCTTGCCGAATCCTGCTTTGGTCAGTGTAATTGTGTAGTCGCCGGGCGGGATTTGAGGAAACTCGTAAGCCCCGCTCTGGTCCGTGGTGTGGGCCATGTGAAACCCAGTCGATGGGTTCTCAAGGCTGACCTCTGCACCTGCAAGTACGGCTCCCGAGGAATCGGTAACCGTGCCGCGCAATGAGGTGAGACCCGTCTGTGACCATGCCAAAAGCGGACACGCCAAGCAACACAACAAGAACGCAAAACGTTTCCACGGCACCATGAGCGGTCTCCTAAGCAATCGCGAAGAATGCCTAAGAACCTGTTGCCATCTTGACGCACTGCGCGGCAGGCAGCAGACAAGAACTTTGGGCTAGAAGGGCTCACAAACTCTACTATAGATTGGGAAGGTTAGAGAAAGTACATCTCCCCTGTCAAGCCCAAAATCGCGATGCCTTCGATCAGACGAACCGATTGAGATTTTCTGCGTCCAAGGCAGAAGGCGGGGGAACCGTCAGGTCTTTTCCGGATGTGCAATTTCTGCAAAGTAACAATCGCGCTGGCGATCAGCCGCGCAATAACTCGTTCACGGCCCGGTATGCCTGATCGATCGCCGTATCGGTATAGGCGGTTGCCGCAGAATCGGTGTTGGCAATGGTGATCCGTCCAAAGGGTTTGCGGCCGATCACGTTGGGACGCTGGTCTTCGGGCCAGTCGGGATCGAATAGCGGGTTGTACTCGTAACCATAGCCATGCGGCCAGCGATTCACGGTGATGGCCTCGATGTCGCGCGCCGGTTCGAAGCCCCCGGCGCTTAGAGTACGGGCGAGCTGGTCACGGATTTTCCGCTCGAAAGTCTCAAAAGTCGTGGTCAGCAGTTCGTATCTGCCGATTTTGTGCTGCTCCCGGGCTGGCAAGCCAGGCTTGCAGGGAGCCCGACTGAGATGCAATAAGATTGGTTCTTCGGGGTTCGTGGGACTTCGATACTCACCCAGGTTCACTGCGGAGTTGAGGCTAACATCGGACCAGTAGGAACCCGGCGAAGAGACGCGCTGAATGCCTAGCTTTTGGAATGATGTCCAGTTCCGAATGCCGACGCTGGTGTAAACCAACGGCACTTTGACCAGGTAATGCAAGGCCTCCTTTTGTGCTTCGGGAAGCTCCGGGCACAAATAAGGAATCATCATGTTCCAGCATGCCAGCACGCACCCCTTGGCCCGTACTCGAAACACTTGCTTGCCACTCGCGTAGAGAACCTCGACTTCTTGAGCGGCAGAAGGCGTTCCAACATTGCGTGCGCCGACCACCGTGCTGTTCAGGCGAAGTCTTAAGGGAGCATCTTCTCGGTCCAGGCGGCTGTAGTCGACTTGGGCGGTGACCACATCTTCCGCCGTGTGGCCAGGAACAGCCTCTGGAATGAGCGCCCTCACAAGTAATCGAGCAATCGAAGCGTTCCCATCAGGAAAATGAAAACGATACGAACCGCCGCTGGCGTAACCAGCCGCTGAATAACTCATGTGCGGTGCGGCACCGGACTGCAGACCCATGCCTTGAAATCCAGCGAAGCCGAGAGCCCAGCAGTCCAAAGCGGGCTCGGCGTCAATTCCGACTCCCCATTCTCCCTCCGTGCGGCGCTGGTAAAACGGAATCACTCCGGGGTCCACCTTCACCACGTTGAGCAGAAAGTCCCGATAGCTCATCTTTGAAAGTCTTGCCTTCTTCTCTGCCGAAGAGAGACCCGGCAGGTAGTCGACTTTAGCTTCCTGTACGCGCACAATGTCGCGCCGGACTTCAGGGGAGAGCGGCGTCTGGTTCATGAAGTTCGTCCAGGTGAGCGCTTTTCTTACTGGGCTATCAGGCGCTTCATCGTCCCAGCCGCGTCCCGGAGAGCCCACCACCAGCCGATCCTCGCCGAATGTCTCTTTATCGAAGAAGACAGCAGAACCGAGACCCAGAGATCGATAGAGCTTATGGTCTGTGTATCTCGCCTCGAATCCTGGAGGATCAATGCCGAGCTTCTTCAACAAACCATCGGCCTCTGGACTGTACGCCGTAGGGCTGTCGATGAGGAGTGTTCCACCGTTCAAGAGCTGCAGCCGGCCGCCCAGGTGAAATTCGTTTCGCTTGGCGTGACCTCCGAAGTCGTCGTGGTTCTCAAGAATGAGAACGCGAGCTGACTTTCCCGCTTTCTCGCGAAAGAAATAAGCGGCGGCCAACCCGCTGATTCCTCCTCCGACAATCACCAGATCATATGTTTCGCCGCTCTCGACCGGCTTGCCCGCGCTCTCCCAAAAGGTGCCGTCGCGCAAGCTGTGCGCAATCTCGAACGAACCGAGATGACTGCCGCGCAAGCCGGTCTTGACTGGTGGATCGTATCCGGGTTCGTTCTGCGGCTCCAGGGGATTCGCCACGCCGAACGCCCGAGCAGTCGGAAGCAGGGCGGCTCCGATCACCATAGCAGCGCCGTTCATGAAATCCCGGCGCGTGATCGGCCGATCCATACCTAGGTAGCGGTCTTCGAAATCAGACATCCTTATGTTCTCCCCAAGTCACAGAGTGGGAATCACTTCTTCTTCGGCGCAGGCGAATAATGCAGATGTACGACCTTCCAGACTCCATCACGCTTGAAGCAGACGTCGGACTCGTGGAAGTCGTCATCGCTGACCTGGCCTTTCGGCGATCGGGTGCTGACATGTAAAAGGTAGCTTGCAACCACGGTGTCCCCAGCGAGGCAGACCTGTAGGTGCATGTCGCAAATCTGATCCGATTCGATCTTCCCCCCGCTGCGGATAAATTCCGTCCACTCCTTCTTATATTGCGGCAGATCGGTTCGCCCCTCGGGAAGCCACTGAGTGAAATCATCGGCGTAGTAAGCGAAGTATGTCGGAAGGTCGTTGGCAGCGTAGGCCGCGTTCATCTTATCTTCCAGAGCAAGGATTTCTTTCTCGGTTTCAGATTTTTGCGCGATGCCCGGCATCACCAAGACGAAGCTCATCAACAACAATAAAACAGCAAGAACACTTCGGTGAACATGGATTCCTCCCTGCGCAGTGACTCCGTTAGCTGGACAACAATTCCCGTACAGCCCGGTAACCTTGATCGATGGCCTGATCGGTGTAGGCGGCTGCAGCAGCATCGGAATTCGCGATGGTGATGCGTCCGAAGGTGCGGCGTGCAATGTCACACGGTCGCTTACCCTCGGGCCAATCTGGATCCCATAGAGGGTTGTATTCGTAGGCATATCCATGGGGCCAGCGGTTGACCGTAATCGCCTCTATGTCGCGGGCAGGATCAAAACCGCCGCCGCCTAACACCCGCACAAATTGGTCGCGAATGTTTCGCTCAAAAGTCTCAAATGACGTACCCAGCAGATCATAATGGCCGGCACGTTGCTGTTCCCTGGCAGAAAGACCCGGCTGGCACGGGGTGCGCAGCATGTGCACCAAGATGGGCTCATCCGGAGACTCGGGCTGAGGTTTATAGTCACCGATATTTGCGGGTTGATCCAGATTCATGGAAGTGTGATACATCCCCGGACAGGAGATGCCCCGGACTCCCAGCTTGTGAAATGCAGTCCAGCTGTGGAGGCCCACCACTGTGTAAACCAGGGGCACCTTAACGCCATAGTGGAGCGCCTCTTTCTGCTCCGCAGGCAGGTCCGGACAAAGATACGGAATGACCATATTCCAGCACGCCAGCACCGCTGCTTTGCCACGTACGCTGTACGCTTTTTGGTCGCGGCCATACACCACCTCGACTTGTTTGGCGGAAGCAGAGTCTCCCACATGCCGCGCCAGCACCGCGGTGCTGTTCAGGCGTATCCGGACGGGAGAATCTCCATGATCCAGGCGAGAGTAGTCCATTCTGGCCGTCACGATATCCTCGGCCGTGTTCCCGGGAGCAGAACCCGGCACTAACGACCGCACTAACATGCGCGCGATCGACGCGTTGCCGTCGGGAAAGTGAAAGTGAAATTCCTCTTGGGGTGTTACTTCTCCCAGCGCAGTGAAGGTCAAGCCTTTTGAAGGCACGCGATCGAGACCCATGCCTTGAAATCCAGGAAAGTGGATGGCCCAGCAATCTAGCGCCGGAACCGCATCGATGCCGATCCCATACAGCCCGTGAGTGCGAGTCTGGTAAAAAGGAATGATATCGGAGTGAGCCTTCACCACATTGAGCAGGAAATCTTTGTAGCTCATTTTGGAAAGCCGGGCCTTCTTTTCCTCTTGATCTACTCCTTCCATATAGTCAACTTTGGCTTCTTGAATGCGGACAATATCCTGTTGAGCCTGAGCCGACATCGGAGTTCGCGCCAGAAATTCCGCCCATTTTGCTGACCCACCCTGTCGACCGTAGCCTCCAGGCGCGTTCGTGACCAGGCGCTCGGTTCCAAACGTTTCCTTGTCGAAGAAGTAGCCAAATCCAAGACCGCCGGAGGCGCGATTGTCTGCATACTTCTTTTCGAGTGCCGGGGGATCAATTCCTAACTCGGCAAGCAGTCCGCGCGCTTCTTTGCTGTAAGGAAACGGCGACTCGATGGAGACAGTTCCCCCGTTGGTCAACAGCATCCTCCCACCGAGGTGGAACTCGTTTCTTTTGGCATGTCCGCCAAAATCATCGTGATTGTCCAGAATGAGGATGCGAGCTGAAGGCCCGACTTGCTTGCGATAGGAGTAGGCCGCCGCCAAACCGCTAATGCCGCCGCCGACCACCACCAGGTCGTATTCCTCGCCGGTCTCGATCGGCTTGCCGGCTTTTTCCCAGAAGGTTCCGTCACGCAACGCGTGTGCGACTTCGAAGGCACCGGGATGACTTCCCCGCATTCCGTTGAGAGTTGGGGGATAATAACCGGGGTGGTCCTGCGCGGAGGCGGTACCGGTTTGAGCCAAGAGCAATCTGCCCATCCATGGATTGGCCAGCGCGCCACCCACGCCAACGGCCACGCCGTTCAAGAAATCCCGGCGGGTGATGTTGCGGTGCATGCCAAGCGCGTGGTCGCGAGATCGACAGCCGTCTTCATTCTTGCGGTCAGCCATATTTCTTACACACCTTTCACTTGTTCTTGAATCGCACGATAGGCCTGGTCAATTGCTGCGTTCGTATAAGCGCTGGCCGCGGCGTCGGAATTCGCAATCGAGATTCGACCAAATTGTTTTCGTCCAATGACGCAAGGTCGCTCTTCTGGCGCCCAGTGCGGATCAAACAAAGAATCGTATTCGTAGGCGTAACCGTGCGCCCACCGATTGACCGTAATTGCAGCAATGTCGCGGGCGGAATCGAATCCAGCCGGCGCCAGTGCGCGATTCAACTGTTCACGGATATTGCGTTCAAACCTGGAAAATGGCGTGCTGATGAGTTCAAACCTGCCCATCCGGTACTGATCTCGGCGCGGCAACCCCGGCTTGCAGGGAGTCCGCAACATGAACAGCACCATTGGTTCCTGCGGGTTGCTGGGAAACTGATACGCGCCCAGGCTGACAGGAAAATCGAGCATAGTAAAGCTGTGGTAACTTCCCGGCGAGACGATTTGTCGTATCCCCAGTTTGTGGAATGCCGCCCAATTGCGAAGCGCAACGTGGGTGTAAATGAATGGTTCCTTCACGCCATAGTGCAGAGCTTCTTTTTGCTTTTCCGGCAGCTCGGGACAAAGATATGGGACCATGGTGTTGTAACAGGCGAGGATGCAGGACTTCCCTATTGTCTTCTTCAGCTTTCCTTCTTGGACATACGAGACTTCGACCTCTTTGGCCGACTCTGGTTGCCCGGAGTGTTGTACCCGCACCGCGGTTGAGTTCAGGCGAATTCGCATCGGAGATGACGATTGATCAAGCTTGCTGTAGTCGGCACCTGCGGTAACCACATCCTCCATGGTGTGACCTGGAACCGCTTCAGGGATGAGACTGCGCACCAGCAAGCGGGCGATGGACGCATTCCCATCGGGAAAATGAAAAATGTAGGGTTCTTCTTTTTCCCGGTCTCCGCCTAGGTTCATTCCATCAAGACCTGCGTAGTGGCATGCCCCGTAGTCGTCGGGATTTCTATAACAGGCAAGCGCTGAGACCGCATCAATTCCGACGGCATACAAATCGTGGGTATAGCTCTGGAAAAATGGCAAGACGCCGGGATCGGCTTTACAAATCTCGGTCAAGAATCCCGCGTAACTGATCTTGGCCAGGCGCGCATGTTTCTCCTCTTTTGAGAGGCCGGAAAGATAGTCCTTCTTCCCATCGTACAGACGGGCAATCCCCTGCTGTAGTTCTTCCGGCAAGGGACTCTTCTTGAGAAACTCGGGCCAAGGAGTCGTGCCCATTCCAGTTACTAGGCGATCCTCACCAAAGGTCTCCTTGTCAAAGAAGCAGGCGGTACCGAGATGCGAATACAACTTCTGATCGTAGGCCTTATAAAAGGCCTTCGTTTGGACACCCAGATCACGGAGGACGCCTTTGGCCACTTCGCTGTATTCCGAGGGACTCTCAATTGACTGGGTGCCGCCGTTACTCAACAGCAGCCGTCCGTCCACGCGGAACTCGTTGCGCCGGGCGTGCCCGCCAAAATCGTCGTTGTTATCGAGGACTAGAACGCGCGCACTCGGGCCGGCATTCTTGCGGTAGAAATAAGCCGCAGCCAGCCCGCTGATGCCGCCCCCGACTACGACTAAATCATACGTTTCGTTCGTGTCCGAGGGGCTTCCAGCGGTTTCCCAGAAAGCTCCATCGCGCAATGCGTGGGCAACCTCGTATGATCCCGGCGCGCTGCCTCTCATTCCTGTCAAAGCCGGCGGATAGAATTTGGCGGAATCCGCGCCCGCTTGGAATGCAGCATGGGTAGCGTGAGCCAGATCGGGCAGGCTGGCGTAACCTAGCACTCCGATGCCTACGGCAACGCCGTTGAGGAAATCGCGCCGTGTGATGCGCCGTCCCATTCCCAACTGCCGGTCGCGATTTTCTTCGCTCATGGATTCACGACGAAGCGTTCAATATTCATGGACGATGCTGGGACGCAAAGGTACCCCTCCCAGAAAACCAGCCCCGCTACTGGTTTGGCATTGCCTCCGGCTCGGCGGAGCCATCGGCTCGCGGGTCAGAGGCAGCAAAATTCGTGCCAGTTGTGGAATCGTGAAGCACTGCCTGCCCCCGTCCCATCACTGCGGAATAATCCTTTCGCAGAACCAAATCATGGCCCTTCTGTCGCAATTGACTCTGCACTTCGGGCGAGACCCGCGACTCCAGAACAATGGTGCACTTGATCGGCTCTCCGGTGTCGCGGATAGTGAAACGAGGAGCGGAGAGAGCTGCCTGGATGTTCCAGCCATAGTCCGCTACGTCAGACACGAATTGCGCATGCGCAAGCGGCTGATTGGAACCGCCCATAATCCCAAATCCGATGTGTTGGTCTCCCCGCTCCATGAAGGCAGGAATGATGGTGTGGAAGGGACGCTTGTGCGGGGCGAGCGCATCCGGATGTTTGGGATCGAGCACAAATAGTCCCCCTCGATCCTGCAGCAGAAAACCCATGCCTGTCACCGCAACGCCAGAACCGAAATAGTCGTACACACTCTGGATCACGGAAGCGATGTTGCCATCCCTGTCGACTACGGCCAGGTACGTGGTGTCGCTTTTTGCCGGCGTACCATTGACCGCGGCACAATTCGCTTTCTGCGGATCAATCAACGCGGCACGTTGTTCTGCATACTCTTTCGAAAGCAGGCCTCGCACCGGGATACTCGCGAAGCGAGGATCACCGTTGTAGCGATACAGGTCGGTGTAGGCGAGCTTCATCGCTTCGATCTTCTTGTTGAGCTCTACCGTCCCCTGTGGGCCCTGCTTGTCCGGCTGCGAGACAGCCATGATATTCAGCATTTCCAACGCAGCCATACCTTGCCCATTAGGAGGAAGTTCGTAGACTCTCCACCCGCGGTAATCGATCGAGATCGGATCAACCCACTCCGAAGAAAATTCCGTCAAGTCGCCGGCTTGCATGGTCCCGCCCAGAGAGTCCGATGTCTTGAGGATTGCTTTCGCAATTTCGCCTTCGTAGAACTCCCGAGGTCCGTTGTCCGCCAGCAATCGCAAGCTCTTCCCCAGATCGGGATTGGAGAATTTTTCGCCCACGGCAGGGGGCTTGCCATGGGGAAGAAAGACACGCTGCGCTTCCGGTGTCTGTTTCAACCTGGTGCGCCCGATACGCCAGAAATCGTCGATGATTTCAGGGACAAAATAGCCGTTCTCGGCATAGTAAATCGCAGGTGTAAACAAGACTTTCCAAGGCAATTTTCCAAAACGCTGATGAGCCTTCGCCCAACCATCCACGGCTCCCGGCACCGTGACACTGTGGATTCCATCGTCAGGCATCGAGGTGATGCCTTGCTTCTTCAGGAAATCGATCGTGAGGCCTTGCGGAGCCCACCCGCTTGCGTTTAACCCGTACAGCTTGCCGCTCTTTGCAACCCAATAGAGCAGAAACAGATCGCCACCGATGCCGTTCATCATGGGCTCAGTTACGCCCAGCACGGCATTGGCGGCAATCGCCGCGTCGATAGCCGAACCACCCTGCTCAAGCATATGGGCGCCAGCCTGGGAAGCTAGAACTTGGCTGGTAGCCACAATGCCGCGGTCCGTCACTACCATGGAGCGACCATAGTCGCGGTCCTGGGCCAAGGCTGGCTGCAACCCAAGGCACCACAACATGAACAGGCCCGTCAAAACCCGCATGAAAGTTCCACCGCTATTGCGGAGCAGAGATTGGCTGCGTCTCGCAGCACACATTACTATAAGTCCGCAAGGTTAGAAAAACTAGCGAGCCCTGTCAAGAAGAATGAAAGCCACTCCTCGGACCGCTCCACCCGCGAAGGGAGATTTCAACCCTCAGTACCGCCAACGTCGGGCGTTTGCGTTATGACGAAGCGAAGAGCCCCATTCCCTCTGGGTATTGTGCGGTCCGGGAACCTGGCGACCTGGGAGCGCTCGGGCGATTTAAGAAACGCTTTCGCTCGATAGGAATTTTCCGCTTGACACTGAAGGCGATACTTTTCTAACCTTCCACAATTCTCGTAAGGTTTGGGCGGAATCTGCAACGCATAATTCGGACTCAAAGGCGCGTCAGGAGCCGAGGTTGCCCCATATGCCGTGCGCAGTCTTTTGTGACGATGTTGTCCACGCCTTCGATGAGCCGTTCCCGCGTCGTTACCCTATCTGTTTTCAAACTTCTGGACTTCTGTCTCTGCGATCCGTACCGGTTAATAAATTCGATTTCGGCCGGAGGGCTTTATATGGCACTTCGAAGCTGCAAGCGTTTTTCCTGCTCACCCTGCACGCGGCGGGCGGCAATCACTCTGTCTCTCGCCGTTTTGATCTTCGGAGTTTCCCTTTGGGCACAAGACACCAACGGACGAGTGATCGGCATCGTCACTGACCCTCAGGGAGCGGCCGTGGGCGGTGCCGAAGTGACCGTGACCAACGCCGGCACCAATGTGAACTGGAACACAGCGACCGATGGCAAGGGGAGCTACCAGGTGCTCGACCTGCCTATCGGCATGTACAAGGTAACGGTCGAGAGCCGCGGCTTCGCCAAGGCCACGACCGAAGCGCAGGAACTCACCATTAACCAGGCGCTGCGTATCGACATTCGCTTAAAGGTGGGAGCTGCGAATGAAACTGTCGAAGTGCAATCGCAGGCTGCCCAGGTGGAGACGGTGAATCCTACGATCGGGGGCACGGTCACCGGCAAAGCCATCCAGGACCTTCCTCTCAACGGACGCAATACTCTGGACCTGGCACTGACCCAGCCGGGCGTTCTTCCTATCGCGGATGACATTGGAACCTACGGCACAAGCAATGGCGGGTCCACCGAAACCGGACTCGGGGGCATCACCGTGGCGGGAGGACGCGGCGACGCCATCACATACCTCCTCGATGGCGGCATGAACAATCGAACCACGAGCAACCAGGTGGTATTCAATCCCAATCCTGAAGCCGTGGAAGAATTCAAACTTCTCGAGAACAACTACACCGCCGAATATGGCCGGAACGGAGGCGGCACCATCAGTGTGGTACTCAAGTCAGGAACCAACACGTTGCATGGAAGCTTGTTCGAATACTTGCGCAATGACGCATTTAACGCCAATGACTATATCGACAACGAACTGGGAAATCCTCGCCAAGTGCTGAAGCGCAATCAGTTTGGGGGTGTGATTGGCGGTCCGATTACACTGGGCAAGTTGCTGAATGGCAAAGACCGGTTTTTCTTCTTTTTTGGCTATCAGGGGCAGCGCCAGACGGCAACCGTCAATGAGGGGTTCGTGACAACCTACACCCCTGCCGAGTTAAACGGCGACTTCTCGCAGGCCTCACAAGGCAACAATCTTCTTGTGGCATGCTATCTGACAGGGAATCCCGCCATCGTCCTACCCAACAATCTGGGAAACTGCGCCCAAAGCCCGCACCCGTACTATCAATCGAATCCAGGTTTAGCCGCGCAAGGAATTATCGATCCGACGAAGATCAATTCGGTTGCCCACAACTACATCGCCGCCGGCATTATCCCGACTTCGCCCAGCGGAGAAGTCTTTCCGCAGGAGCCAGAGAAGGACAATGTCAATCAGTATGTGGGTAAGTTTGACTTCTACGCCACGCGAAACGATCGCATCTCCCTGTCGCTTGGCGCCAACAAGGAACCGATCCTTAACCCGTTCTTTGGGGCCAACATTGCCGGGTTTACCGCTGCGGATACGACCTGGGTCTATTTCGGAAATATCGCCTACACAAAAACCATCTCGCTCTCCACCTTGAATGAACTGCTGGTAACGGCACAGCGTTTCTATGAAACCGTCCTCCCCACGAGTCATTTGCCCACGCCCTCGCAACTGGGCGTCGGCATTCTGTCCGACGACCCCTTCGGGCCACCGTCGTTGCAATTCGCCAGCGGCATGAACCTGGGTTTCAATCCGAACGTGGTGTGGAAGGCCGACAACAACTACGCGCTAGCCGACACTTTGACCTTGAATCGAGGGCACCACACTTTCAAATTCGGCGGCCGCTTCGGCCTCATGCAGGAAAACTCGATCTACGCGTACCAGACCAACGGGATTTTCTACCTCTCTGGACTTGCCGGAATCGGGTCGGGAGACGATCTCGCGGACTTTTTGTTCGGCGCATCGGACGGGTTTGGCGAATATTCGAAAGCACCCAGCAACGAGCATCAACGACAGTATGCCTTGTTCGCCCAGGACGAATGGAGAGTGACGCCGCGCCTTACCCTGACCTACGGACTTCGCTATGAGTACACGAGTCCGGAAACCGATACCCATGGATACAGTTTCAGCATCGTCCCGGGCGCACAGTCGATAAAGTTTCCCGGGGCGCCGCTTGGCTTCCTGGTTCCCGGCGATCCGGGAGCGCCCCGCGGCTGGTACTTCCCCGACCATACGAATGCCTCACCGCGCATCGGCTTGGCGTGGGACCCTTTCGGCAACGGAAAAACCAGTATCCGTGGCGGGGGTGGGTTGTTCTTTGACACGCTCAACGGCTGGATGTCAGATTGGGCAACCGACGAAGCGCCCTGGGCCGGCGGTACGAGCTTCGGTTTTGCACCAAACCAGGTTCCTACCAATGCGCCTAGCCCGATTCTCTCGAACCCGTACGAGACAGGTGGCGTGGCCGACCCCTTCCCTTCGCAGGAGCCGCCCCCATCGAACATCAACTTTACGAACGCGGGGTTCACGCCGTTTTTGGGATCGGGCAATAACTTCGTAAACATCCACCTGAAAACTCCCTTCATCTATCAGTACAACCTGAGCGTTGAGCGCCAACTGGCCAACGGCCTGATGGCAGAGCTTGGCTACGTCGGAAGTTCTTCTCACAAGCTGCTCACCTGGGTGGATCAAAACCCGATGATTCTGGGGACCAGCACGCGGATCCTAAATCAGGAGCTTTTGGCCTCGAATCCGAATGCCGATCCGAACACCTACGGTTACGCCCCCACCTTCGATGGCCTCAACCACGCGAATTACAATGGCCTGCTCGCGAGCCTGACGAAGAGAGCGGAGGATGTGAGGTATATCGGGAACGTGTTCTTTACCAGCTCCTATACCTGGTCGCACAACCTCGACAACGGAACGGGATTCAATTCGCGGGTTGCTTCTATTCCTTACTACGATCACAACGAATTCTACGGCAACTCAGATTTTGACCTCAGGCAAAGATTTGCTCTGAGCGGAGGTTGGGAACTGCCCTTCGCCAAAACCTGGGAGCAAGCCCCCAAACGTCTGACCAGCGGCTGGAGCCTTTATCCTATTTACTTCATTCAATCGGGAATCCCGTTGGACTTCCTTGCCGGTGTTCCCCAACTCTCCACGCAGCCAGGTCCGTCAGGAGCTGGAGATGGAGAAATCGTCAGAGCCGATCAATTCGTCAGTTCCGTGCCGACGTTTAATCCCCGGCGGCTGCAAACCTTCAACGGTGTGCCGGGAAACTATTGGTTCAATCCCAATGCATTCGGGCTGGACCCGTGCATCCAGATAAGCGGCGATACCTGTCCGCTGGGCTTCTATGGAACGTACCGGAGGAATTCAATCCACGGGCCGCGGCATTCCAACCTTGACCTGGCGCTGGAAAAGTCAACCGATCTCGTGGGCGAGAGGACGAAACTTATCTTCCGTGCCGAAGCATTCAATATCTTCAATCATGCAGAATTCCGACCGCCTGCGGCCACGAACGTCACCTCAGGGACCTTTGGCCAAATCAGCGGAACCTACGCCCCGAGAATCCTGCAGCTGGCTCTGCGAATGACCTTTTAGGCCGGACGAGATTGCGAGGTGAGCAGGGGCAAGTTGTGTTCGATGGCTCACTCGGGAGCTAGATTCTGGAACTAGGCAAAGTCGTTTTCGCAGAGGAGAGGCTGATGAGCAAAGAGCGAGATCGGGCGTTGGGAATGGACCGCACCATAACGCGGCGCGATTTTCTGAACGGTTGTGCTGTCACAGTGGGTGCCTCGCTGGCGGCCAGCAGTCCGGCCTGGCTGGAAGCGGTGTCTGCGCCCGATTCCGCTCCGGAGAAGGATCCCAGCTATTACCCACCTGCCAAGACAGGAATGCGGGGCAGCCACGATGGATCCTGGGAAGTAGCCCACGAAATGCGCGACGGCCAGACCTGGCCGGAAGCCGTCGACGAAAAGGAATCTTACGATCTTGTAGTCGTGGGTGGCGGCATCAGCGGCCTGGGGTCGGCCTACTTCTTTCGAAAGTTCGCGGGACCAGCGGCCAAAATCCTGGTGGTTGATAACCACGACGATTTTGGTGGACACGCGAAACGCAACGAGTTCCAGAGCGGTCAGCGACTGCTAATCGGCTATGGAGGAACACAGTCGCTGGAAGCGCCCCATCACTACAGCAAAGAAGCATTCAGCCTCCTGCAGGAACTGGGAATCGAGGTCGATCGCTTTTACAAGTACTTCGACCAAAAGCTTTATAAAAATATGGGTTTGAAGCGGGCGACTTTCTTCGACAAAGAAACTTTCGGTGTCGACCGCTGCTTGCCTGGCTTCGGAACACACTACCTTGGCTTGACCTACCCGCCCGAGATTCTGGCGCAGATTCCGATTTCCGAGGCGGCGCGCAAAGACCTGGCTCGCCTGCAGGAAACGACCGTCGATTATCTGCCGGGGCTTTCTACGGAAGAGAAGCGCCGCAAGCTAAGAAAGATTAGCTACAAGGATTTCTTGCTCCAGTACGTGAAGGTTGACCCGGAGGTAGTGAAAGTTTTTCAATCAGCGCCTCATGGACTGTATGCAGTTGGCATTGACGCTGTCTCAGCGCTCGACTGTCTGGAGATGGACTATCCCGGCTTCGAGGGAATGAAACTGGAAAGCCGTGAAGACTCGCCAGAACAGGCCGAGCCCTATATCTTTCACTTCCCCGACGGCAATGCTTCCGTAGCCCGGCTTCTGGTTCGTTCCCTGATACCGGGCGCGGTTCCCGGCACCACCATGGAGGATGTTGTCACTTCACGAGTGAACTACGCGCGCCTCGATGAGTCCGAGTCTCGAGTGCGAATCCGGTTGAACAGCACTGCGGTGCGGGCGAAACATGTTGGCGATCCCCCAGACACCAAGCAGGTTGAGGTCACCTATGTTCGTGGTGGCAAAGCACACAAGGTGCGGGCCTCGCATTGCGTTCTCGCCTGCTACAACATGGTGATTCCTTACCTCTGTCCGGAAATGTCGGAGAAACAGAAGGAAGCCCTGCACTACTGCGTAAAACTTCCCCTGGTGTACACCAACGTGCAGATCAGCAATTGGGAATCTTTCCAGAAATTGGGTGTGAACTCGATCTACGCGCCCGGCGGTTACTTCAACGGAGCATCCCTGGATTTCCCAGTTTCAATGGGCGAGTATCACTTCCCGAGCACACCGCAAGAGCCCTGCCTCTTGCATCTTTTGCGTACCCCATGCAAACCCGGCTTGCCGGCCAAAGATCAATATCGGGCAGGACGCTACGAGCTGATGACCACACCGTTTGACGTTTTTGAACGCAACATCCGCGATCAACTCGGACGCATGCTTGCCGGGGGGGGATTCGAGTCTGCTCGTGACATCCAGGCCATTACCGTGAACCGATGGCCGCACGGTTATGCCTACGAGTACAACCCGCTCTTCGAGCCTCTGGACCGTCCGGATTCCGAGCGCCCATGCGTGATTGGCCGGCAGCCTTTCGGCCGAATTCACGTAGCCAACTCTGATGCCGACGGGCACGCCTACACCAACATCGCGATCGACCAGGGTTACCGCGCAGTTCGGGAGATAACGTTGGGTGGAAGGCAAGAAGCTTCGGGTGCTGGCGCCTGATCCATTTGCATTCCGGACCATGACCGGCATCGCCTTAAGCATCGCAAATGTGGGCACTCCAGACTTCTCCAAGTTCCGCGGTTGGGTACGAGCGGTCTGCTCGCGAACGTCCTGGTGGCAATGCCGGTCAATGAGAAATGGCCGTGGATATCGACAAGCTTTGGGCCTTACACGACGAGAACGAGTGGCTTGATGCACTCAACCGCTATTGGGTAAACCCGGCGGTTCGCAAGAACCGCGACATCGAACAATTCATGCATAAGGTGGACCTGGAATATGTCCAGAGACTTGATATCCAAGAATGGTATGACTTCCTTAACAAATATTTCCACTGGAAATACACTGGCAACCATCTCTGTGAAAGACTAACGGACCTTGACAAGAACAGCTTTGAGCATCTCTTCTCCGTGAAACGCAGTCTTGTAGCCATCGATGAACTTGACCTAGAGGACTCTCGAAAATGCCTCAACCTTGTTAAATCGCCGGGGATAAGGGGGCTGGACTACCCGGGTGCATCGGGTCTGCTAGCACTGATATTCAAGGAATGGTTCGGAACCGTTGACCGGTGCGTTCTTGAGTCTTTGTCCAAGATCGAATCCCTGCTGGAAAAGCAGAGGATCGGAGAGATCCGTGCGGGGGTGAAGACAAAGAAAGACTGGAGGGAGAGTGACGCTGTGCTCGTCATTGACATCATGCGAAGAAAAGCAGTCCAACTGAACGCTTGGTTCGGCACAAACAGGTGGACTCCGCACCAGATCGCGACGATTCTTTGGACGTCCAACAGGTCGGCTTGGGCAGAAATTCGCGGCGCGCAGATGGTAAAGAGGAGGAGCGATGAACAAATACCGCCACGGTCGTAGGGAATTCCTGGGCCTGACCGCAGGAGGCGTGGCAGGTCTTGCCGGCGCTAGCCTTCTGGGCACAACCGGATTCGGTGAAGCGCAAAGTTCCGACGCTGATCCACTCCACGTCGATCTAGTCGTATTCAATGCCAAGGTCTACACCGTCGATTCCCGCAGGCCGAAGGCAGAGGCTTTTGCCGTTAAGGGTGGACGATTCGTGTACGTGGGGAGCGCAGCAGAAGCTAAGGCGTTCATTGGTAGGGGAACGCAGACCTTCGATGCAAAACAGATGACCATCGTGCCCGGATTCATTGATTGCCACAATCATGCCGGCGGCAACATCCTGCTCTATGAAGTCATCGTCGGCAACCCTTATGAGGTCGAGTTTGTCACCATCGCCAGTATCGTTGATAGACTCCGCGCTAAAGCACAGACGACGCCCGCGGGCTTTTGGATTGAGGGATACTTCTTCGACGACACGAAGGTCAAAGACAACCGCCAGCTTAATGTGCATGACCTGGACCACGTGTCGAAGGAGCATCCGGTAGTGGTCCATCATCGCGGCGGCCACACGTCCTACTACAACAGCAAAGCGCTGGAGTTGGCGGGAATAAATAAGGACACTCCCAACCGGATGGGTGGAACTTACGACCACGACGAAAACGGCGAACTTAACGGACGAGTCACCGATCGCGCGCGTGGGGTATTCAACAACGTTGGGAAACGGGAGACCTTCACGGCAGAACAGAAGGAGCAGCGTGATCGCGGCGGGCTGGCATACATCTCCAAACAGTTCGTCCGCTATGGCCTGACCAGCGTTCACCACGAAGGCGGCGATTTATTTGCGCTCCAGCAACTGCGGGCACGCGGCGAACTACTGCACCGGGTGAGCTTTGAGACCAGCGGGGATATTTTGGAGGCGATGATCAACAACGGGATCAGCAGCGGTTTCGGAGACGAATGGATTCGCTTTGGCGCCACGGAAGAGCACACCGTCGATGGCTCCTTCTCCGAGCGCACCATGGCGCTGAGCCAGCCCTATGCCGGCACCAATCCTCCCTACAGCGGCAACCTCACCGAGACGCAAGAGGATCTCAACGCCTGGGCTGAGCGCGTGCAGCGGGCTGGCATTCAACCGAACTGCCACGCGAATGGAGATGTTGCCATCGACATGGTGCTCACCGCGTACGAGCGGGCGCAACAGGTTGCGCCGCGTGCCGACGTGCGGCCCAAGATCACTCACTGCACACTGATCAACGATGATCTTCTGCGGCGGATCAAGGCGCTCGGCGCGGTTCCTGCCCCCTTCACCACCTATGCCTATTACAATTCCGACAAGTTTCATTTTTATGGGGAAGAACGCATGAAGCGGAGCATGGCGTACCGTTCCTTCATCGACGCCGGAATTCGGGCCGCGGCCGGCTCAGATTTCAGCCCCGGGCCGTTCGCCCCGCTGATGGGCATGCAGGGTATGGTGACGCGCACTGGCTGGAATGGAGAGACCTGGGGAGCCAACCAACGAATCAGCGTAGATGAATCCCTGCTGGTGAACACCATCAACGGTGCGTACAACTCACATGAGGAAGCGATGAAAGGATCTATTGCACCTGGCAAGCTGGCGGACTTCGTCGTGCTGGCAGACGATCCTCATACCGTGAGCCAGGAGAAAATCAAAGATATCGAGATCGTGCGCACGGTCACAGGCGGCTCGACGGCCTACGAGAAGTAACCGGTTTGTTCCTTCCCTTTTCGTACGTACGACCCGACGCCACTTGATCCCAGGGTTTGGAAATGCACTGCGAATCTCCCCAAGGTAGCCAGCCTAATAAGCCGCTCCCGGCGCACGCACGCTGATCGCAGACGCCTTCGTCAAGAAGGTGCCGGGCAGCGATTCAAGCCGGGCGTCAGAAAATTGACGTGGGTTTGGAGCGGGAATCGGCATTGGTGAACGGCTGAGCACGAGCAACAACACTGAGCCTGATCTAGCATCTTCGGTACAGCTGAGGGAAAAACGGTTTGCGGACCTCTGAGCGACTGGGTTCAAACTCTAATTTCCTTTCTTCTCGCCCAGCCTATTTTGCTGTTCGTCATACGCCTTCCAGGCCCCGTCGATAACATAGGCATGAATTGCGTCGGCTTCTTGTGCCGTCAATTTCTTTACGTTGGGGAATCGCAAGTCGGTTCCGAAGCCGAGCATGCCCGCGTCCCGGTTCATGCCGGCCAGAACGATCCCATGCCATTCACTGTGGACTTCCGGCGGCGCATAGCGTAGATCCGGGATTGCTCCGTTCACGGTCCACGCTCCACTTCCATCGAGCCCCGGAGAGTGACACCCGGAGCATAGATGGCTTTCGTAGAGAACCTTCCCCCGCGCAACGACTGCTTGGCTGAAGATTTGCTTAGGTGGCTTGGGTACGAGCGGTATCGTGTCCGAAGGGTAAGGGAAAGGATTCTTCGCCCCCAACTTGAAGGCCAGCAGCCTCGAAGGCCCTCTTTTCGACTCGGGAGTCGCCATCATGCTGGCGGGGCCAAAAATTCGCGAGGCCGAACCCCACCCGACCGGAACCACGACGTACTGCTGGCCGCTTACGCTAAAGCTCACGGGAGTGGCATCGATGGCCGATCCCGTTTTGATCGACCAAAGTTTCTTCCCGCTGTCCGCAGCATAAGCGTCGAATTCACCGGTGCCTTCGCCTTGAAAGACCAAATTTCCGGCAGTAGAAAGAACGCTACCATTGATTGCTATGGGCTGTTCCACCGACCAGCGTGCAGATTCGTTAACCGGGTCCCATGCGATCAGTCTCCCATCGAAAGCGCCTGCCCACGCGCCCTCTCCCATAGCCTCCTGTTCCCCCATCCCCGCGACTGATTGAATGGCAGACCGGCGGTCTGTCGTGGGGATGTACACCAGCCCCGACAGCGGGCTGTAGCTCATGTGCCACCAGTTGTGAACTGTCCAACCCCGATGCGGGCTGCCAGCCAGTTCCACGGGTCGTCCGGTCTTAGGGTCGAGAGAGGTAGCCCAAGGCACCTTCACCATGGGATTCCCCGCGATGAACTGCCCGGTTTTTGCATCCAGGACGTAAAAAAAACCATTCTTGGGGGCGGTCATTGCGACATGCCGCTTTTTTCCATCGATGTTGAGATCGGCAATGACGATATGGAAATTCTCGGTGTCGAAAGTTTGTGTACTAGTCTGGAAATGCCAAACATATTCTCCGGTATCTGGATTCACTGCGACAATGCATCCCGAAAACAGTTTGTCGCCTCCCGGAGTCTCGTCATGCGGGTCTGTACCTTCGCCGACTCCCGCTCTGGAGGTGCCGAAAAGCAGCAGACCGGTCACCGGGTCATAAGTAATTGGGTCCCAGACATCTCCACCGCCGACCCTCCACCACATTTTCCCCGTCCAAGTCTTGGCGGCCATTTCCAGGGCCTTCGATTCGAATCCATTCGCCGGATCTCCTGGAACTGTCCAAAACCGCCATACCTCTTGCCCTGTCTCGGCGTCAAAAGCAACCAAGGATCCTCGGATTTCGTCGTCTGCTCCGTTGTATCCAATAAATACCTTTCCTTTGGCCACGTGAGGCGCCCCGGTGGTGCCGGTTTGGGCGGCATCGCAGATTCGTGACACCCACACCTGTTTCCCTAGAGGAGCATCGATCGCAAATAGACGGCAATCTCCCGTGCCTACATACACCTTCCCGTTCCAAACCGCTACGCCTCGATTTACCCTTGCGGAATAGGAGTTCTGGGTGCTGGTGCCCAGCTTTATCTTGGGATCAAACTTCCACAACAGATGCCCTGACAAGGCATCCACCGCGTACACTCGCGACAGTGAGTCGGTCAAGTAGATTTTGCCGTCGACCGCAATCGGTTCTGCCGTCATACCCATCGGACTGTCAATATCCAACCACCATGCCAGCCCCAGGTTGTCGATATTCTTGTCGGTGATTTCCTTTAGAGGGCTGAAATGACGCTCGCCAAAATCCCCTCCGTCCACCATCCAATTGTCACCTTGGGAAGCATCCGCCAAGACTCTTGCTTCACTCACATCACCGGCTTTCGCCGGCCCATCCGCTGCAGATCCAGCGACAAAACTCATGCCGGTCAGCAAGCCCGCCGCCGTCAAGGTAAGAATTTGCGCTGGCTTCACACGACTCTGCTTTTTCATGGTTGAATCCCTTGGGTCAAGGCAATAGTTCGAAACAAACTGCAGTAAGAATTCGACGAACCACCCTCGGGCCGCAATCTTAGGTTTGGAAGCATGGGCGGGTCAATGCGCAGGTTCTGAGAGAGTCTCGTAAATAGAGGGATTTAGGGGTGCCGGGAGGGGATTTTGTCATAGCTGCCGAGCCGCGACTTGGGAATCAATTCAGCTTCCGCCGCGGAAATTGGTGCATCGGGCCGTTTTGTCCGCCGGACGTTTTCCTTCTCCGCCGGGTACAAACCATTTAAAACGATCGAATCATCCCTGGCACGAATAGCTGTAGCTGGAAAGAAATTGGAGTGATTCGGTTTTCGCGGCTCCTCTCCAGGGCAGGATCTAGGTCTGGAGGAATCCGCCGAGTCAATGACATAAGGGCGTTTATCGACCAACCCGGAGGCGTTATTTCCGGATCACTCCGGGTCGGCGCGAAAGGCGGATTCATGCAGCGGATTAGCGCCTTCAGCGCCTTAGACATCGAGACGTGAGGTGGTTCGGTTCTGACAGCTAAACTCCAAGAGCCTTCCCTGCCATCGCTGTTCCCTCGACGCGGCTCTTTACTTTTGCGAAAGCCGTCTCCCGTGATGTGGAAGTGTCGTCAGCGAAAGGTGAGAAGCCACAATCGTCAGTCGTTCCGAGCGACGCTACCGGAATAAATTCTGCTGCCTCGAGCACGCGATCACGCACGGCTTCTGGGCTTTCAATTTTCGGATTAATCGGATCCGTGACACCCACGAAGATCATCTGATCAGGCTTGAGCAGGTCCCGGATCGTGGCGAGCACGCGACGCCGGTCCCCTTCGCTGGCCAACTGAACCAAGAAGCGACCGACTTTCAAACGAAACAACCGCGGCAGAAGGCGCGTGTAGTCCACATCGGCGCTATGAGTGGAGTCATGATCGCCGCCGGGGCAGGTGTGCACGCCAATCTTCTGACGCTCGGCATCCGAAAACTTATCGAGCACGCGGTTGTTCAGATCAATGAATGTATTCAACAATTCGCCGGAGGGATCGAGCTTGAGCGCCAATCGTCCTTCCGTGAAATCGATCTGCACGCACGCGGCACCGGCCTCCAGGCATTCACGGACGTCCCGTTCCGCTTCGTCAATAAGGCCTTCCAGGAACGCTTCGCGCGGATATCCAGCCACGCCGCTTTGGGGATACAGCAGACTGAGGGCCGACGCGGAGATCACAGCCTGTTTGACTGGCCGGTGTGCGTGTCGCTGAGCAGCTTTAAGGTAAGTGACCGCGTGAACGCCGTAGCGGAAGGGCCCGCTTGTGAGTCGAGGCAACTGCCGGGTGTGACCGTCAGCAAAAGCGATGGTGACGCCATCCGCAGCAAGATTCTCCAGGCCGCTGAGGGGATAGGTTGCGAAACTCGGCTTGGTCTGCTCACCATCCGTTATGACGGGCGATCCGGTCGCTTCCAAGCGGTTGATCGTATCGCGCAGTGCCGCTTCTTTCGCCGCATGAAGCTGCTCGTCCGATATCTGCCCCACGGCATGAGCCTTCAGAGCGGCCAATAACTCTGAGGGCCGGGGTATGCTGCCAATGGGCTCGGTCGGAATCGGCATAGAGTGAAGCGAGCTGCGACCCTGAATCAAAAATTCGCAGCGCAAGTTGAACTTGTTGCTCTTTACCTCCCAGGAGACAGGTCTCCCCGTTCCTCTGACAAGGGATGCTGAACCCGGGAAACCTTACCAGCGATTCCTAAATCGCGGCAATACTGGAAAAAGGTTAGAGATGCTCGTCGAGCGCTTTGTGTATTATCCGACTCCTGCCTAGGGGCACAGAGATCAAGCGAATGAGCGACCAGTCCTTTCACCGAAATGTCGAAGTCGGCATGGCTATCACGCAACGCCTCGAAGGAGCGCACGGCCCGAGTGAATTCGACCTCGGCTATTACGGCTGGCGCGTAGTGTTAGCGGCGTGTCTCGGCGTGATGGCGGGATTCGGTTCGCTATTCGTCTATACCTTTTCCGTTTTTGTGAAACCGCTGGCCGCGGAATTCGGTTGGAGTCGGGAAGCCATCGCAAGCGGCTTCGCAATCGCCGCCGTCACTCTGGGAGTGTGCTCCCCACTGCTCGGGCGGTGGATCGATCGCTTTGGCCCTCGCCGCATCATTCTTGCCTGCATGACGATATTCGGATGCGCCATTGCCTCTTTGTCATTGTTGCGCTCCGGGTTGTGGCAGTTTTACCTGACTTGCTTCGTGCTGGGCGTAGTTGGGAACGGCGCAGCTCATTTGGCCTATTCGCGATCGATTTCCACTTGGTTTCAGCGACGCTTGGGGATGGCGTTAGCCTTTGTGATGGTCGGAGCGGGGTTGGGCGCCATGATTTTACCCGTCTTTGCCCAATCCATCATCAGTCGGTATGGCTGGCGCGCAGCCTACGCCTCACTCGGTGGTCTAGCGTTGTTACTCGGATTGCCCCTTAGCTGGCGCTACATCCGCGAGCGCGGAGTGGTCGGGCACAAGTCCGCTCCGGTCGCCCAGTCTGGAATGACATGGCAGCAAGGCCTGCGCTCTTCTGCCTTCTGGATTGTCACCGCCATCCTTTTTGTGAGTTCGATCAGCATGAACGGAGCGATCACTCACCTTTCCGCATTGCTGACTGATCGAGGTCTCACCGCCGGAAAGGCAGCGCTATGCGCGTCCATACTCGGTGGATCAAGCCTGCTTGGCAGGATTGAGGTGGGCTGGCTGCTGGACCGATTCTTCGGGCCCCGCGTCGCGCTTGTCATAAACCTCATTACGGCGCTGGGCATTGTTCTTCTCGCACGCGCGACTAGTTTTCCTGCAGGCTGCCTTGCTGCTGCACTTATAGGTGTCGGCGCCGGAGGTGAAGCCGCCATTACACCCTACCTCCTGACGCGTTATTTTGGGCTGCGCGCTTTTTCCACTCTGTACGGTTTAACCTGGACGTTTTACGCGGCTGCTGGAGCCATCGGTCCCGTGATATTAGGGCGTGCATTCGATGCGACCGGTTCCTATGCTTCTTTGCTGACTCTCCTGGCAATAGTGCTGGGACTGGCGGCCGCGATGAACCTGCTACTTCCCCGCTATTCAGATTCTCTCGCGGTCGGGGCTCCACTTCAAAGTAGGTAAATCGAGAGAAGCAATCGCTGTGGTGTCTCGGGAGCGGAAGTGAGGCTATCCGTCGGAAGTGCAGAAGATGCCCTGTCACTCAAGGTGTCAATTTCCCGGTTCCGAGGTAGTCCTGAGAAGGAATTCCGAATGCATCAGCGACGCGATTGAAAAAGGCGAACAAGGCTGTGATGTATACAGCCTCGGAGATCTGCTCTTCCTTCCAGCCGGCGACTCGCAATTTCTCGACATCTTCGGGAGTAGATCGATACGCCGCGCGAGTAATCAATTCGGCATATTCCAACAGCGCACGTTCCGCAGCTGTAAGGCCCGCTTCATCGAGTTTGCCTGCGACGATTGCCATCACACATTGATCGGATGCTCCCTGAACCCGCAGGAAGTAAGCGTGGCTGTCCAGTCAATACGGGCACCGATTCAAATAAGAGACGTAGCTGGCGATCATCTCTTTGTGGCGGCGCGAAAGATGTCCTTCCGAGAAATGGATGGCGTTTCCCAGTTCGATGATGCGGCGCAGGAAGTCAGGCCGAGCTCCGAAGCACTTGATGATGCCTGGAACTTGCTGCCTTCCCGACCCGGCTCGCCAAAAATCGTAAGCCGCCGCCACTTCTCCGGTGGCTTCACCATCTTCGATGATCCTGACTTTCGTGGCCGGCTTCGCGGCTGGAGTGCCACCCGGGCCGGACGAATGCTTCGCATCGTTGTCTGCGTTCATATCAATGGAATGGTCGGGTTACTCCTCCTCCAGCGTCAATCTTCTGCCCGCCGCGTACCGAAACGACTGTCATAAAGGCAAACAGAAGTGGCGACAAGTTAGCCGGGGGAAGAGTCGCGAAGCAATAATGCGAAAGCACTACGGGCACCTAGCTTTTCACACGGAGATCGAAGCAAGTACTGCTTTCAGATTATTGACCCGGCTGCAAAGCGTCCCTATAGTCGCCGCACTTCAATCTGTGGGCGAATTCTCGCGCGCGTTCTCTACAGCGCCGCCGAGAAACTGTTTTGCGAAATCAATCTTGATTCTTAAGGACGGATGGGGAAAAGCATGCGTAGCGCGAAGACGCTGACGTTGTTCCTGATGGCCCTGCTTACAAGTTTGAATGTCGCCGGACAGCAAATCACAGGGAGCATTCGCGGAACTGTGCTGGATCCGAGCGGCGCGATCGTCCAAGCTGCTACCGTCACCGCAAAGCAGATCGAGACCGGCTTGACGCGTGCTGCCGTCACCGATCGCCAGGGAGAGTACGTACTGGTCGAACTCCCGATTGGGCATTACCAACTAGAGGTTCAGGCGAAAGGTTTCCAGAAGTACTTGCAACAGGGAATCTCGCTGGATGTAAACGAAACCGCGACCGTCGGCATTCACCTTAAGCTCGGGTCGGAAACGCAGCAGGTTGAGGTGAGCGCCGATGCCGCATTGGTGCAGAGCACGGTCAGTAGTCTCGGCGAAACCGTGATGGAGCACGAGATTCTCGACCTCCCACTGGACGGGCGCAATTTTTTTCAGCTCGGGCTGCTTCAGCCTGGCGTGATGCCCTTGACTCCCGGACTGCTCGAAGCCGGGGGCCCGGCACGACAGAACCAGGCCTATGCCGTCGACGGCCAACGGCCTGAATCGAACAATTTTATGATCGACGGCGCCGACAATGAGAGCTCTGTGGATGGGGGATTCGTGCTCAAGCCGCCGATCGACGCGATCGCCGAGTTCAAAATTCTTAGCCATAACGCGAGTGCGGAGTTCGGACGCAACACAGGTTCCACGACGAATATCGTTACGCGGTCAGGGTCCAATTCATATCACGGGGCCGCCTGGGAATTTCTGCGGAACGATGCGATGGATTCGTCCGATTACTTTACGCAAAGCGTTCAGCCTTTGAAGCAGAATCAATTCGGCGCCACGTTCGGCGGCCCGATCCTCAAGGACAAGACTTTCTTCTTCGGATATTACGAAGGCTTCCGCAACCGTCAGGGTGAGACCGTGCCTGCAACCGTGCCTTCCGCCGCGGAAAGGCAGGGCAACTTCGGGGAGGAGTGTACCGACCTCAATGCCACTTTCAACCAGACCACCGGCCTGTGCAGCAACCCGAATGGGCAACTCACCTTTTTTGGAACACCGGTACCGTTCAACGAAATGACGCTTTTCACGCCCATCGATCCTACCGCGACGAATGTCCTGCCGTTTTTCCCTCTGCCAAACGTGGGAGAAAATGGCTTCATCGCCACCCAGACCCTGAGCGAGAATAACGATCAGTTCGGCGTACGCGTGGATCATTATCTTTCCCACGCGGACACTCTGAATTTCCGCTACATGTACAGCAGCGGCCCCACCACAGATCCGCTTTCGCCGGTGGGTGCAAACGTGCCGGGCTTTCCCGTGGGCGAGTATGACCGGGCACAGAACTTTGTCGCGCAAGAGACCCACCTCTTCTCGCCGAATACCATCGGCGTCGCGCGCTTTTCCTTCCTCCGCAATACCTTCCTGCTCGACCAGCACCTGAATCACGAGTCGCCGGCGGACTTGGGCTTTCAGTACGCTCCCACACTGCTTTCGGCCGTCGGACCGCCGTTTATCCAGGTCGGGGGATACGCTTCGGCGGGCGACCCCATCACCGGACCGCGCAATACCTTTCAGAATACCTTTGACCTCTCCGGCTCTCTGAGCTGGATCCACGGTCGCCACGAGCTGAAATTTGGCGGAGGCTACCGGCGCGATCAGATCAACGCTTTGCAGGGCATCGCCAGCAACGGCTTCTTTGTCTTCGCCAACTTTCCCTACAGTGACGGATTTGCCAGCTTCCTGTCCGGCAATCCGGTGGTGTTTCTGCAAGGCGGAGGCAACTTTGCTCGCGAAATCCGGGACCGAGCTCTGGACGCTTACGGCCAAGACACCTACAAGGTCAATTCTCGTCTGACGTTGAACCTGGGACTTCGATACGAGTTGCCATTCCCCTCTACCGAGAACCACAACGAGGTGAATCTCTTCGTTCCCGGAGCGCAGTCAACAGTCGTGCCGAACGCTCCCGCAGGCCTGCTTTATCCCGGCGATCGGGGCGTGCCAGCTGGTTTGATTCCAACCCAGAAGACGGCCTTCGCACCGCGCTTCGGTTTAGCATGGGACCCGCGTGGAGATTCCAAAACCGTGGTCAGTGCCGCCTACGGAATTTTCTACGAGCCCTACTACACCGGCGAGGGCGGTCCGCTGCAGGATCCGGTCAGCTCGCCTCCCTATCTTAAGACGCAGCAGATCAGTTTCCCCGTCAACTCATTTGCCAATCCGTTTTATACGCCGAATCCTTTCAGTCAAGCTTTCCCCGAGCCGATGACGCTGCTCGTGGTGGCGCGCAACCTGCATCTGCCCTACGCGCAGGATTGGAATCTGAATATTCAACGGTCTTTCGGCGCCGACTGGCTATTTCAGGTGGGATACGTGGGCACCACCGGTGTGAGGCTGCCACGATTCATTGAAGGGAATCCGCCCGTCTTTGTCCCCGGTGCCGACACCACTGGCTCTGGCTGTTCGGTGGCAGGGCCCTGTCCGATTTCCACCGAAAACAACGTGAACCAGCGGCGCCTCTATTCCGGATGCACCTTAGCGAACCCGAACAATTGTATCTACAGCTCGGTCGGTGAAATCGCGAGTATCGCAAATTCCAGCTATAACGCCTTGGAAACGAGCCTGCGAAAACGCTTCCGCCAGGGCATGTCGTTCCTGGCTTCCTATACCTGGTCGCACTCCATTGATGACGTTTCCTCCTTCAACATTACCGGCTCTGCTTCGCAACCCGTTGCCGGAGAAAATGACCTAGCGCAGGACCCCTTCGATCTCGCGGCGGAACGCGGCCGGTCCATGTTCGATTCCCACCATCGATTCGTACTGAGTTATCAGTGGATCCTTCCATTCTTGCAGCACTCCAGTAGCTGGTATGGGCACGTTCTCGGTAACTGGCAGTTGAACGGAATTGTCACTGCGATGAGTGGAGGGCCGTTCACGGTATTCGACTCGAACGACGTTTCGCTGCAAGGGCAGGCACCGGAGATCACCGGATTCTCCGCGAACCGCCCCAATCTGATCGGAAACCCAAATTCTGGTCCGCGCACGCCTCAGGAATGGTTCAACGTTAGCGCCTTTCAGCAACTCCAGCCGGATCCACTAGGACGGTTTGAGGTCTTCGGGGACGAAGGCCGAAACGTAGTCCAGGGCCCCGGATACGTGAACTGGGACGCCTCGGCCTTCAAGAACATTCGGCTGACGGAATCAAAAGAGCTTCAATTCCGCGGTGAATTGTTTAACTTGCTGAACCATACCAATTTCCGCTTGCCGGTCAGCGACATCGAATCGCCGACTTTCGGGCAAATTCAGTCGGACGTAAGCCCGCGGGTGATTCAGGTGGCGGTGAAGTTTCTTTTCTGATGCTGAAACTAAATCCATTCGCTCGAAGGCTCCTGCTCACGGTTTTTGTTGGCCTGATGATCGGATACGTCTGTTTCGGGGCTTATGTCTGGTGGGCGATGCATCAACCTCCTGAGACGTTTGGTCGTGTCATGGCTAAGATGCCCGGACCCGTCCCCTTCCTCATTTTTCCCTTTGAAACGGCCTGGATCCACGCTCGCGCCGGGACGCTTCACGTCGGGGATCGAGCGCCAGACTTCTCGCTGCTCAAGCTGGACAAAAGTGAGCGAGTTCAACTCTCCGCGCTAAACCAGCGGCAACCTGTGGTTTTGGTATTTGGAAGCTACACCTGACCGCCGTTCCGGCGGGAGGTTCCTGCCCTCAACAAACTCTACCAGCAGTATCGCGGGCGGGTTGCTTTTCTCGTGGTCTACATTAGCGAAGCCCATCCCAGCGACGTTTGGCAAATGGAGAGCAATATCAAAGACAAGGTTGTCTTTGCGAGCCCGAAAACCGAAGAAGATCGCGCGTTCGTCGCTGGGACTTGCGTGCGGAAACTTGGTATAGAGCTTCCGGCCGTGCTCGACGAGTTCGGCAACTCGACGGAACAAGCCTATACGGGCTGGCCGGATCGCATTTACTTGATCAACTCGCAAGGCCGCATTGCCTACAAGAGCCAGCCTGGCCCTTTTGGATTTAAACCTGACCAGCTGGAAACGGCACTTTCTCGGGCCCGAGCGACGGGAACAAGTATAGAGAAGAGAGAAGGCCACCCATAGCGGCGTTGCTTCTTGCCGTTGCCCAGCAAAGATTGAATGTCGGGAATTCTGCGCGCAATTGTGCTTTAGAGATAACAACTCGGATCGTACGCCAGCAGCGGGGCGGATGTGGGTATCTCCAATTGACCCTGCCAGGGCCGTGCGGTGCGATGCGGCGACCCCAGGACCCGGTCGTGCGGGAGTGGATTGAAACGGCGATGAGGGCCTCGATAAAGATTCTCTGCTTCCACCTAACCGTCACCTTTGTATCCGCGTGGGTGTTGTTGCCGCCACGACCATGCGCTGGCAATGATATCTTCCAGCTTCAAAAACCTTGGTTTCCAGTGCAGCTCTCGTTTGATTCGGTCCGAACTGGCTAGCAGCACGGGCGGATCGCCGGCCCGGCGTGGACATTCTTTGACTTGAATCGGCCGGCCGGTCACGCCGCTGGCGATCGCGATCACTTCCCTGACACTGAACCCGCGGCCACTCCCGAGGTTGTAGATCAGTCGCTCGGGCTCGGTATCTCGGCCCAGACGATTAAAGGCCAGCAAGTGCGCGCTCGAAAGATCGCTCACGTGAATGTAGTCCCGAATGCAAGTCCCGTCGGGCGTGGGATAGTCCGTGCCATAGATGGAGATGCTTTTTCTTTGTCCGAGCGCGACCTGCAACACAATCGGAATGAGATGCGATTCTGGAGAATGATCTTCACCCCGCTGTCCGGCTGCTCCGGCGGCGTTAAAGTAGCGCAAGCTGGCGTAACGCAAACCGTGAATGCGGTGAAACCAAGCGAGCATGCGCTCGACCAGTAGCTTCGATTCGCCATAGGCGTTGGTGGGATTCAGAGCGTCGTCTTCTTCAATGGGCGTTCTCTCAGGATTGCCGTACAAGGCCGCCGTAGAGGAAAACACCAGCCGAGACACTCCGCACTCCCGCATGGTTTCCAGCAGCGTCAGAGTATGGGCGGTGTTGTTACGGAAGAATTTCTCCGGGACTATCATGGACTCGCCGGCCTCGATAAACGCGGCGAAATGCATCACCGCAGCGATTTTGTGCTCCCGAATCACACTCCCCAGGAGTTCACGATCGCTCAATTCCCCGGTCACCAGCCGCGCTCCCTTAGGGACGGCACCCTCGTTGCCACTGCTCAAGTTATCGTAGACGACCACCTCGTTGCCGGCATCCACGAGATCGGCCGCGACCACGCTTCCGATGTATCCCGCCCCTCCCGTGACCAGAATCTTCAACCTAGTTAGTCTCCTCGCCAGGCCACGTTCCGGCACCTTCGGCAGGCTGGCAAACGTAAACTTCGGGAATGATACCTGTCAGGGACGGAATGAGGCGAGCGAAACGTTTCACCATTCACACCTTGGTTACGATAAGCGCACGGGCTGCTTGGAGCGCCGGCGAAACGGCCGCGACCTGAATCTCACCCGTTCTGCCATTCGATTTCACGATGGCGAGACACCATCCGTTGAAAGCTCTTCGACGATTAGATTTGTAGTCTTCATGACTGGCTGGGTTTCCGTTGTCTGTTCCAAGGAGCGACCCTGCGCCCTCTATCTCGAAGGTAACTTCATTGTCCGCGGTGGGTACCACCCGGCCCTCCTCGTCCAAGATATGGACCGTAACGAGGGCCACATCGCTCGGATCCGCCACGATGGACCCCTTGTCCGGCGACAAGCCGATCAAAGCCGGCTGTCCTGTCGTGTAAATCTCGGCGGTTGCGAAGATCTTCCCGTCTTTAGTCCCGACCGCTTTCAGGGCGCCCGGTTCATAGAGCACGTCCCAGGACAAGTGCAGGTCCGCGGTGGTGCGCAGGACTTTCGCTCGCTCCGGCAGGTTGCCCCAGCGGCCCTCCATACCTACGCGAGGAAACTCGTAGCCTTTCACTCCGAGCGACCGTCCGTTGAGAAACAACTCGACGGTGTCGCAATTTGTGAAACAGGTGACCGGGATCACTTGGCCCTCCTTTCCCGTCCAGTTCCAATGGGGAAACAGATGCAGCACGGGCTTATCGGTCCACTGGCTCTGGTAGAAATAGAAGCCGTCTTTCTTGAAGCCACAGGTGTCGATGACGCCGGAGGACGAACTCTTCAGGGGCCAGCGTGACTCGCCCAGGTAATCGATTCCGGTCCACATGAAGTCTCCGGCAACGTAATCATAGGTGCTGACGAATTTCCACAACTGTTCCACGTCGACGTTTCTTCCTCGCAGGAATTGGAAGAAGTCCGGCGAAGGATCTTTAGCGGAGAACAAGTCGGGATATTCGCCGCGGACGCCGCCCATTGCCTCGCTCTCGGTTCCAACGAAGCGCCTTTGCGGAAAGGCATGGCGGTCGATGCTGTAATACTTTTCTTTCCGGTCGCGCCAGCGGTCCGCGTAGTTGTAACCAACGACATCAAGAAGAGCGAGAAACTCCGGACTTGCCGCGTCGGAAGCAGGCTCGGAATGAATGTGATCGCAGCCGGCAGTCACCGGGCGCGTGGGGTCCTCAGAGTGAAAAACCTGGAGCAACTTTCGCAGCGTCTCCGGACCTTGCGGGCTCCCCTGGTCGCCGATTTCGTTCCCCGCGCTCCACAACACCACGCAAGGATGATTGCGGTCACGCCGGACAAAGTTTTGTACGTCGCGTTCGTACCACTCGTCAAAATATTCGGCGTATCCGTTGGGGCCAATCTGGCCTTTCGGCACCTTCCACTCGTCGAAGGCCTCATTAATGACCAGGAAGCCCATGGTGTCGCATATATCCAGAAATTCGGCGGCATAGGGGTTGTGGCTGGTGCGGATGGCGTTGCAGCCCATTTCCTTCAAAATTTCCAGACGGCGCTCCCAAATCCTCTCCGGAACCGCGGCGCCCACGCTGCCTCCGTCGTGGTGGAGGCAAACTCCGTTCAGCTTGACGCGCTCGCCGTTCAGCAAAAATCCGCGATCCGCATCGAAGGCCGCTTCGCGAATGCCGATCGGGGTATCGTATTCGTCCACCACGTGCCCCTGAACGAGCACCGTGCTGTGGACCTTGTACATATAGGGATCGGCAACCGACCAGAGGCGGGGGGAGCTTACTTTTATTTGCTGCAGGAATTCGTATTCTTTGCCGGCGGCAACATTCTGCTTAGCCTCAACGCTCTGGATTGCATTTCCGTCACGGTCAACAATGTCGATGATGAGCGTGCAGTTTGCCGCGTTCCCGCTTTCGTTGCTAATCCTGGTGCTAACGCCCAGACCCGCCGCTTCTTTCGATATCTGCTGCGCGCTGACAAAACTACCCCAGTGGGCGATGTGGATTTTGTTTGTAGACAGTAACCAAGTGTGGCGATAGATTCCCGAGCCCGAGTACCAGCGGCAATTGGTCTGGTGCGAGTTATCGACTCTGACAGCGATCAGGTTCGGGTTGCCGAACTTCACATGGGGGGTGAGGTCGTAGAAAAATGGCACGTATCCGTAAGGACGTTTGCCGAGAAAGTGTCCGTTGATCCATACATCGCTGAGCTGGTAAATGCCGTCGAACTCGATGGTGAGCTTCTTATCTTTGTAGGAATCCGGGATGCGGAATTGCTTGCGATACCAGCCGATGCCGGCGGGAAGATACGCTCCGCAATAACTGGAGGGCGCCGTTTCGTCGAAGCGGCCTTCAATGCTCCAATCGTGTGGCAGATCCAGAGTTCTCCAGTCTGCGTCAGAAAGTGCGGGGGCTTCAGCGCCGGGAGAATCACTTCTGCGGAACTTCCAACCGAGGTCGAAGCTCTCCCGGATTCTTTGCGCAACCGCGTCAGACTGCGCGTAGCTGGCGCCGATGAATGAGGAGGCGGAAGCAACTGCAGCCGTGCTGACCGCTCCCTTGAGCAGTTGGCGGCGGCTCAGCGAACTCTGCAACACGCCGGTTTTTATCATCGTCTGCTCCTTAGAGTGCAAAGAAGCGTTGGCTTTCATTCTCCGCGAAATAGATCATCGCCCACCGAGCCGCACGCGGCAGTCCGGAATGAGCCCAAAGCTATTACGAGAGGCAAAGATACCGAACGCGCTTTCATCCAGAATGCCGCAGCCTTTCTGGTCCTGCTGGTTATTGTTGTTATTGTTGGTCGGTGTCCCGCATCTCATCGTCTTGCACCTTGGGTTTAATGTTCATCTGGTGATATAGGTCTTTGACTTGGTCCTTGGTTTTTTTGATCTCTTGAAAGAGGTGCATTTCCTGCTGCGCCCGGTCGTCCATTTGAAGGCGCCTATACGCCGATGCGAGGCGGTAATGCGCTTCACTATTCAGCGGATCGATTCGGATTGCGTCCTGCAGATACTTGATAGCTTCTTGCGGTTTCTGCTGCATCATCAGAATTCTTGCCAAACCCAACTGGGCTTCTACTTCGCTGGGGTCGAGTTTGTAGGCTCGTTGGTAGTGGGCGAATGCGCGGTCCAGGTCGGATTCAGACGATGCGATCGCGCCCAGTCCACACTCTGCTTTGGCGGCGTCGCCATCGATTGCCTCAGCGGCTTCGAACTCTTTTTCCGCTTCCGCCTGGGTCGCAGGATCGTGAGGGGCGGATTGCAGAATTGCTTCGCCCAACTCAAAGTGAACTCCCGCCAGCCGCGGGTCGATCTCGAAAGCTTTCTTGTAGTGCTCGATTGCGTGCGAAAGATCTCCGCCGTTGACCAGACGCTCGGCGATTACCTGCTGCATGCGAGCCGAGCCGGGGGCGAGGATGGCCAGTTTATTCAGCGTGTCATCGGCCAACTCGGTGTAGACGCGTTGTGCCGTGAACAGAACATCGACGTTATCGGGATCGAGGTCCACAAGCGATCGCATGACAGAAGCCGTGGCGCCGGTTTCACCTTGTTGATCGTAGAGGGAAGCTAACTCCAGGCCGACCTGCAGGCGCAACGACTTGTCTTTCAGCTTTGAAAAAGACTTCTCTAAAAGGACGCGAGCAGATGGGTCTCCCAATCTTCTTTCGCAAATTCCCAGCAGAGCTTGCGATTTCACGAGAGAGGGATCGATGACAACGGCCTTGTGTAAATATTGGGATGCGTTCAGGTAATCGCGCCGAAAGAACGCAACTACGCCCAGGTTGGCGTAGGCCTCGGCATTCTTGGGATCGAGCGCGAGGACAGCATCGAATTCCTTAACCGCGGAGTCCGGATCTTTTGCCTTGAGGTACTCCCCCGCTCTCCGCAAGTGATCGTGAATTTCTGCGGCGTGGGAAGGTGTGGTTTGCGCGGCCATGGCTGTGACAGCCGCCAGAAGTGTGAGAAGAACCGCTAGGGGCGCACAGGCGCCAAAGGAAGAGGCGGATTCGTGACACGGGTTGGGGCGAGACTCATTCATGGAGGAACGATACCGCGAAACCCGCTGCTTCGGCGAGGCGCTAACAACTGATGGGCGCGGAAAAGGAAGCTGCTTCCGCACCCCTCAGGGATATGCTGGTCACACTGGGCAGCTCAGAATCTAACGTGAGCGCCCAGCTGTACGATGCGTGCGTCGGTCCCGAAATTGACGGGCGTGGTGACCTGGCCGGCGGTGGAATCAGCCAATACTCCGCCGCTGTAGCCAACGTTCAGGTCGGGAGTGCTCCAGTTGATGTGATTGAACACATCAAACATATCGGCCCTGATCTCAAGTGCGATCGCCTCGTGCAGAGGGAACTCTTTTGCGATACCGAGGTTGACGTTCGCGAAGCCCGGCCCAATCAGGGTGTTGCGATGGGTGTTGCCAAAGGTACCAAACGCAGGGTTGGCGAAGGCCGCAGGGTTGAACCACATGGCGTGGGAACGATGGGAAACGCTTGGGTCGCCGACCTGCTCTGGGTAGAGCGTGGAACCGGCGTTGAAGGCCGCGGTTAGTCCGGGATCGACACCTCCTGCGACAGAACTCTGGATGACCGGGGTGAACGGAACTCCGCCGTGCCACTGGAAGAGACTGGAGACGCGCCAGCCACCCGCGATCTGATTGAGCGGCCCGTGCAGGTCAAACTGACGCCCGTGGCCGAACGGCACTTCGTAGATGATCTGACCGACCAGAGTGTTCGCAGCGTTGAAGTCCGACAGACCATAATTAAGAGAAGGGGTATAGGCATTCTGGTAGACATCGATGCCCGATCCGTGTCCGTTTCCGGTGCCGGTATCGAGCGATTTCGACCAGGCGTAATTGACCTGGAAGCTCAAGCCATACGACATTCGCTTCACTAAGCGCAATTGCAGCGCGTTGTAATTCGAATATCCGTCGTAGTACTGCGCGGATATGCTGTTAAAGACGGGGTTGGGATTTCCGCAGTGATAGAAACTGGTGCACTCAAAGCCGCCTACCGCAGTGGAACCAGGGGTCGTAGCCTGATTGATATCGGTGGCAAAGTTCAGGTTTCGGCCCCGCGTGTAGACATAGCTTGTATCTAACATCAGGCCGCGCCCGAGGTCACGCTGAATCCCCAGGAGGAACTGCTCGACATAGACGGTCGGCATGTTCCGCGGGTAGTATTCCGCGCTGCTATAGTTCGCGAGAGTCGACGAAAGAGTCTGCACAGTTGGAAAAATGACCGTGCCGGCGGGAGGTCCCACGGACAATGGGAATGCAGCGCTGCCGTTGGTGTACCCCCCGTTGCCTTGGTTGTGGGGATCGAAGCCGAGCCCGAGTGCGCCGTCGGTGTAATTCTCAGCATCGCGCGGGGCGTCAAAGATACCGAAGCTTCCGCGGACGACCCACTTGTCCCGGGGTGACCAGGCAAAGCCGACGCGCGGGGCGAATTCCTTGTAATCGCCGTTTTGGACTGCTGACAGCTTGCCAATCGCGCCTCCGAAGGCCTTGTCGCTCTGCCCGCCGAAGAGAATGCCCCCGGGGTAGGCGCCGTTAAATTGGGTGGGATCAGGAATGACAGGGTCGTAATTCCCGAACAGGTTGTTGCTCACAGCCCAGCCACTCTGCATCTGCCAGCGCAGGCCCAAGTTTAAGGTGAGGTGCTGGGAGACCTTGAAGTCGTCGCTGGCAAATAACGCCCCGCCCTTCATGTGAGCGCTGGTGGGGTCGGACTCGGAGACGTACCAGCCATAAACGTTGCCGGAAAGGAAGTCGGCGTACGGGATTCCGCTGACGCTGCCGTTGAACTCGAAGTGGCCCGAGTCGATATCTCCCCAGTTGGTGTAGTTCTGATAAAGCCGGTCGTACTCTCCACCCACCTTGATGGTGTGTTTGCCTCGAATGAGCGTAAGGACGTCGGAGACGGCGTAGATGCCCTCGCCCAGTGTGGCATCGATGTTGCCATTGCAAGAGCTGCAGATTCCAGCCCCCAAATTCATTTGTCCAACCCCCGCTCCTTCGTCGATCCCAACATGAGGAAAAACATTCGCGGGTGAATTGGTGCCATAGGCCGGCTCCAGGCCAAGCGTCGTGGGATCGTTCTTACCTAACGACGGGGGGACGTACTTATCGAGCTCGCGGCTGGCGGCCACACGAACCTCATTCAGCGCAGTCGGGCTAATCGTAAAAACATGCGAGACCTGCCCGGTCAGATCGTCGGTCTTCCCTACTTCATAGGCCGTAGCGTCGTTGGGGAACAGCGGATCCGCCGGGACATAAGACGTCGTGGTGGGAAAATAGTTAAAACTAAACGAGAGTCTTTGTTTGGAGGAAAGATCGTAATCGACCTTGCCGGTATACCAGGTGTCAGTATTCGGACTGCTCCCATTGAACACAAAGTTGTTGATCGTGGGGCAGGTTTGGGGAGTGCTTGCCGATACATTCACTGGACCGGGGCATCCCGCAAGCCATCCCTTGGCAGTTGCGGCGGGGAAGTAGGACTGAAGCTTCAGGGCTACGGGATCCAGAGGGGCCAGCAGCGCGCCGGTGGTGGGGTTGAAGAAGGCCGGGTTTGCGTTGTAGCCGCTGACTCCGTAAAAATCTCCGGCTGCCATGGCAGCGGTCGGGTAGGTATAGAGTCCGGAGGTTGGAGTGGACGAGGGGTTGCGCTGGTAGAGGAAAAAGAAAAACAGCTTATTTTTGATGATCGGGCCGCCGACGCTGCCGCCGTAGGTGTTCCAATGCTCCACGGACTTCACGTCGGGCGCAGGATCGAAGAAGTTTCTGGAGTTGAGCGCGGTGTTCTGAATGTATTCATAACCGCTGCCGTGCCACTGGTTCGTGCCGCTCTTGGTAATCACGTTAACGGAAGTGAGACCACCGCCGTATTGCGGGGGCGCGTTGGCTGAATTGACGCTTACCTCGCCGATGGCATCCACCGGCATGTAGTAATTGCTGCCGTTGAAATCTCTCGGAGCGGTTGCCGGTCCGCCATCCGATAGAAACATTATGTTGTAGGACTGGGTGCCGTTGACTCCGGCTGCCTGGCCGTTGGCTTCGCCGGAGCCTCCACCGTTGCCCGAAGTACCTCCGCCGGTATTCACGCCGGGGATGAGCTGAATCATCTCGGCGCGCCAGTCCGTGCCCACGATAGGCGCGGAGCGAATCGCCGCGGTATTGAGGTCCACGCGCTGATCGGAAGTTTCCGTTTCCACCAGCGGAGTCTCGGCCGTCACCACCACGTGTTCGTTGATGGAGCCGACTTCGAGAGTGCCATCCACCGCAATCGTTTGGATTTCCAGGGTTAAGCCCCGACGAACAAATTCCTTGAATCCGGCCTTCGAGAACGTGATCGTATACTCGCCGGTTGGGACCGAAGGGACATCATAGATACCGGCCGAATTCGTAACCGACACGATGCTCACGCCGGTCTGGACGTTGGTAATTGTGACCTTGACGCCTTCGAGCCTCGCGCCCGTCGAGTCCTGAGCCGTGCCTTTGATTTCTCCGCTGTTCGCATTCTGTCCGAGAGCGAACGTGGCTGCGAAGCCTGCGAGCAACAGCGCACCAATACGCACAAAGTGGCGAACCATCCCTAGTCTCATCGCGGAGCCTCCTAGAGTTAACTCTGCTCACCCGTGCAGCCGAAGTCGTCAGGGAGCTTCGGGCGCACCCCTGCCCGTCGACGCAGAGTCTGAAACGATGCCTATCTCACCGACGAGGAATGCTATGCCGCCGCGGCGCTCCCCGAATCCGCCAAAAGTTGGATAGGTGGAAAGTATTTATCTTGACAACCGGGATGGGAATTGGGGATGGGTTTCACTCCAGGTGCACCAGGCCGCGCTGCAGGGCCGTAACCACGGCCTCGGTGCGGTCACTGACGTTCAGCCGCAGCAGGATGGCACTCACGTGGCACTTCACGGTGGCCTCGGTAATGTGCAAACTGGCGGCAATGTCCTTATTGCTTTTTCCGCTGGCCAGCAGAGAGAGCACTTCCTGCTCTCTCGCGCTCAATTCCGAATCCGGCATGCGCGAGGCCAGAGCGCGGGCAACCGGCGGCGGCAAGAAGCGTCCGCCCTTATGCACGCGTTGCAGCGCCTCCACTAAAATCTGATAGGGCATACCTTTTATCACGTAGCCCTGCGCGCCTGCTTCCAGAGCACGATGGATATCAGCATCGCCCTCGTAAGTGGTCAGGACTACAAACCGGGCTCGTGGGTTAGTTTCGCGAATGGAGCGAATGGAATCTACTCCGCTCATTCCCGGCAGCCGCAAATCCATCAGGGTCACGTCCGGTTTGTGCTTGGAAAACAGTGTCACGGCTTCTTCGCCGGTTCCGGCCTGGGCCACAACCGTCATGTCGATGCGGGCATTCACAATCGAAGCCACGCCTACGCGCATGAGCGGATGATCATCCACAACCATAACTCTTATCTTCTCGCCGTTCATGGTGTTCATATGCGCGGGACTCCGTGTTCTGCGGCAGGGGCCTTGCGGGGAACGGAGAGCGTCAACTCTGTTCCAGCTCCGGGCCAGCTATTCAAAATAAGGGTTCCACCAATTCGCTTAGCGCGCTCCTGGATACCAACCAGGCCGTAGTGGCCATTCGGCTCGGAGGACGCTGCTTCCGGGTCGAAACCACACCCATCGTCACGAACCTGGACTTTGAATTCTCTATTCTCGAAGCCGATGTTTACGTGCACGGTTCTAGGCTGCCCATGACGAATCGCATTATGCAGGGCTTCCCGTACCACCATGAGCAGTTCGTGCGCAGTGGATTGATCCAAATCGAAGGGTCTTCCCGAGATTCGATATTCCACCGGCACTCCAAACTCATGGCTGACTTGCTGGGTCATATCGCCGAGGATCGGACCAATCGCGGTCGCGGAACCATCGGCGTGGCGGAGGTCCCAAACGGCTTCTCGGGCCTCGTTGATGGTGGTGCGCAACTGTGTGCGCACACAGCTCAATAAATCTTCTTTGGCGGAGGGCTCGCTGTCGCCGAGGCTGGAATGAGCCTCGAGCAGCGCGGAAACTCCGGCGCAACCTTGAATGAGAGTATCGTGCATCTCGCGCGCCAGCCGATTCCGCTCGGTCAATACCGCCTGAAAACGGGAGTGTACCTGGCGCATGCGGAATTTGTAGCCTCCCCACGAAGCGGCGGCAAGCGATAACAGACAACAACCCAGGAACCATGCGGTGCGGTAGAAATGCGGTCTTTGAATAATTTCGACGGAAGTTTCTGCGATCTGCCGCGGATTGCTCATTTCGAACGCCGCCACACGGAATTGATAACGTCCTGGCGGAAGGTTTGTATAGTAAGCCACGCGGCGTGAAGACGCGTCGGTCCAAGTCTTGTCGAAGCCCTCCAACTTGTAGCGAAACCTTACCTCCTCCTGCGAGCGAAGTTGAATCACGCTGTAGTGCATTTCGATCTTGGCGTTGTCGGGAGTGAGAGAAATTCTCCGCAGAGCCTGCGCCTGAATGCCATCGGCCAGCACGAAGTCGATCACCACTGGCGCCGGACCCACTGGCGGAGTGGGATTCAAAGAGACGCGGACCGGGCCCTTGTTGCTGGCGAACCAGACCTCACCCTGCGACGTGACCACGCCACCGGGTTTCTCGGCTCCATACATCTGCGTTGTTTCCAAACCGTCGGAGATGCCGTAGAGGGTTAAGGAAAGGGGATGCGATGGGTCCTCCGCGATTGTGTCCAGCTCCTGCCGGCTGATCACAGAGATGCCATTGGGACCGCTGATCCAGAAGTTTCCCCTGCGGTCTTCAAGGAGTTCATAGATACTATTGCTGGCGAGGCCCTGGGCGGTTGTAAAGTGAGTCAGTTTTCCAAAACGCCAGCGGTAGAGGCCGCCGGTTCTGGTCCCGAACCATAGGCCGCCTTCGGGGTCCTCACGAATCGCCCAGATCTTTTCGTGCCGAAGCGCCTCGGTGACCACGTCTTTGGAGAAGGCGGCACCCCGCAAATGGCTTACCCCGCGGTCGGTTCCGATCCAGATGTCTCCCTGGCGGTCTTCCGCCAAGGTACGCGTACTGAAATAACAAAGCCCGTCACGCTCCTGGTAGTTGGTGAAGCGGCGGTCGTGCCAGCGACTCACTCCTTCATCTGTGGCCATCCATATGCTGCCGTCACGGCCCTCCAGAAAGGCGCGAACAAAATTGTTTACCAGGCCGTCCTTGACCATGTAGTGGGCCAACTTGGTACCGCTCTGCCGGAACACGCCCCGCCCTTCGGTGCCGATCCAAAGCGCGCCATGATTGTCACGGAAGACATTGCGGACACGCACACCACTAATTCCAGGAAAGCGCACTCGTGTGGCCTGGCCGTTGTGGAAGCGAAAAAGATTGGCTGCCGCGATCCAAAGATCGTCGTTGTGGTCTTCGTAGACGGTCTCGGCGTCGTAGTCGCCAGCGTCGGGCAGGACGACGGTTCGGATTGGAGTTTTGCTCAGCCTGAGCATTCCTGCCTGGGTTCCAACCCAGATGTTGTTCTCGATATCTTCGAACAAGCTCAGGGCGGTGTTGCTCGGCAGGCTTCCCGGCGCGGTCATCTGGGAAAACGCGTGTCTCCAGTATTTGTAGATTCCGTGCCCGATGGTACCGATCCAGAGAGTGCCATCGGAGGTTTCCTGGAGAAAACGGACGGTACCGCTGGTTTCCGGCACTCTACGAAAAGAATCGTACCCCGAGACTTTGTTATACAGACCCCCGATGGTGCCCACCCACATGGTGCCATCTCGAGTTTGTGCGATGGACTTAACCCGATTCTGACTGCCTTCTCCCGCCAGCCGATATTCCTGGTAGCTGGTTCCGTTGAGACAGAACAACTTAGAGCCGCCGGCCCAAAGGCGCCCTTGATTGTCTTCGTGAATCGCATGCACGGCGATCGGGGGCACGCCATTGGTATTGTCCACACGCTCGATGCGATCTCCCAGGAATCGAAACAATCCGTTATCCGTTCCAATCCATATCAGGCCTTTACTGTCCTGGTAAACCGCCCGCACAAAATCATTCAGCAGGCCCTCTTTTCCAGAGAAGCGACGGAACACACCATCTTTATAGCGGATGAGGCCACCGCCTTCGGTGGCAATCCAAAGGGCATCATCCGTGGTAACGGTCAGGCTGAAAACATTGTTGTCAGTGAAGGCGGAAGTGTTATCGCGATCAAACAAAACCAGGCGCTCGCCATCAAAGCGGAGCAAGCCGCCGGTAGTTCCGATCCAGAGATATCTGTCTTTGGTCTGCGCAAATGACTGAACCGTCTCCTCAGGAAGACCATCCTGCATCTGCCAGGTACGTGAGGTATAGTTGATCGGCGGTTCGGGGAGGGAGCGGGCGCTTGTCGCCAGGACCAACAAGCTTAACGTCAAAGCGATGATCCGCACGCAAGACATGGCCCACTTGCCCTTCGGGATGTGCATTATATCGCGGGATCACATTGCGATCACAATATACTGTCAGCGCTTCACGATCACTTCGTACCAAGTCGTAACCATCTTTCCTAGGGGAAGATCCCATCCTGCAGGTTTCTTCTCGGCGCGGATCGGTTCGCCCAGGGGCTCGCCAGAACCGTCCAAGGCTTGAGCGGACACCGTCTTGGCCTGATCCAAATTACGAAGAGTGATGCGGCTGCTCACGGGCTCAATCAGCGTAGGGGACCCGCCCCATTCGGCGAGGTTGCTACGCCGGTCGTTCCACCGCATGCCTTCATTTTCAACCCGCGAGCCGAGCGTCAACAGCAATCTGGAAGCCCGAGAAATCGGCTGTGATTCGAGCGACGTAATCCAAATCGTGCAGAATCGGTTCTCCACCTCCGCCGCCAGATTGGTGACGGACTTGTCATTCGCCTTCACAAATCCAATCAGCGCCTGAGACCGCGGAGTGTCCACGGTTACCAGCCCGGTCAGTGCCGACGAGTTGTACCAGGCCAACTGACGGGTATCGGAGACCATAGGATTTGTGACCTTGGGTACCGCAAAAGGAGGCACTGGCGCGCCATCCAGCGATGCGATGCGCGACTCGTGTTCCAGCGGTATGGCGAGCGGGAATCCGAGCGTGAAGTAAGGGCGGGCGGTCGCGGGTATCAGGAGCGCACTCGCGAAAACTTGGTCGCGTGCGTAGGAACGCAGAACCGTGGAGTTGGCGGGGCTTACGTCCGCCCGCAAGAACATCAGGGCTCCCGCAGCAAGCTGCGGCATTTTGACCGGATCGAGCGAAATGTCAAACGCGTCGCCTATATAAGGTTTCCAATCGGGCGAAGCCTTGGGCTCAAAGGTGTACCAAATGATGGCATCCCAATCCTGGAAGTTGCCATACGCGGCGAGAATGGGAATGCCTTCGCTCGCCCAATCGTTAGGAAACGGATTGTTCACTTCGCTCACGGTATAAGGTTTGCCTGCAACCGGAGTGCGGGACAACTCAACCACGGTCGAATTGAATGGGTCGTTCACCATGGGCGCCTTGATTTTGTTTTCCCAGTCGTGCTGCCAGTAGGTGTGGCCATCATTGGTGTCGAACGAAGAAGTCGCCAGCAGCAGGGGATATCCGCTGTTGGTGTGGCCATGATCGGCAGTGGTCATAATCAACGACTTCACTCCGAGCGTTCTTGTCAGATGCTGGCGCATGTCTTCCCAGTAGCCGCGCTGCGTATCGAGGAAGAAGCGAGACTCCGCGTAGAATCTCGGCTTGGGCGCAGTCTCGATCTCCTTCCTGCCTTGCAACAGGGGAACGGGGTCATCCTGGGAAACGCCGGCGATTTCCTTTAGCTGCACCAGATCCTCCGGGTTGAGATTTTTCTTGAGCCAGGCATTGTAGAGCTCGGTAAGTTCGTGGTCGTAATACGGCGTGGGACCGTGAGCGCCGACCCACAGTGCATTTTCGTTGTTGATTTCGACCATCGCGACCGCGGGGTCATTGCGGTATTCGATTTTGCTGTACGGATTGTAATGAGTCAGCAGTTGTTTCGCGTACTCCTTTTGAAGCTCGATGATGCGCGGATCGTACAAACTAATTCCCTTGGCACCCTCACGGATTTTCTGGTAATCCTGAACGCCGTCGCCAACTTTGAAAGGGCGACCGACCAGCAAATTGAAATTAATGTAGATTCCCCGTTTTTCCAGCTCTGCGATGAAGAAGTCTTCGTGGTCAAACGCCTCCGGATCGAGAGTGCGTGTGTCGTCGCGTTTTCCGTCGATCAGTCCGCGCGGCGTAGGCAGATCGAGAAATTGAAGGCGGACACAATTCACGCCAAACCGGGCCAGCGTCGCCGCCCAGAGCGGAGCATCACCCTTGGAGGGAATCATCACCGAACCTTTGCTCCAGTCGGTGATGTTCACTCCCCAAAAACGAATGCGCTTACCGTCGCCGGTCACAAGATGCCCGCCCTGGGCACGGACAAATCCGTGCTTGCCTGCCGGCGCATCGAGCAGGAAGGAGACGTCCACGGGCGAGTGCGCAAGCAGTGCCTTGCGATGGTCGATGGTGAATGGCTGCAGGGCAGCGTCTGTCTGCGCGGGCACTCGATATGGCAGGAGCAACAAAGCTATGGCGAGCACATAATGGCGGCGGCGAATGTTCATGGACATATCCTTTTCGGATAGAAGACAGCTAGACAGCTTCCGGCGGCGCAGCGACAATCTCGAAATCCACTTGCCGCTTGCCAAGAATCGGATGCACTGCCGTCAGGCGTACTCTTCCCGCTTGTTCCTTGGCTCGTAACCACACCGCGCTGGTCCCACCTACCAGGGCAAAAGGATTATCGCCGACAATTTCGGCCGGGCCTTCGACGCTCAGCTGGATGGCATCATTGGCGAGCGAGCGAATCGCGCCAAACTCGTCCGCGACCCGCAAGACGATACGAGTCGTATCCGCGCCGTCGGCAACCAGGGTCGTGTCATCGGGTAAGACCGAGAATTGTTGGTCAATCCCTTTGCCCGAGCATCGCTTCACGATGACTTGCTTGCCCTGAATGTAGCCCTCGATCCGCAGGTCTCCCCAGGCATCGCGGAACGGCCGTGTGTGAAGCACGAAGGGCGGATAACGAAGGTTGCCAAACTCGTTCCGATCGGGATCAATCTCTGCAATCAGCTTGTCATCGATATAGAACTTGAGCTGGTCGCAGTTGGAGCAAACCACGGCGGTACTGAATCCGATCGACTCATCACCGCGCGCCCAGCGGAAGGCAGGTTCGAGAACGACTTCTTCTTCTGGATCGCACTGCGACTTGTAGAAACCCGCCGCAGGCTTGGGCTCGCGGAAGATGTCGGCAACGCCGTGATAACAGATCCGGTCGCCGGAGCCGAAGTCGAAATGCGTGTTGTAGTCGAAGGCACACCAGCCAATGCCGCCGGCGTATTGCGGATTCGATGCGAGCTGGTTGTGGACACGGGCGTGGCGCAGAGTGTGCTCGGTGAGCCGTTCCGTGTTGTCGAAGCTCTTGGTCGGATAAGTGTGGCCAATGAATTCCGTATTGAGGTACAGGGGGTGGTTGGGCGCTCGGAGCGGAAATCCGAAATCGTTGATGGTAAACACGTCTTCGAGGAGTTCCGAGTTCTCGAAATTCCGGATGCCTCCCGTTGGCCGCGTCGGGTCGAGTTGATGGGCCAAGGCATTGGTGCGAGTGTAGAAGTCGTGATCGTCGCGGGATTCGTTGATGCGGACTCCCCAGAGAATGATCGAGGGATGGTTCCAGTCGCGGCGAATCATGCGGCGCACGTTGTCCACGGAAATATCTTTCCAGGCTGCGTCGCCGATGTGCTGCCAGCCGGGAATTTCTTCCAGGACCAGAAGACCGAGCTCATCGCAAGCGTCCAGAAAATGCCGCGATTGCGGATAGTGCGAGGTGCGCACGATGTTGCATTTGAAATTGTTCCGCAGGATTTGTGCGTCGCGCCGTTGCACGCGCGCCGGCATAGCTTGACCCACGAACGGAAAAGTTTGATGACGATCGAGCCCCCGCAGCTTGACGACCTTGCCGTTTAGCTCGAAGCCGTGTTCGGTAAAGCGCGTCTCGCGAAAACCGATGGTGCGGGAATCCGCATCGACCACCCGCGATCCATTCAGCAACCGAACCTGCACAGAGTACAGCTTTGGCCGCGCCAGATCCCAGCGCACGACCGGATCAAGATTTTCCAGCCGCACGGAGTACGGGACGGGATTATCTGAGGCTGCAGCCGGCCCGACCCGCTGCCTGGCTGTGGCCACCACACGGTCGCCATCGCGCAGCGTGACTTCAAGCAAAAGCGGGTCGCGTGCCGGTTCCAGATGCTGCAGGAAACACTCCACCTCAAGGCTGGGTCTTGGCGTGAGCGCATCTTTTGTTTTCGCGCAGATATTTTCGATGAAGGTTGCGGGAACGATGCGCAGTGCAACTTCACGGTAGATGCCGCCGAAGGTGAGGTAGTCGATCTGATTGCCGAAAGGCGGGATGTCGGCACGTTCGGTGGAGTCAACCTCAACGGTCAGCACATTGTCGGCGTCAAACTCGAGATGCGGCGTCAGGTCGAATGAGAAAGGCGTGTATCCGCCTTTGTACTCGCCCAGGCGAGTGCCATTGAGCCAAACCGTTGAGGCCGTCATCACTCCTTCAAAATCGACGAAAACATGCCGTCCGCGCGCTTCCCGGGGAAGCCTGAAATGACGGCGATAGACCGAAACCAATTCGTAGTCTTTGTCGTCAAAGCTGTGCCAGGGCACACGAACATTGGCGTGAGGAATCACAACCCGCTCGAATTGGGAATCGTCAAAGTCCTTTGTGCGCGCCTCGTTCACCGCGGAGCGGCTGAACCACCAGTTGCGGCTCATCGCAAGGACAAGTCGTCCGCTCGCTACGGGCACAGAAGACGGACTGGAAGGCTCCGCAAATGCTCTTTTCGCCAGGATTCCGGCTACCAGAGTGCCGGTTTTTTTCATGAACTCTCGTCTTTTCATGATTGCGATGCGCCAGCCTCGAATTGTGGGTGGCCATTCCCTTGGGCAAACAAATGAATGATTCTATGTGCAAGGGGTTGCTTCCGCATCCTCCATAAGGAGGAGTGTTGAAAGTTTCCGCGATCGGCCTCCGCTCGGATAAGAGTTGTGGTAATTTCACCCAGTCGCCAGGAGAAGCGACCGACTTCCCGGGCGCTTAGGTTAAGGTGAATGATGAATCGACGAGCATTTGTTCAAACTGTGGCTGAGACGGTAGCCGGGGCTTATGGGGCGGGTCACATTTCCAACATGGTCGGGGAAGAGCCGAGATTGGCGGCAAACCAGGGCGAGACCGGGGTGCCTTTCCAGCTGTCGGTCATGCTGTGGACTGTTTTCACCCAGCTGCCTTTCGAACAGCGCCTGGAAAAAGTGGCGGAGGCTGGCTACCGGAATGTGGAATTGGTGGGTGAATACCAGGGGTGGACGGACGCGGATTTCCGGCGAGTTAACGCCAAGCGCAAACAGCTCGGCATCAACTTCGACTGTACGGCGGGGTTGAAGCACGGCGTGAGCATCCCAGACCACCGGCAGCCTCTGCTCGACGAACTGCGGCATGTGCTGCCGATCATGGAGCAAATCGATTGCCCGAACCTGATTTTGCTCTCTGGCGACCAGGTTCCGGAAATGCCTCGCGCGGTGCAACATCAATGTTGTATCGACACGCTTAAGGCCGCCGCGGATCTCGTGCAGGGTAAATCGATCAACGGCGAGCCCGTGCGGTTGCTGCTCGAGACCATCGATCCTGAGGAAAATTCGCGATACTTTTTGACGGGAATCTCGGAAGCTCTGGAGGTTGTGCAAGCGACCGGCCACCCGCAGGTGCGTTTGCTCTACGACTTTTACCATGAGCAGATCGCCGCGGGAAATCTCATCGAGAAGCTAGAGAAAAGCCTCCCGCATCTGGGACTGGTGCACGTCGCGGACGTTCCCGGCCGTCACGAGCCGGGAACGGGCGAAATCAACTACCAAAACATTTTTCGCAAATTGTCTGAGTTGAATTACACGGGGGTGATTGCGATGGAGTTTCATCCCAGCGGCGATGCCATCACGCAGTTGCGCGCCGCGCGCGAAATGGCCCTGCGGGCTGGGCATGAGGTGTTCGGCACGAAAAAACTTCCTGCCTGACGCGCGTAGGGGGATGGCGGTCTGAATGGGAGAGAACTCGTGAGAATGAGAATGACGGATTGTGTTGGCGCTAAGGAGTTCCAGTTCTTTATCCCACGTGAGATCGCCCAGAACGGGAAGATCCAAGGTTCATTGTCCCGATGACACCTTGCGCAGCGCTCTGTGCGCCCTATCATCGAGTTGCAACTCTTACTTAAATCTTTACGAAACGGATGAAGCGCTCCCCCTCGCTCTTCTGGTTGTGGATCGTTTCTGTACTGGGCCAATGTTTAGATTTCGTGTTCCCCTAGTATCTGTTCCTCTTCTGTTCGTCTTCCTCGTCGCGCCTTCGGCCTTTGCACAATCCTGGATCAGTGCCGTCACCGCGACCCCGACAACCACCGCCGCTACCATCACCTGGACAACCGCCGTACCTGCGAGTTCGCAGATCACGTACGGTACGACGACCAGCTACGGCAGCAGCAGTGCCCTGAACTCGAACCTGGTGACCACGCACTCCGCTACCCTGACGTCGCTGACCGCTGGGACCACCTACCACTATCGCGTGCTGTCGGCCGACTCCACTGGCGTGCTGGTCACGGGCCTGGACAACGTCTTTACCACTCCGGCCACGGCCATCAGTGTCTCGGTCTCGCCCACCACGGCGACGCTGGCCTCGGGGGGAACCGAGCAGTTCTCGGCTCAAGTCACGAACACCAGCAACACGGCGGTTACCTGGTCGGCCACCTCCGGCACCGTGAGCACCACCGGACTGTTTACGGCTCCCACCGTGACCGCGATGGAAACCGTGACCGTAACGGCTACCAGCGTCGCCGACAATACCAAATTCGCCAGCGCCACTGTGACCGTAAATGCGGCGGCCGGCATTCTGACGTTGAATCCTACGAGCATCAACTTCGGCAGCGTTACGGTCGGAGCGACGAGCCCTGTCTTGCTCACCACACTGACTAACACGGGGAACGCTCCGTTGACGATTACCAGCAACCCAATGTCAGCCAGTGACTTCAATTGGGGCAACCAGGGCACCTGCAACTACAACACGCTGGCTCCGGGATCAAGTTGTACGATGAGCGCAAAGTTCACACCAACGGCGACCGGGACTTGGACTGGGACCATCACGATCAGCTCGACGGCTTCGAATTCGACCGTAACCGTTCCACTTTTGGGGATTGGGACGACTGCGACCGCTGGCACGCTGGGCGTCGGCCCGGCCACCCTCGCTCTGGGTAGCGTGGTCGTGGGCACGAACGGAAACGCATCCGGGACTCTCACCGCAGGCGGATCGAGTGTTACCGTGAGCGCGGTCAGCAGCAACAACTCCGCATTCACTGTCGGAGGACTGTCGCTGCCGGTTACGATTCCAGCAGGGAGCAGCGCTGCGTTCACGATCACGTTCAGCCCTCAGACCACCGGCGCCGTGACGGCCGCGGTTACCTTCACGAGCAATGCCCAGTCCTCGACAACGGTCGCGACCCTCACTGGAACCGGTACGGCTGCGCCCGTACACTCGGTCAACCTGTCGTGGAGTGCAAGCACGTCCTCGAGTGTCTCTGGCTATAACATTTATCGCTCGCCGTATGCGAGTGCGTGCGGATCTTTCTCCAAAATCAACTCATCGCTGAATACAGGCACCCTGTACACGGACTCCGCCGTGGTCGACGGCGCGACCTACTGCTATGCCACAACCGCAGTCAATACGAGCAACGAAGAGAGCGGGTATTCGAACGTAATCTCCAACCTGCAGGTGCCAGCTCCTTAGTTGTCCGAGCGCGGACGCGGAGGACTCAACGAGCGATCACGACGAAAAGATTTTGATTCGCGGTGGAGGAGCGTGATAGAGATTTTTCGCCCACTGACGAACGGGCTCATCATCTCGCCGGCCATCCGGGAGTTCGTTCTGGATCCTCCATCACAGCAGCGTGCCATGACTCGCCGAGGACTGCCGACACCTCTGGCAATGATCAGTGAGTCGGGAACGCAATTCCGCGCCGGGAGGTTCTTGATCAGCCACACTTCCGAGGTCGTGTGGCCGCGCGATGCGAACAGCCTGCCAGCGGCGGTGAACGCAAGCGATAAGATGTCTTCGGCGTTGAAATGGTCAGTTGTACGGGTTTGCCGGTGAGCCGCCGTTCTCGAGCGCATCCCCGGAGCTTTGACCGATCACCGTGACGACCAGGCCCACCAGCACCAGATCGAGTCCGGCGACTCGAAACCTTGCTTCGCGCACGTTCGGCATACTTTGCTCCTCAAGTTCTCGTCAACACGCCCGCACAAATCCACGCCGAGCCTCTGCCCTTGCGGGGATTCCCGTTACCCGCAGCCGAATCACTTCACTTCGAAATTGTAGGAGCCCGCCCCGATCTGGACGACGTAAGATCCGTTTTCTGCACGCGACTCGACCGGATTGCCACCTTCTGTGAGGTGCGCTCCTGCGATCGCCGGCAGGAAAACCCTGGCTGAAGTATTCGCCGGGATAGTGACACTCAGAGAAAATGGGCCCGTGGGAGTTCCCTTCCAATCGCTGATGATCTTGCCGTAAATCGAGTCATACTCCGCGCGCGCCGAGGTCATGCGCGCGTCGAGATGGGGATGGATGACAATCTCTTTGAATCCCGGAGAATTCGGCAACGTGTCAATACCCGCAGCGTAACGGTAGACCCAGGCAATCACTGAGCCGAAGGCGTAATGGTTGTAGGAATTCATAGCCGGATCGCCGGTGTCTCCGTTCCAGCGCTCCCACCAGGTCGTCGCGCCTTTCGCTAGCATGTAGCCCCACGACGGATAAGTATCGTTCAGCAACAGGCGATAGGCAACGTCGGTGCGTCCGTGATCGCCCAGCGTAAACAGAAGAAACGGCGTGCCCAGAAATCCGGTGGAGAGATGCCAGTCGTGAGCTTCGATGTCTTTGACTAACTTGTCGACCAGAGCCGGCTCCAGCGCTTCGGGTGCCATCTTTGTGTAAAGGGCAACGACGTAGGAAGTCTGGGTTGCGGTTCCGGTTCCGACTGTTCCATCGGCACTGATGTAGGCCTTCTGGAAGGCTGAGCGAATATTCTGCACGAGATCTTCATAGCGTTTCGCGTCAGACTCCTTGTCCATGGCGTGCGCCATCTGCGCCATCATGTTCGCGATCAGAGCCCAGTAGGCAGTGGCCAGCAGATCCTTGCTCGTATTCTGGTCCGGGGCCAGCCAGTCTCCGAAGTTGGGCCCGACTCCGTTCTTGCGTAGAAAATTGGGATTTCGGCTCTGGATGAAGTCCAGCCAGTGCTGCATCGCTTCCCAATTCTCTTCGACGACGGCCTTGTTGCCATACTGCAGCCACGTCGTCCAGGGAACAATCACGCCGGCGTCGCCCCATCCCGGAGCGCCTACCATCCCTTCACTCCAAGCGGAAGTGCCGGTGGATCCCTCGCCGCCAGATGGCATCGTGTTGGGGGAAACATTCGTAAACGCGCCCTGCTGATTTTGCGCGTCGACGATGTCTTGTATGAATTTTTGCGAGAACGCAGCGATGTCAAAGTTGTAGCTTCCCGTTCGCCAGAAGACGCCGGCATCTCCCATCCAGCCCAAGCGTTCGTCGCGTTGTGGACAATCGGTTGGAATGCTGAGGAAATTGCCGCGTTGTCCCCAGGTGCCAATCGTCCACATTTGGTTGACCAACGCACTTGATGTGGTGAGTCTGGCGGAGGGTTCGCCGTTGATGCTGCTGACTACATTTCCCTGCAACGCGTCGATGGCCGGCGTTCCGGGATAGCCAGTGACTTCCACGTAGCGGAAACCGTGAAACGTGAAGTGCGGACTGAACGTCTCTTCCTCGCTCCCTCGCAAGATATAAACATCGGTGGCATCAGCGTTGCGGAGATTGGCGGTATAGATCGTCCCATCCGGGTTAAGGATTTCCGCGAAACGCAGTTGGACCTTGGTGCCAGAGCTGCCTTTCACCTTGAGCGTCGTCCATCCCACCATGTTCTGGCCCATATCGAAGATGTAAGTTCCGTTTGCCATGGGAGTAACTTTCTTGGCGTCGAGGGTGGCGACAACTCGTGCAGGCGCAGTTAGCTGGCCGGAGACAGCGATGGAGGGTGGATCCGAGACGGTCGCGGACTTCCATTTGGAGTCATCGAAGCCATGAGCTTCCCACCCCACCTGCTCCAAACGCGCGTCATAGACCTCGCCACCGTAAATCGTGGATTTAACAATTGGGGATGCCGCCCCTTTCCACGAATCGTCGGTGACAATCGTCTGGTGCGTGCCATCGGAGTAAGTGAGGTCGAGTTGAGCCAGAAAACGGTTCGGGGGTGGAAAGAAATGCATTCCCGCCCAAGTGAGAGGGCTGCCATACCAACCGTCGCCCAAAAGCGCAGCGATTACATTTTGGCCCTTCACTAACAAGCCGGTCACATCATAGGACTGATATTCAACACGTTTGCGATAGTCGGTGTAATCGGGCGTCAGGACGTCAGTGCCCACGCGACGCCCGTTCAGAAACACGCGATAACTCCCTAGAGCAGTTGCGTAGAGCCGAGCTCTCTGCACCGTCCTTCGAATGGCGACAGCGCGCCGTAGATAAGCGGCTGGCTGCGGAAACGGTCCCGGGTCTCCCAGTCGTTGATCGGTCAAGTCTGCTACGACCTCAGCCGGCTGCCAGTTCGACATTCCGTCTGCGCTCGCCTCCCATTGTTCTCCGGTTGGGAAGCGCATGGTTGTGCCGTCGCGGCGGTGCATCACGACCAACGCGGCCAGCCCCGCTGCGCTGGTTGTGGCCCCTGCATTCGGTCCGAAGCGAGGTGTCGGCGGGGTTCGAACCTTCACTTCGATGGAGTTCCTTCCGACCATCAGCTGTTCGGAAATATCACGGCGGTCGAAGGCTGCCCACTCATTCTTTGCGTCTACTTCGTGACCATTTACAGTTGCGATTAAGTTGCCCCGTGCCGCAAGCACGAGGAACGCATCCTGGGGCTGCTCGGAAAGGTTGACGGTGATGCGAAAAGTTGCAGCCGTCTCTGAGGGTACGACGAGCGCATCCTGACCCGCTAGCCATATCCAACGGATGGAATGGCGTTCTTCATCGTCAGAACCTTTCAAAGTTATCCACTTCGCCTTCCAGTCCGTGGTGTGAAGAAGGCCCATCTCCCACCAAGCCGCTTCCACCGACTCGGATTCTTGCCCTCCCGCATCCCACACACGAACCTTCCAGTAGTATCGCTCGCGAGATTCCAGTGCAGCTCCGTGATAGACAATCCCGACCGACTCGGCAGAAGTAGTTTTTCCACTGTCCCAGATGTCGGCTTTACCGGCGGGCAGAAGTTCGGCACTACTCGCCACCAGAATCTCGTAGGCCGATTGTTTCCAGTCGCGCTCCGTGTTATCGCTCTGCCAAGACAAATGGGGTGAAGCCTGATCGATTCCCAGAGGATTTTCCAAATATTCGCAGCGCAGGTGGAGCGGGGCGGCAAAAGCAGCCGGCGAGAGCATGGCAGACGTGAGCATGGCAACGATGAAGGCGCTCGATACTCTGAGACGCTGCATAGGATTCCTCCTCGGGTCACAACGCCGACGGCGGGGATGGTTGCACTTCGGCAACACCCGTGTCAATCCGCGCGGCAGGAGCGCACGACGTTTCGCACCGTGAAAGGAGATGCGATCCCCTGAACCCAGAGGAAAGCTCGAAGATTTGCGGTTCAGAGCTTGCGCGCAAGGGCTAAGGAGGCACAGGGTGGCATAATTGCCCGGTCGTCTGATTGCGTTAGCATTCTGCCGTGCAAAACGCTAAGGACGACAAAGCCCACATTCCGGGGGAAGCGAATGGAGTTCAACACACTCGAATACATTCCATCCCCAGCAAAGCGCCTAACTTTTTCAGTTTGCTCGAGATGTGCCCCACGCCCACGGCGCAGTGATGAGCCGGTCCATGCACATTCCATTCGTTGAGAAAGCGCCTGGCGCCAATTGAAAAGCGGTATCGGCTGTTCGTGTTGCCGATTTCGAGAATGGGCCCGGCCACAGATTCTCCCTCCGCCACCAGCAGCTCCAGTTTCCCGTCTGCTGTCTGGACCACCGACAGCAGAGTCACCGGTCCGTGCTTGACTGACATTTCTACCGAGAGTCCCCGTCCGACCTTGCCGTGATAGACATCGAGCGGGCGAACTTTGGTTTTTCCTTCGGCGATGGCGATGTGACCCGGACCGTCATGCCCCATAAGCACCACATCCCCGTTGTAGTCGACTGCATAGTATTCCGTGAATGACCCGCCGGCCCCGAAGGAATCCATGATCTTCATGGCTTGCGCATTCTTGATTTCGTATTCGCCGGCGACGGGAGTGCCGCGCGCAGTAAGCAGGCTTGTGCCCAGAATGATGGAACTGATCGCGTCCTCGTTCTCATCGCTTCCCACACCCTTGTGGTAGTAGGCAAGCGAGCCCAATCCGTGGATCTCGACTAGTCTATCGAGCGCGATCGAGGTGCGAGCGGCGCGCTCGAGTTCCTCCACAGAGCAATCTGCCTGCACGTCGAAGGAAGTGTTGAATTCCATCACTCTGCGGCTGAGATCAGCCTCGCTTACCTCTCGCCGCAGCGCCGCCAACTCCTCGACCTCGACAATCTCGATGTGGCCTCCGAAGTAGGCGCACTGCTGCGTGAAATCGGAATAGATGTCCAGCATCCCTCCGTAATAGTTGCCCATGACACCGAGGCGATTATGCTCCATGACGTGCGCGACACGAGCAGCCTCGATCCACTCTCCGATCTCGTCCCAGGCAACGGGATCATGCTCCAACATTCCGCTGACCTGGAAAAACGGAATGCGGCAGCGGTTGAAAACATTTGCGATTTCCGGAACCGGGCAAGCCTGGCAGTACGCAAGCCACTCCCCCGTCATCTTCGTGCGGTCCCCCAAGCGATTGAACTTTTCATAATCAATCGCCGGCGCGGGGGAAAGATTGAGAACAATCACCGGTACTCTGGCGCGGCGAATGGCGGGAAGAACGGTCGAGGAGAGCGCATAGGTAGCGACATATAAGAAGATGAGGTCCACGTCTGCTTGGCGAAACTCATGGCCGGCCGTTAGAGATTTCTCTGCGGTATCGATCATTCCCAGGTCGATGACTCGCGCACCTGAAGTCTTGAGTTTTTGAGCGACCTGCGTGCTGAAGCGGGCCAGAGTCTCCCGGAGTCCGGGAAACTGCGGCCAATAAGTATCCAAGCCGATGCTGAAGAGTCCGACGTTGAGCTGAGGGTTTGAGGCTTCCATGTGGGGTCTTCCCAGGATCACGGTTGAGCGCAACGAACATTCCAGAGAACAGTTGGCAAGCATAGTCTGTGCCGATTCGGGCCACAAGCGCCCCAGGCGGCGACGCCCGGCGTTCTGCAGTGCAAAACTACGGCTTGACTGGAATGCTCGCTCAAGATGGAGATAGATTCGTTCCGCAAGCAGGAGTCAAGATGAGTCGATTCAGTTCTGAATGTTTCTCAGCGCGAAATGGAGCAATCTTTGCAATCGGCGATTGACGGCCGGGTAGGCCGATGCGACCATTCCACTCCGGAAGAGGCGTCGGAGGTCCACGCCGTAGGAATTTCATCGAATCGAGCTTTGGAGAACCGAATGGACTTGAAGTTGTCGCCCACGATCACAGGCCTCCTCGCAATCTTTCTGATCTGCTTCTGGACGTCCACCGCCCAGGATCAGCCCGCGAAAGTGACCGTGCACTGGGACAAGACCCTGGGGACTTCTCAGACGAAGGCAACATTGCAAGTTGTGGTGAATCCCCCGCTCGAGCGCGGCACGCCTGTGCATGACAACGCGTTCAAAACTCTGCATGACTTGGGGGCGGACTACGTGCGCTATGTGCCTTGGCTCCCTTATCCAAAGCTGGGAGTTGCCGAACTGGAACCCCCGAAGGACGGAAAAACCTCCTGGGATTTCGCTCAGATCGATCCCCTGACGATCGACTTTCTCGATGCGACCAAGGGGCATTCCGTCATTCTCAACTTCAGCACGATTCCGCAGTGGATGTACAAGACCGAAAAGCCAGTGGGGTATCCAGTGGATCCAAACCAGGTCACGTGGGATTACGAACAGGGGACGGAACTCCGAGATCCCAGCATGAAGGAAGTAGCCGACTATTATGCGCGGCTGATCTCCTGGTACACGCAGGGCGGGTTCACGGACGAATATGGCAAGCATCATGAGTCGGGGTACCACTATTCGATCCCATACTGGGAGGTGCTGAACGAAATCGATTTCGAGCATCACATCGATGCTGAGACCTACACTCACCTCTACGATGAAGTTGTCACGGCTATGAGGAAAGTACAGCCGGACATGAAGTTTGTCGGACTGGCACTGGCTATGCCCACCGAACCGCATTACTTTGAATACTTCCTCGATCACCGGAACCACAAGCCCGGCGTTCCGCTGGATTTCATTTCTTATCATTTCTACGCGGTCCCGGCTGCGGATGAGAGTCCGGAGGTCGAACAGTTCACGTACTTTGATCAAGCAGATGGATTCTTGAAGTCGGTGCGCTACATTGAATCAATTCGTAAGCGCCTATCGCCGGAAACAAGAACAACGATCGATGAGCTTGGGGTCATCTCGGCTGACGACATCGCTCAGGGAGAGCCCGGCCACGTAGCCAAGCCGATTGAAAACTCTTACTGGAACCTTGCCGGAGCGATGTATGCCTATCTTTTCGGAGAGATGACGAAGATTGGCATCGATGTGGCGGGTGAGTCGCAGCTTGTGGGTTTCCCGACACAGTTTCCCAGCGTCTCCATGGTGGACTGGAATAATGGAAAACCCAATGCGCGGTATTGGGTGTTAAGGCTGCTTCACGACAATTTTGGCGCCGGCGACAAACTTGTAGAGATCGAACCGTTCGCGCCGAATCATCCATACGTTTATGCGCAGGCGTTTGCCAGCCGGGACGGCAAACGGCGCGTGTTACTGGTCAACAAAAGGAATCGCAGTTTCGAAGTCTCCATCCCGGGCGCCAGCGGAGGCCAGGTGGATTACGTGGACCAAACAACCGCGTTCCAACCCCCGGCTTCCGCGAAATTGACCAGCGATACCGTGAAGTTGCACGGGTATGCCGTGGCGGTGGTTACGGTTCCACATCCAGATCCACAAAGGCATCTCCCCACCTCACCCAATGAAGGCAACCCGACGCCCGGCTGGTAGCCGACATCTTTAAAGTTCCATTTTCCCTCGGTTGCGGAAAAGGGGAGTGTAAGCTAACGCTCAGCTACGGCAGAGCAAAGGCCACGTAGGCACCTCCGGATGGCGACTTAGGATCTTTGCCCCCACCCGCGCCGATCACTACGTACTGTTTCCCGTTAACTTCATAAGTTGCCGGAGTGGCATTCCCCGCAAACGGCAATGTCGTCTCCCACAACAATTCACCGGTCGCCTTATCGAAGGCCCTGAACTTCCTGTCGAAGTTGGTCGCGCCAATGAACACCAGACCGCCGGCAGTCACGATGGGCCCTCCGTAGTTTTCTGTTCCCGTGTTCTTCATCCCCTTCGCAGCCAGCTCGGGATACTCACCGAAAGAAATCTTCCAGACATACTCTCCGGTGTTTAGGTTGATGGCATTCAGCGTCCCCCAAGGCGGCGCCACCGCGGGATAGCCCTCCGGATCGAGAAACTTGTGATAACCGGTGAAGCGGTAATCCATGCCAGGCGATGGTGGGCCGGAACTCTGGACCTCTCTGCTTTCACCGCTCGTCAGCAACCCAATCAGGGCATATAGCTCATCGTCGCTTAGATTCGGGAACCCGTTCATGCGCCCCTTGCCCTGCCGAATAATCCCGGCGATTTGCGGAGGCGAAAGACGATCGCCCACACCCACAAGCGAAGGGAAATTGGGCGGGGACCCTTGCATATTGTCCTGGTGGCACGCGGCACACTGGGAGCCGTAAATGCCACGTCCGCTGGCGGCGGGCCCGGTATTTTTGGCGAGAGCTCCGGTCCATGCCACATCGTTCGCGTTGACATACAAAATGCCGGTTTCCGGATCTCCTGCCGGCCCTCCCCATTCGCCGCCACCGTCGAAACCGGGGAATACTACGGTGTCTCTGCCCACGTTAAAAGGAACAAACTGTCCTTCGCTGCGAAGGGTCTTAAATTTCTCCAACGCCCATTGATGGACTTCCGGGGTCCGTGTGGTGAGCAAGTCCTCGGTGAGCAGTTGACGAGAATAAGGTGCGGGCTTTACCGGTAGAGGCTGATCCTCCGCTGCTGCCTCAGCCGGAACCGAGCTCGCGGGATATTTGTGGTACTCGATAGGAAATAAGGGAGTGCCATTCTCGCGATCGAAGACATACACAAACCCATGCTTGGTCGTCTGTGCCACCGCATCAATTTCCTTACCATCACGTTTGAGAGTCAAGAGGACGGGAGGAGCGGGGAAATCACGGTCCCAAAGATCATGACGGACATCCTGGAAATGCCAAATCCTCTTGCCGGTGCTGGCATCAAGGGCGATCAAGCTATCGGCAAACAGGTCGTCTCCGATGCGATTCGCGCCGTAAAAATCCATCGCCGCGGATCCGGTGGGGACATAGACAATTCCGCGCTTTGCATCCAGCGCCATTCCTGCCCAATTGTTGGCACCGCCGGAGTAAGTCCAAGCATCTTTGGGCCAGGTTTCGTATCCGAATTCTCCAGGATGCGGAATGGTGTGGAATGACCAAGCCATCTTGCCGGTATGAACGTCGTAGGCGCGAACATCGCCCGGAGGTCCAGGCAGGGTTTCAGGCTCACGGCCTCCCACAATCACGAGGTCCTTATAAATTATGCCCGGACTGGTCAGATAAACCGATTGCGCCTCGACCGGGAATCTGCCAAGGCCTTCGCGAAGATCGACCCGCCCGTTCTGGCCAAAAGTTCGTACTGGTTTTCCGGTAATCGCGTCGAGCGCATAGAGAAAGTTCATGACGCCAACTAGAATTCGTTTCTCGCTGCCATCGCTCCAGTAAGCCAACCCACGGTCAGGTTGCGTTCCCTTAACTCCAGAATCAAAGCGCCACAACAGTTTGCCGTCAGTAGCATCCAACGCAAATATTTTCTGCGTCGGGCTGATTCCAAACAGAACACCGTCCACTACAAGCGGGCTGGTCTGCAAGCCGCCGGTTTCGCCAGTGTCAAAACTCCAGGCTTGCATCAGTTGCTTCACATTCTCGCGATTGATTTGTTTCAAAGTAGAGTAGTGGTCCGAGGTGGGGCCACCTCCGTAAACCGCCCAATCTCTCTGCGGTCGCGACGCATCAAGGTGAACCTGGGCGACGCCGGAGACGGTCGCAGACGCAGGGCTAGACTGAGCAGAAACGGTGGATGAGGATTGCCCCTTAAGCGTTCGTATGAACCGGACCAGTCCAACCATCTGCTGATCATCTAGGCTGCTTTTGAAGGAAGGCATGCTGCCCTCTCCTTCCCGGATCACCCGCTCAAGGTCCGTGTCTGGCAGTCGTTGCACTTCTGCCGAACACAAGTCTTTGACCAGCAAAGTCCTCCCCAATTTTGAACCCGCGCCGTCGCGACCATGACAGGCGCTGCATTGGGTGCTGAACAGACTGGCGGACTCAGACGCCGGCGTGGGTTTATTCTCGGCTTCAAAAGGTAAAACGAGCCCGAGTACTAGTAGCATCCACCAGGCGAGAGCCTTCGATAAGAAACCATAGGGAACCCACTCGTCCGCTGCACCCATCCAAAATTTACTTTGATTTGTAGCCTTAAGCCCTGACGGACGAGCGCAACCTGGGGCCATCCCCTGAGCATCTGACCGGCATGGCCAGAGGAAATTCGTCAACAACAAGACCCAGACGCCTTGGTCCAATGAGCGAGGCATTTTGCGCGCATCTGGCAAGCTCCGAGAATGGAGCCGCTGGTAGTCCCCCAATTACAGTTGAATTACGGGTCATCCCCTACTGAGCTGGAGTCGGGTCGACCTCCTGTTTTGTTACTTCCCGCGGCGAGAACACTGGTTCTACTTCCTTCTGCTGGTTCGCTAGATCGTGCAGTCGTCGATATTCGGCTAATGCTTTCTGCTGTTCGGCGACATTGCCTAAAGTTCTCTGGATTTTGGCCAGACGATACCAGCAAACCTGGTTCTCTGGATCGAGGGTCACGGCCCGTTGAGCATGAGCCAACGCCTGTTGTGGCAGCTTCTTTTCCAGGAGAACCTCAGCCAGGCCCAATTGCGCCTCGACGAAGTCCGGATAATGCTGCAAGGCCTGGTCGAAGAATCGCTCGGCCTCGTCGATTTGTCCGTTCTGTCGGCGCATTTCTCCGAGTTCATAGGCAGCGTTGGCGTTGTCGGGATCCAAGCGTAACTCCTCTTCGAACTCCTTCTCCGCCCCAACCACGTCATCCCGCGATTGACCTTGCCAAAAACGCCCCATCAAGCTTCGGCCGATGCGATAATGGACTCCAGGCCGATCTGGTTCGAGCCGCAGCACTTCCCGATATTCCTGAATCGCTTGAGTGTAAGAACCTTGGCTTTCGTGCGCCTCGGCGGCTGCAAGATGTCTCCAGACAGATCCCGGAGCAACCTGCGCCAGCTTCTGCATGGTCAAGAATGCGAAATTCCCGTACACCTTTCCAGTTTGATACAAGATTTCAGGGTCGTCGGGATAGAGCCGATTCAGCTCTATCGCCACTTCTACGGACTTGCTGTCTTTCTTCAGGGCCGTGTAGGAGCGCTCCAATTCGAGCCCACACATGCGCTTGATCTCTGGCTCGGAAGATCGACGAAATCCCTTTTCAAGGCCGGGCAAAGCCTCGTTGTAATGGCCGAGCTCCGACAACGACATGGCAAGAAGGCTCTCGCTTTTGACCAGGCCGGGCTTCAGTTTTAGCGCCTGACGAAGTGCGGGCACGGCTTGGTCGAATTTTCTTTCCTCAAAATAGATCAGTCCCAGGTTTGCATGCACTTCGGCGATTTCCGGCTCAAGGTCTCGCAACTTCTCGTACGCGCGTTCCGCGCCGGCGTAGTCACCGGCTGCCAAGGCGCTCTGACCAGCGTCGGAGTATCGCTCGACAGTGGAATCCTGGCCAATGATTGTCGGTGCGAGAAAAGACACCGAAATTAGGAACGCTCCTGCAACTTTGTGGTGTAAATGCATCGCCTTTCGGAGTGTACCCCAACAAGCTTCCGCCGGATCGAGACTCCGACCCGGCGGAAGTTTGCCTTTCGTCCTGTAGCAAATGCCTAGAAGATGACCTTCCCTCCCAACTGCAAGATTCTTCCTGGACGGGCACTAGTCATCTGGCCGAAGTTCGCATTGGATATATTGTCGCTCACGGCGCTCTGCCCTGGACCACCAGCGGCGGCAGTGGTTGGGTCGACTCCGTACTGTGTATGGTTAAAGGTGTTAAATGTCTCCGCTCGGAATTGGAAACCTACTCTTTCTGTGAACTGAAAGATCTTACCCAAGCCCACGTCCCAATTGTTGATCCCAGGCTGTGTCAAAATGTTGCGTCCGCTACTGCCGTAAATTCCAAAAGCGGGCTGTTGAAACGCTGCGGTATTGAACCACTCATTGATGCTCTTGCGGCTGACATTAGGATCTCCAACCAGGTTTGCCCGCATGCCAAAGCTCTGGTACGCGCCGGGATCATTGGCCAGAACGGAAAATGGGAAACCGGTCTGGAACGTTGTGATGACACTCAATTGCCAGCCCCCAATTGCGGCATCCCCGGCTCTGTTGATACCTCCCAGAAGACGCTTGCCGCGCCCCACCGGCAAGCTGTAAACAACGCTGTTGACGAACCGGTTCTTGACACTGAAATCCGAAGGACCGTAGTCAAGTCGGGGATTGAGGTCATCTTCGTGACCCGCGAATCCTGAACCCGCTGCTCCGATCCCAGCCGCCGCTGACTTGTCATCCAGGCTTTTGGCATAAGTGTAAACGGTCAACAAAGCGAGGTCCTTGGCATGACGCTCAAGCTTCAGGTTCAGAGAATTGTAATTGGAATAGCCCGACCAGACGCTGTCGAGCGCAGCCGGCGGGCCAAAGTTAGGCAGGGGTTCGCGGGTGTAGTACGGGCACTGGTTTGAAAGGTAGGCTGGATCAGTTCCTGGAAGCCCGGCGAATGCCGCCTGGCATGCAGCCAGTTGGGTGCCCACGAGTAGGGGAGGGGTATTGAGATTGACGCGATCCAGCAAATGGTGGGCTTGATTGCCCACATAGCTCAGTTCCAGGGTCGTATTGGCCGCTAATTGGTGTTGCACCGACAGCGTGTATTGCTCCACATACGGATTGCGGGGGTGATCGGAGATGACCACCGCCACGAACTGACTACCGAAAAGCCCCGGAGTGCTGATGGGCACAATCGCCGTATTCGGCACAAACAAATTGTCGGTCAGTTTGGGAGCTGTCGTCGCAGACTGCGAGTTCGGAGTAAGACTGGTGCGCTCGATGTAGGGATAGTAATCGCCGGAATCGTCAATCTCGCGTGCTTCAGAGGAATCCCAGAAAATACCGAATCCACCGCGGACCACGGTTTTACTCCCGAATGGCTGATAGGCGAAGCCAATGCGCGGAGCAAAGGGCGTTTTGGAGCTGTCTGCGGGATTGCGTCGACCGCAATAATTGTAGTAACCGTTGCCAGCAGGCGCTACCCCGTCTGTGCCGAGAGTGGGATTCGCATAGCACAGACCTCCACCGGTGAAGCGCGAGCCACCGGGCATGTTTTGGTCATCAAACCAAAACATATCGTTTCGCTCCTCGTAGGGCACGTTACGCCAATCCCAGCGCAAGCCAAGATTCAAAGTGAGACGGTTACTGACCCTCCAATCCTCCTGCACCCACGGGGAGAGAAAGTTGAATACATAATGGTGCAGGTTGCCGGGAACTCCGGCGACGCTAAAGGGTCCCGGCTGAAATGTGGAGGCGGTGTTGTAATAGCCCAGAAGAAAATCAGCCACCTGATTACCGGTGCCGCAAAGCCCGGAAGGAGTGGTGCAACTGCCGGCGGCGCTGTTGTTCAAGATATTGTTGTTTTCATAGGTATAGCCGCCCAGATAATTAGTCGCTAGATCGCGAGCCTCCACAAAATGTCGGTAATCGATGCCCACTCCAATCGTATGTTTCCCCCGAATCATGGTCATCGAATCGGCAAACTCCCATACCGGAATGTCGCTGGTCGTCGGATTATTGTTTGGACTTCCGAAGTCGCCCAGCTGCGAAGCTTCAAAACTGATATATGGGAACCCGGCGGCGTAACTTGGCAGCGGAGTGAAGACACCCGTCAATCCGAGAGCCGAGATTTCGCTGCTCGACGCGGCCGGCGCGCCTTGAATTGCCGTCGCGTGCAGATACCCGAAGCGGAAGTTGTTCACGTTCTTAGCGCCGATTTCAATCGTATGCGAGATCGTCCAACTGGTAGAGTCCTGGGTAAAAGTGTTTAAGCTGAAAGTCGGGGATAGGTTCTGAGGGTTCTCATTGGAAAAACTCGCCTTGGTGTATCGGAAGAAGATTTTTCCGATGCGGGCCAGTTCTTGATCCAGCCGGTAGGTCTGCTGATTGGTGTTATTGGGGAGGTTTGCCTGTATCTGATAATTGTTGATGCCTCCACCGCAAGCGTTTGCATTCGCCACGCACGCAGGCGTAGGTGCGGGAAACACATTGGCGGCGATGGCTACCCTGGCCAGGCGAGAGAAACTGCTTGTCGGAATGGGTGCTGTAAATGCCGTTCCGGTCTGTGGGTTCCCCGGCATGCACGGCAAGCCCCCCGTGGGAGAAGGTGAAGTCAGCGCCAGCTGACAGGGCGACCCAGGTGTCAAGTCAAAGGCGGGCAATCCTGTCGCAGAAAAATCTCCACCCAATTCTGCCGGGGTCGGCACAATCCCGTTCACAACATATCCGTTGACGATTCGCCAGCCTTCATAGTTCGCCAGCCAGAAAGTTTTGTTGCGCCCGTTATAGAGCTTAGGAATGTACACGGGACCACCGAGCACGAAGCCGAACTGATTTTGATGCAGCGCCGGCTTCGTGGGGGTAGTCTGGAAAGGTGTGGGCGTATACGCATCAAAGTCGTTGTTTCTCGCGAATTCAAAGGCAGTGCCGTGGATCTGATTGGTGCCGCTTTTGGTCACGATGTCAACTTGGTTCGCGCTAAAACCATACGCCGCGGAGTAGGTTTCACTCTCGATTTTGAATTCCTGAATCGCATCCTGCGACAATATGACCGCCGGCGTGGTCAACGAGGGATCAGTATTGACAAGCCCGTCCAAGGTATAGTTGTTCGATTCGGGTCGACCACCATTGATGCTGATCGCGTTGCCTTCGCCCTGTCGCATCTGTCCCATCTCGCCGACGGTTTGAACGGCGCCGGCAGTGATGAACAACAAGTTCAAGAAGTTGCGCCCGTTCAACGGCAGCTCATCCACTTGCCGCTCCGTCACGGTCTGCGAAATTGCAGAACTGTCAGTGTCGAGGGCGGCGGCGTTGGCCTGAACCTCTACGGTTTCCGAAACCGCTCCGGCTTTCAGAGAAACGTTAGCTCGCGCCTCCTGGGCAACGTTCAGAACGATGTTGTCGACCACGCCTTTTTGGAAGCCGGGCGCCTGCACCGTTACCCGGTAGGTTCCGACAATCAGAAACGGAGCGCTGAAATCTCCCGACGAAGTACTCTGGGTATGAGTGGTAACGCCGGTGGCAACATTGGTTACATCGACGCTCGCCTTGGCCACGACTGCACCCGAACTGTCGGTAACGGTTCCTAGAATGGTGCCTGTGCCTGCACCTTGGCCGTAAAGGTACGCCCCCGATGCGATCAATAGACAAAACCAGAGAACACGTGTCGTCGTGGACATGATTTTTTCTCCTGTCGACGCTCCAAACTTGGTGGAACTCGGCAGCATTTCCACGTCTAATGAAAGCCATCGCTGGAAGCTGCCCCCGTTCCACACGGTTGTCGCCGTGGCGGATGCTCCCACCGGTTGTGGTGCATCGTCAACCTGCAACGCACAAACTCTCAGCATTTCGCTGTGAAAAACAGCGCCTTCGCGCTGGAAAGCTCCGCCAAATCGTGATTTGGCAGGCCAAATCAGAATTAACTTGAGTCTGATTTCCAGAATTGCCTGGGCTAGCCACTGGTGAGTTTTGTTTTGCAATGCAGAAAACCTAAGCATTCCGCGCAGTCGGCCCAGCGAACCACCCTGGACATCGTGAAAACGGACCACTTCGCGAGTGTGCTAGGGTCGGCTGGGAATACCGGTTCTTTTAGAGTGCCCGGCGCTGGTGGGATAGGTCGTAAGGTTCTGTTCGCACCAACTTTGTCACAGCGTCATTGGGGTAATAATGATCGACAACGGCTGGAGTTATCAGTTTGTGCTCAACGAAAACTGCGGGCGGCACCGGCCGTTGGCTAAGGATGTCGATACTGACGCGAATCAGTTCTTCACCGTATCGCTCGGGGAAGTATGCGACTGAACCAACGAATCGAGTCTTGGGCTGACGCAATTCCGCTCGTCCTTCGGGCGAAGCATTCTGTCCCATGACGGCGCAGTTTTCTGCCCGACCCGCTTCCTGAAACGCACGGAGGGCTCCCAGTGCGCTCGGATCATTAATAGCCCCTACGAGTACGTGCTTGGCATTGGAGCACCGCAAATGCTGCCGTACCGTTTCGAAACTCGGGCCCAATTCTCCATCACCTTCCAGGTAGGTGATGCGGCAATTCGCCGCGCTCGGCAAGACCAGATTGATGCCTACCAGCAGCCCCGACAATCGCATCCGAGGAAGGTTGCCCGCACGCTTCAGTTCGAGCAAGAGAATTTCGTCCACTTCTGAGTGCCAGTGCTCCTTGACCCAGCGACCGAGGTAACGCCCGCCGATCAATCCCGCTTCATAATTGTTGGCGCCAAAGTAAGTCGCCCCGGGGTGAGGAATATCAATGGCGATCATCGGAATGCCGGCATCGCGATACTTGGCAGCTACAATAGGCGCGACTTCTTCGTCGGTTTGAAACTCGATCGCCAGATCGACCTTTTCGCGAACAAGTAAGTCCGCGTTGCGCTGAGCGGTCTTCGCACTGTAGCGGTTGTCCACGCAGATGAGTTTGATGCCCTCCGCGGCTGCAGCTCGTTCCAAACTCTCGGACACCTCTCGGGAGAACTGATAATCCGTGCCCTGAGCTGCGTATCCCAAGCGATAGAGTCTCTGCTTCCAGGGTCGCACACAAGATTGATAAAGATTCTGGCCGACCTTATCGACCATTCCGCACTTTTCCAATGTATAGAGAAGCCGAAATACCATCGTCTTCGGCAAGTTGCAGCGGGCGGAGATTTCCTTGAGCGGCAGGGCTTCCCCGGGAGAATGAAACGCGCTTAGGAGCTGAGAACAGTGAACGATGGACTTGACAAGGTATCGGTCTCTAGTCAGAGCAGCGGGCCCCATATGGTTGGCATTATGATGATCTATTTTTTTGATTTTGCAAAGCGAAATTCTTGATGGCGTTTCTGAAGGGATGGCGGAACTGCTTTTTTGTACTCTCCAGGCAGTGCGGAACCTCCGTGAAACAGGAAAACCAGGTTTGCAGCACAAATCCTCGGCGCGACGGCTGGAATCTCTTCCGGTCCCTCAACAAAACCGCTAATGTTGTCCGAGGAGCTGATTTGCGGCACAAACCACTTGCCGGTGAGCGGAATCGGGATGGAAGGAAGTATTCTACAACGCGAAATCGCACCCTCCGGGTGCGCGTTCCGACCCGCTAATCGTCTGACCCTGGGCGAAACCGATGTCTTGCGTTGTGGCCCTTTTGACCCTTTCCGGAGTCCCAAGGTACATTTCGTATTGCAAAATGTTTGAAATAGCCAAAGAAAACCGTGACCTGGGCGAGGGAACGCTTGTAATCTTCAGAATCCTACGAGAGGCTTCGCATGGACTCATCTACCAGCGACAAAGTTTTTGCAGCACTTGAGACGTTTCGCATCGAGCTCCCTTCCTGGGGCTTCGCCAATACTGGAACTCGTTTCGGAAAATTCATTCAACCTGCGGCGGCCACTACCACGGAGGAGAAGTTCAGCGACGCCGGCCAGGTGCACCTACTTACCGGAGTATGTCCAACAGTTGCCCTGCACGTCTTGTGGGACTGTCCCGATGGGGTGCAAAGCACAGATGAGATCAACCTCTACGCCAGCCGATACGGGGTTATGCCCGGATCGATCAATCCCAACCTCTTTCAAGATCAGGAATACAAGTACGGATCGTTCGGAAATCCCGATGAAGCGGTTCGACGGCGTGCGTTGCGGCACACCAAAGACAGCATCAGAATCGCTCATCGTCTCAAGAGCAGAGACATCTCTTTCTGGTTTGCGGATGGTTCAAATTATCCCGGGACTGCCAACATCCGGCAACGCAAGCAATGGTTCGAAGAAGCTTTAAAGGAAGCGCATCGAGCTTTGTCGCCAGACCAGAGAATGCTGATCGAGTATAAGCCCTTCGAACCCGCCTTTTATCACACTGACATAGCCGACTGGGGAATGGCGCTGCTCCTTTCGCGTGCGGCGGGCCCGCAAGCTAAGGTTCTGGTTGACACCGGTCATCATTATGCGGCGCAAAATATCGAGCAAATTGTTGCCTGGCTATTATCGGAGGAGATGCTCGGCGGTTTTCACTTCAACGATCGTCGCTACGCCGACGACGATCTCACGATGGGGTCGATCGATCCTTATCAGGTCTTCCGCATCTTCCACGAAATTCGTTTCTTCGAAGCGGAAACGGGTCGGCGCGCAGACATCGCGTATATGGTCGATCAAAGCCACAATCTAAAAGGCAAGATGGAAGCGATGATTCAGACTGTCACCATGGCGCAGCAACTTTTTGCCAAGGCGGCGCTGGTGGACGCGAAGAAACTCTCGACCGCGCAGAAGAACTGCGATCTGGTCGCCGCAGAATCCCTGCTGCAGGACGCCTTCGCCACCGATGTCCGCGCCGCGATTCAGGATTGGAGAGACTCTAAGGGACTACCGAAAGATCCGATGGAGGCATTCCGACAAAGCGGCTACCTCGAACGCATCACAAAAGATCGGGCCGCGAAGAACTCGCACAGCATTACTTCATACGCGTAGCGCCTTCGGCTATACCGTGCGCTTCAAACAGGGGATACCGCGCGAGGAGAGGACGCCTTTCTTTGAGGAACGTGCCATGAGTTTCCTGCAGACACTCGCCAGTTCGATCAAAGGAATGTTTCCAGGGATCATTTACTGGCTGCTTCTCCCGCAAATCCCATTCATCATGGTTGAGCAACTGCGGCCAGTTGGCGACGCCCCTTCATGGCGCGACTATGTCATGAACATCTGGATAAGCCTGACGACAGCTTTTCTATCTCTTCCTCTCGGTATGGCTGCCGGCCTATGGAGCAGCAGATTGCGGCACGTGCTTCCCTGGACTCCGATTTCCTTTACTTTCCACAAGCTCGACGCGGTTCCGTTCCTGGGACACGGACTGACCATAGTGGCGATGATTCTGGTTCCACTCTTCATTCATGACTTCTGGTTCTACTGGTCGCATCGTATCGAGTACAAAGTGCCGATATTGTGGGAATTTCATAAGATCAACCACAGTGACGAACACATGAACACGTCAAGTTGGGCACGGGATCATTTCCTGCAGGAGGGTTGGCGCTCGTTTTTCTCTGTGTTCACTCTGGGCTTAATCATCGATCTGCAATTGAGAGAGGCTGGAGAGGCTGCACTCTATTCCACAATGTTTCTAATCGGCTTATCGATGTTTTACCATTCAGCGATTCGGGTCCGGTTACCGTGGCTTGATCGTATCCTGGTAACCCCGCAAGTACATCGCATCCATCATGCGGTCGACGCGGAGCTTCACAATCGGAATTTCGCCGATGCGCTGCCGATCTTCGATATCGTATCGGCACCTACTACCCCCCGGCTCACGAGGAGTTCCCCGCTACTGGGCTCGGTCCGGACTCGCCCGCTCCTCGCTCGCTGTTCTCCGCGCAATTCGGTCCTGTACTTGCGGTCGTGCGAAGTTTGATGAGACCAAAAGAGCCCGAGGTCAACGTTTTGAGTAATCTGGATTCTTCTATCAACGAGGTTCAACGGAATTAGGCAAGAACATCAAAACCTTCAGCAGAACGCAGTCAGGAGAGCTTCGTGTTAGTCAAGAGTGAGCAACGTCGCCCGTATCTTGCCTTCGATTTCGGGGCCGAAAGCGGACGGGCTGTTCTGGTGCACCTCGAGTCAGGGATCCTGACGACGGAAGAAATCCATCGCTTTCGCAACGAGCCGGTCGAATACGGAAGCTCTCTGCACTGGGACGTCCCCCGTCTCTGGTTCGAAGTGCGCAAGGCGCTGGCTTGCATAGAAAATATGGAACTAGCGGCCATCGGCGTCGACGCGTGGGGCGTGGATTACGCGTTGCTCGGAGAACGGGGCGAGCTGCTTCATAATCCGTATCACTATCGCGACCGTCGCACCCATGGCGTGATGGAGGAAGTATTTCGGAAAGTATCCAAGGAGGAAATCTACCGCGCGACCGGGATTCAGTTCATGCCCATCAATACTTTGTACCAGCTTTTCGCGGCTCAACGTCAAACCCCGAAAATGCTCAAAGCAGCGAAATCCCTGGTCACAATTCCAGATCTGTTTCACTACTGGCTGACCGGAAACGCAGTCTGCGAATTCACCAACGCCACAACGACCCAGATGGTGGACCCGGTGAAGCGCGGGTGGGCCTTGGGCCTGATGCAAAAACTGGAGCTTCCGGCCCACTTGCCTGCACCCATCGTAGAGCCGGGCTCGATCATCGGGACGCTCCTGCCGGAAATCGCAGGTCATTCCTCTCTTGCCGGCACGACCGTAATTGCTCCAGCGTGTCATGATACGGGCTCGGCGGTAGCTGCCATATCGGCTCGCGACGGGGCGGCCTTTCTGAGTTCCGGAACCTGGTCGCTGCTGGGGACCGAGCTGGATTCCCCGGTAATCACACCCGATGCGTTGCGCATGAACTTCACCAACGAAGGTGGCGTGGGCGGAACGACCAGACTATTGAAGAACGTCATGGGGCTGTGGATGCTGCAAGGTTGCCGGCAATCCTGGAGCCAGCAGGGCCGCAATTACGACTATCGGGAATTGATCGAACTGGCGGCCCGGGAAACATCGTTCCGTCACCTTATCGATCCCGACGACGAGTCCTTCTTGCGTCCCCCCGACATGCTCGCCGCCATCGACAGGTTTTGCACGCGGACCCAACAGCCCGTTCCCCAGGAACCCGGCGCGTACGTACGAGGTGTTCTGGAAAGCCTCGCGTTCAAATATCGTGTTGTTCTCCGTAATCTGGAACACGTATGTGGAAAGCGTATCGAGCTCATTCGGATCATCGGCGGCGGATCGAAGAATCGACTGCTGAACCAACTGACTGCCGATGCCACCGGAAGAAAGGTCCTGGCAGGCCCGGCTGAGGCTACGGCGTTGGGGAATGTGGCGATGCAGATCCTCGCGACCGGCGGGGCGGCGTCCCTCGAGGAAGTCCGGGCCACGGTGGATCGATCTTTCCCAACCGAAGTCTTCGAGCCCCTTGAAACCGACAAGTGGGATCAGCATGCGGAACGATTTGAGCAATATTGCGGGAGCATCTATGCCTGAAATCAAAGAGACTACCCGGCTGAAAGATTTGTGGAACGAAACCGAAGCTCAGAAGATGTCCACCAATCAGCTGGCTCTGTTACGGTACCGGTCGAACCTGCTGGGCGCGGATTTGCGCATCACGAATTTCGGCGGCGGTAACACGAGTTCCAAACTGGAGCTACCCGACCCGTTTACGGGTCGACCCGTGCGGGTGCTAGCCGTAAAAGGTAGTGGCGGAGATCTTGGGTCCATTACCGAAAGCGGATTCGCTCTGCTCTACCTGGATCGTCTGGAACAACTCAAGCAGCTATATGGCGGCGAAGCATTCGAAGATGAGATGGTCCCCTACTATCCTCTTTCGGCCTTTGGCGAGAATCGCGTGGCGGCGTCCATCGATACTCCTCTGCACGCTTTTCTTCCCTTTTCTCACGTCGACCACTTGCACCCTGACTGGGCTATCGCTCTAGCAGCCAGCGCGAACGGGAAACGCAAGTTGGAACAGTTCAATAAGGAATTCGGCCGCAAGATCGTATGGGTTCCCTGGCAGCGCCCCGGCTTCGAACTGGCGCTCCTCATCGAAGGCGCGGTAACGGATAATGCGGGCGCTGAGGGGCTGATTCTGGGAGGTCACGGCCTGTTCACCTGGGGCATGACACAGCGCGAGTGCTACCTGAACAGCATCCACACCATCGACCAGATGGGCGAGTTCATCCTCCAGCATCAAGCGAAAAAGGGTTCCCTATTCGGGGGAATCAGTCATCCACCAGCCGAGGCTCGCAAGACCATCGCCACACAGATCCTTCCCATACTTCGAGGCGTAGTGTCTTCGAACCGAAGAGTCATTGCCCACTACGCCGACGAGGAGGACGCTCTGACCTTTGCCGGATCGAAATGGGCAAAACAACTGAGTTCTCTGGGCACGAGTTGCCCGGACCACTTCCTCCGCACCCGTGTCTGTCCCTGGTTCATCGAGTGGGATTCAGCCCGAGAAGACATTCCGCTTCTCAAGAGCCGCATTCAAAGCGAGGTTGACGCCTATCGCTCAGCTTACAGAAAATATTACGCCGAGTGGGCCAGCAGCGATTCGCCCAAACTCCGGGACTCGAATCCATCGGTCGTCGTCGTGCCGGGACTCGGCCTTTTTGGATTCGGCAAGAACAAGAAGGAAGCGCGCATCACAACCGAGTTCTTCATCAATGCCATCCACGTGATGGCAGGGGCGAATGCGCTCGAAGATGGCGAGGTCTCGCATCCACTGCCGCAGGCGCGTCACCCGGAGCTATCGCAGCAGTTCACAGAATTCCACAACTATGTCGCGCTTCCCCGTTCGGAAGCTTTCCGCATTGAATACTGGGCGCTCGAGGAAGCGAAGCTCCAGCGTATGCCGGCGGAGGCAGAATTCAGCCGCAAGATTGCTCTCGTCATCGGCGGTGCCAGCGGAATCGGCCGCGAAGTCGCGCTGTTGCTGGGCCGAAGAGGGGCTCACCTGGTTGTCGCTGACTTTGATCAGCAAGGCGCCAGCAAGGTGGCCGGTGAGGTCGGAGTGTTGTCCTCCGGCGAATTCGTCGCCACAAGGGCCGCCGATCTCAGTTCATCCGGATCACTGTCCGAAGCAGTCAGATTTACGGTCTCACAATTTGGCGGCATCGACATCGTGGTCAACACCGGCGCCATCTATCCGGTCCCCGGGCCCGATGGGGAACTCTCCGACGCACAATGGGCCAAGACCTTTCTCGTGAACGTAACCGGGAACTATCTTCTAGCCCGCGAGACGGATTGGGTGTTCAAGGATCAAAGCCTGCCCGTCGCGCTGGTGCTGACCAGTTCGGCCAATGCCGTCGTCCCGAAAAAGGGCAGCGAAGCCTACGACACCAGTAAGACCGCTCTGAACCATCTCATTCGCGAACTGGCCATCAAGCTTAGTCCTCACGTGCGCGTCAATGGAATTGCCCCCGCAACCGTCGTCGCCGGGTCGACAATGTTTCCGCGTGAGCGCGTGATCCAGTCTCTGCAGAAATACAAAATCGACTTTGCGGAATCTGAATCGACCGAAGAACTACGCGGCAAGCTAGCGAATTTCTATGCGCAACGCACGCTCACGAAGCGGCCGATTTCACCGCAAGACTGCGCGAATGCAATCGTGTGGCTCGCTGGCGACAATAGCGGTAGAACCACCGGCCACGTGATCCCAGTCGATGGCGGCTTATCCGAGGCCTTTCTACGTTAAGGAGCGACCGATGCAGCGCATCTGCTTTGTGTTGCAAGTCAGGCCGGAGCGGCTTGAAGAATATAAAGAGCGCCACCGCCACGTCTGGCCCGAGATGCAAGCGGCCCTGCGCGATACCGGTTGGGCTAACTACTCCCTTTTCTTGCGCGACGACGGACTGCTGATTGGATATCTGGAAACCGAAGATTTTGAACGGGCGCGTTCTGGCATGGCCCAACGTGAAGTGAATGAGCGATGGCAACGTGAAATGGGCGATTTCTTTGTTCAACCAGACCGGGCCTTACCCGACCGCGCCATGCGCCCGCTGGAAGAGATTTTCCATCTATAGCTCACATTCGAGGCTTAAATGAATCCAAACCCAGCCCTGGGGGTGCTGTTTCACTGGCTAGGCGGACTGGCATCCGCAAGTTTCTACGTTCCCTACCGCGGGGTAAAGAACTGGGCTTGGGAAACCTACTGGCTGGTGGGCGGATTCTTCAGCTGGATTATCGTTCCCTGGTTACTGGCGCTGACGATGACCCGTGACCTGACACAGGTTCTCCGGGAGACCCCATCCAGTGCTATTTTCTGGGCTTACTTTTTCGGCGTGCTCTGGGGATTGGGCGGGCTCACCTTTGGTCTCACGATGCGCTACCTGGGTATGTCGCTGGGTATGGCGGTTGCGCTCGGATATACAGCCGCGTTTGGCACGCTTGTGCCTCCGATCTTTCGTGGAGAGTTTACCAGGCAGGTTTTGGGAACACGTTCCGGACTGATCATTCTTGGCGGCGTTGTCGTCTGCCTGTTGGGAATTGCCTTCGCCGGAGCCGCTGGAGTCTCGAAAGAGCGGGAAATGTCAGAAGCGCAGAAGCGTGCTTCGATTAAGGAATTCGACCTCAAAAAAGGCCTTCTGGTCGCAACCTTCTCGGGGATCATGAGCGCCTGTTTCGCCTATGGACTCGCCGCCGGTGATCCGGTCAAAGTCATCACGGTGCAGCACGGGACGACAGGTCTATGGCAAGGACTGCCCGTGTTGGTCGTCGTATTGGCTGGCGGCTTCACCACGAATTTCATCTGGTGCGTCATCCTGAACGTCCGCAATCGGACAGGGCATCAGTACTTCATTTCAGAGATTCGGGGCAAGATTCCGCAGCGCTCGGAAGAAACCATCATCGAAGCTGTGACCGATGCGCCAGCCGAAGAAATGGCGGTTGCGGTCGCCCTTGCCCAAGATACCTGGGTTAAGGCTCCCATGCTGCCGAACTACCTCTTCTCTGCCTTGGCCGGCACGACCTGGTACATGCAGTTCTTCTTCTACACCATGGGCGAAACGCAAATGGGACGCTACAAGTTCTCCAGTTGGACTTTACACATGGCGAGCATCATCATTTTCAGCACCCTGTGGGGGATCGCTCTAAACGAGTGGAAGGGCGCCGGTGGCCGGACGAAATTGCTGGTGGGGTTGAGCTTATTGGTTTTGGTGACTTCGACAATTATTGTTGGGTATGGAAACTACGCCGGCAGTGCACACTAGCCGTCTCTGGCCCGGATTTTAACTGGATGACGAACAAGTCGATAAACTCCGGAATAGATAACATCGGAGACCTCCGGCGCATGGCGCAGCGCCGTGTTCCCAAGTCCGTTTTCGATTACCCGGATGGCGGCGCCGAATCCGAAATTACTCTTTCCGAAAACTGTCGAGTTTTTCGCGACGTCACTTTTCGACCGCGCGGGGCGGTTGCAGGCTCCAACTGCAACCTGTCGACGACGGTGGTGGGCAAGAAATCTCTGTCCCGTTCCTGCTTGCGCCCGTCGGTTACAGCCGACGTCGCAGCATCGCCGGCTCCAGATTGCATGCAATTTTATAGATTAAAAGCGCCAGTTAACACGTAACATATTGATCCTCCGTAGCCGTCGTCGTATAATTGCATGCAATGGTCACGACGCTTGTCACTTCAAACTCGGATACGCAGACAGAACGCCTGGTACTCGCCTTGCGCGAACGGATATTGAAGGGCGAATTTTCGCAGGGCGAGCGGCTCACCGAACTGGGGCTTGTTTCACTACTGCAAGCCTCTCGCACGCCCATTCGACTCGCGCTCGAACGGCTGGCAAACGAAGGACTTCTCGACCCGATTCCCACCGGTGGGTTTCGGCTCCGTTCATTCAGCTTGGTTGACATTTGGGACGCAATCGAGATTCGCGGAGTTTTGGAGGGCACCGCTGTCAGATTTGCTGCGGAACGCCTTGGTCCGGTGGAAGAACTGGCGCGAGTGAAGCGACTCGTTTCGAAAGCTACCATGGAGATTCCCATCACCGCTGAAGGATTCGCGCGCTACCTAGAGATAAATAGGAGCTTTCACCGGGAATTGTGGTGCCTGGCTAAGAGTCCATCCCTTTTCCGGGAGCTGGAGCATATCTGCAAGATTCCTTTTGCCGCGCCAGAAGCTCTGGTGTTTGGCCTTGCGGACCGCGAGCCGAGCACAGCCTATGTGGCAGCGGAGCAACATCGCGCGCTGGTGGAGGCCATTGAGAATCGCGAAGGCGCACGGGCCGAAGCACTCGCGCGCGAGCACTCCAGGATTTCGAGGCGCAATCTCGAATTCGCATTCCGGAGCAGAGAAATAGCCAGCCGCTTGCCTGGGGCAGCGCTAGTCACGAACTAACCCAAAAATTAAGGAGCCGACTTGAAGCCAATCCTTCTAGCAGTGATCGCAGTTATGCTTGGCGTACCAGTTGTAGCCCAGTCAAGTGCATGGCACTTGGACCCACCCCACTCATCCGCACAGTTCGCGGTTCGGCACCTAGGAATCTCGACGGTTCGTGGTACGTTCACAAAGCTTAGCGGCACAGCCCGCTATGACGCAGCAGACCCCAAGAACAACTCCGTTGAAGTAACGATCGACACGGCTTCCGTGGACACGCGCGTTGAGATGCGCGACAACGACCTCCGCAGCGATCACTTCTTCGATGTCCAGAAGTTCCCGACGATGACCTTTCGATCGACCAAGATTGAGTCTGCCGGCACCGACAAGTTGAAGATCACCGGAGACCTGACGATCCGCGGCATTACTAAGCCCGTGACGCTCGATGTCGATGGACCTTCGAAACCTGTGAACGATGGACAGGGCCACTCGCGCATGGGAGTGTCCGCCGCGGGAATATTGAATCGCACTGATTTCGGCATGACCGGCTATCAGGGGGTGGTAGGCAACGAGGTCATGTTGACGATTGATGCCGAACTTGTGCAGGCAACTACAAATGCGGCGAAGTAGTGACCTCGGGCGGCAATGAAGGATGATTTGGCTGTACCGATGTAAGACTTGACTCTGAATAAGGACAGTCCGTATGCCATCCGATTTCAATCCCGTGCTTATGGGCCGTAGGAAGTTCCTCACCGATAGTTCAATGGCGTTGGCGGCCTTAGCTGGGAGCTCAGTAATTGGCACGACCAAATTCGCATGGTCGCGCCCCGCGCCCGCAGAAACGGTCGAGGTCAAGACGGCTTACGGGCGTCTGCGCGGTACCCGCAAGGGAGACTTGTTTACATTCAAAGGCATTCCTTACGCCGGTCCAGTCTCTGGAGCGAATCGTTTCAAAGCGGCCCCGCCACTTGTACCCTGGACCGGCGTTCGTGACGCCCTCACTCCTGGGCCACCGTCGTTTCAACCGAGCCGGCCCTCCTTCGGAACGGAGGAACCATTCCCGTCCGAAGATTGTCTTGTACTCAACATCTGGACGCCAGCCGTGGATCAGCGTCGCCGGCCCGTCATGTTCTATAACCACGGCGGTGGCTTCGTGACCGGATCCGGAAGCACATGGTACCAGGATGGCAGCAACATCGCCCGGCAATACGATGTTGTCGTGGTGGCGAGCAATCACCGCCTGGGGCTGCTGGGCTATTTGTTCCTCGCTGATCTGGTGGGTGAAGAATATGCCACTTCCGGCAATCAGGGAATTCTGGACATTGCATCCGCCCTCAAGTGGGTACATGAAAACATCGAGGCCTTTGGCGGCGACCCGCACAATGTGATGGTGTTTGGCGAATCCGGCGGTGGCGCGAAAACTTCCTGCATCTACGCGCTACCCACGGCGAAAGACTATTTCAACAAAGCGTCGATTGAGAGCGGCCCCGGCGTTCACATGTCGCCACGCGACGTGGCTACCGACACCGCCAAGATGGTCCTGAATGAACTCGGGTTATCCGAGAAGGAAGTGCTCAAGCTGCGAGAGGTTCCAGCCGAGAAACTGGTGGAAGTTCAAGGAGCAGTGGCCCAGAAGCGCCCCGGAGGGTTGACGTTAAGCGGTGGAAGACAGGGCATGGTGGTTTCACACCCGGGGGGTTTCATTCCTGTCGTGGATGGTACTTACCTTCCGCATCACCCGTTTGATCCCACGGCGCCCGAAATTTCTCGCGACAAACCGCTCATGGTTGGAACCAATAAAGACGAGATGGCGTTCTTTTATTGGGAACGTAAGGAGAACGATGTATTTGCCTTGACCGACGATGGACTAAAAAACCGGTTGGAGAAAGAATTCGGAGCGAACGCGGAAAAGATCCTGGCAACCTATCGCAAGAGCCGACCCGGGGCTTCGCCCTCAGACCTTTACATCGCGATTACCACCGCGCGCGCCATGTGGCTTGGCTCCATTGAGATTGCCGAGAAAAAGTACGAACAGAAGGGGGCTCCGGTGTATATGTACATGTTCACACACGAATCGAATCTGATTGTTCCCGGTACGACTCATCGACTCGGCGCCGCTCACGCGACGGAGATTTGGTACAAGTTCGACAACGTCGACGTAGCAGGCCCGAAAGACCCGAAGGATCCCTCTCGGCCGGGGCTTATCGGCACTGATCCTGATCGCGAAAAAACAGCGTTGAACATGAGCGAAATGTGGGCCACATTCGCTAGAACTGGTCATCCAGCCGCCAAGGGCCAACCCACCTGGCCTGCCTATACCCTCGAAAAGCGCGCGACGATGATGATCAACGCGCAATGCCAAGTCCAAGACGATCCCTTCGGGCAAGAGCGCGCGATGTGGGACAGTGTGTCGGCTTAAGGGGACTTTGCAGCACGATCTGTAATTCCGACAATTCGCAGGTTAGTTCGCCATTGGATACGGAGGAGAACCCCGCACACGGGAAGTGGGGCGCTGCTGGCTGACTCACCTGAAGGGAACCAATTGGTCGATCTGCGGATATGAGGTGGCGGCGGCGATAGTGAGTCCTTGCGGTTGCTTATTGTTTCGAATCGCCGTTGCGAGCATTTCGATCGCCGTACCGGCGAGCACTGGCAGGATGACCGTCGCCGTCAGCAGCCGTTTTTGCACCCACCGTTGCCCCGAATCAGGAAGGCCGTCACAACCGAGGATAGGTACCTTCATCAGGCGTTCCTTCGTATCCCCTGTCGCGATCTCATCAAGTGCTTTTTTCGCACCCAACGCCATGAAGTCATTTTGGCTGGCCACGAGCGCAATCGGCTGCTGTTTTGAAGTGGACAGCTTGAGCCATGAGGCGACCGCTGCGTAACCACTTTGTTCCGTCCACTTACCTCGAATGGTCAAGAGCTGCGTATTTGGGGGCATGGTGCTCTTTAGACCAGCGAGTCGTTGCTCGGCAATTGAATCAGTCGCTGGCCCGATGATGCCCAGCACCATGCCGCCTCCAGGAAGCAAGGCAGCAATTTGTTTTCCTTGAATTCGTCCTTCTTCTACATGGTCGGTGCTTACCTTAAAAATTGGGCACTGGTAGCTACGCCGGAGGTCCGCGATGTAATCGACGTCTTTGTGCATTACGACCCAGCCAATGCTCGCAGCAGTACGGCGCGAGCGACATGCTGCATTCCGGTTCCGACCGGCTGCAACACAATTCCACTGACGGTTGTAGTTCTTGACTGGATCACAGTAATCAGTTGTTGACTTTGTTCTATGGCATCTCCTCCCGCGAATAATACGTGCACGTTGGCTCCCAGGCGGCGTGCGACGTCTTCGGCTGCTGCGGCTTGTGCACGCTGATAGTCATTGTTGCGATCGACCAGCGATACAACAAAGCTGAGTTGCTCCATGGAATCCTTTCCAATGGTCTTAAGGCAGTTGGAGTTGTTGATGGCCAGAATGCAGGACAATAGTCTTTCCCTTCCACACCAATTCACCGGATTCATTCGGTGGGAGATTTATTTCGGCATCCACACTCGCCGCACTAGATGCGAAGGTTGCCTCTATCAGTCCAGTCGGAGTTGGCATCGCGGAAGCCACATTGCGTAACCGCCCGAGATGAGGCTCAATGTGCACGGTCGAGAATCCAGGCGCCTTCGGTCGGATTCCAGCAACGATCGTGAGAAAATCGTAGTTTGGATGAGCACTCCACGCGTGGGAATCCGACCTGGTTGGCTCCGGTTGCTCCGCCCACGTCGTAAGTCCTAGAGCAACCATGTCCCGCCACGGCTTAAGCAAGTCCAAATACCGGTCTCCCATACCTGCGTGTTCGAGCGCGCGCGCCAGATAGAAGCGGAAGTAATAGGTTGCCTTGGTCATGTCCGGAACGGGCCCGGATGCTGTGAAACCGGGGTCGCTCACCGAGAGGATTTTGGTGAGGGCGTCCTTCTGGTGTTCCTGCGGAATTACGTCAAGCCATACAGCAAGAATGTTGGCGTGCTGGCTGTAATGCTTTTGAGCTGGAGTATCAGCGATCAGACCATAGGTTCTATTCCAGCACAACTTACGGACCGCATTCACCGCTTTTTTCTCGGCCTCTTGATAGCGTCGTGCGCGAGCAGTATCTCCGAGGGCTGATTCCAACTCCTCGCCGTAGCGAAGCGCTTCAATGTACTGAAGCGTGATGGGAGAAGATCCTCCGTCCGCCTCTTCCGGTGCCATGCCAAAGGCGAAATCTTTTCCCCAATCGAGGAAGGGCCACCAATCCAAGTGTCCCATGAGGCCGTCTTGTCTTTGCCGCTTCAGAAACCAGCCCAGCACACTCCTTGTGCCAGCTATTTGCGCTTTCACGAATGCATCGTACCCACGATATTGCCAGAAGTCGTACACCATTCCGATCCACAACAGCGAGAACGTCGGAATAATCTGGGTAACCGATGAAGGATAGCGGCTGCGGGTGATGCCGTCAGAAATTCGAGAATCATTAAAGGCTTGAATCGCTTGGCGAGCAAGACGATCGTCGCCGGCAACGGCATACGAGATCAAAGCTTGGATACGCGTGTCGCCGATATACTGCATGCGCTCCCAATATGGCGTATCCATATAAGTGTCATGCGCGTCCAGCCGGGCGGTCCGCCATCCGATTTGCCAAATCTGGCTTAGAACCGGGTCATCCGATTGGAAACGGCCACGCTCTTCAAAGGGGAAGGCAGTGAACCAGGAACGCAGGTTTTCAATGCGAAGCGGCTGCTCGGCGGTAGTGACGTCGAGCTGCAGATAGCGCCATGTACGCCAGGACAGGGGCATGAAAGGCCGCTTTTCGGAGCCGTCCGGCAGGAATTCATCGTAGATGCCCACGATGTGTTTGCCTTCGATTTCATTGCGATTGCCCTTCCCTCCCGCGCCGTCAACCAGCGCCTCCGCGTAGGTGAGACGGATCGTGCTCTTGGAGCCTCCGCTGACCGTCAGCTCGGGGTACGCGGTAGTTAAATGGGATTGATCCACCAGCAAGCTGACCGTGGCATGGGCCGGAATTTCTAACCCGGCACCCGGGAACTCCGTCGGAAACTGAATTCCGACAGCGCGCACCACGCGTCCCGCCGGCGTCACTTCCATTTGCATGGGGGGAAGCGAATCCGGCATCAATTGCCAGTTGTTATTCTGCAGGACCGATCCTCGCGAGATGGCATTTCCAATCGGAGCCGCCTTCTCCCATTTGCCGCGGGAGGAAGCTGTATCGTTCCACGACCAATCAAACGATCCACCGTCGATGCGCTCCGCAGGCTCCGCCACGAAGTAGGACCGCTGAATCTCCGGCGGGGTTGGCAGAAACTGAACCCCCTTGTCTTCTTCCACCTCCCAGCTATTGTCGGTGCTGGCGACACTCGCCTCCGGCGAGTCAGCGCTGAGAACAAAGCCGGTGCGATCGCTGATCTGGGCCCCCGTGGAAACGCCCAGACTCCATACCGTCGCAGTAATCTCATTGCGACCGGGGTGAAGAAATGCTGCCAGGTCGTAGATTTCGTACTTCCAGTGCGCCAGGTCACTTCGCGCCGGACCGCGCCCGACCTCGCGCTGGTTCACGTTGAGAATGAACAGACTGTCGGCGCTGACGTTGACGACAAAATGTTCCGGGACTTGTGGAATCTCGATCACTTTCCTAAAATGCAAAACGACAACATCCCGTGGGGGCCCGCTCGGTGAAGTGATCCATTGTGCCTTCCATAGCCCTGCCCGAGCCTCGGGAGGAAGCTGAGCGAATGTGCTGATCACGCAGGTCACAACGAGAGAAGCAAACCACAACAATTTGGTCTTCATCGTAAATTTGTTTGCCAGCAACTACCTCACGCAAACAGAGGGCTATGGCTGCTCGGTCACAGTTTGTGCCAGCTTGATTTCACCCGTAAGGTCGATCTCGTCTGACGCTTGCCCTACTAACACCTTGTACGTACCCGCTGGCGCTCGCCAAATCTTGCCATCTGCGTCGAAGTAAGCGAAGGAGCGTGTATCGAGCGGCACGGTGACGCGTTGAGTTTCACCAGGCTTGAGACTGACTTTTACAAAGCCTTTCAGCTCTTTTGGCGGACGAGGCACAGCAGTACCGTTGTCGGCAATGTATAGCTGTGCGACTTCCGCCCCGGCGCGCTCTCCGCTGTTGGTGACATCGAACGAAACCAGGTAGTTGGCGGCGGAGGCGCCGGCATTCTTGATGGTCAGATGGGAAAGATTGAAGGTTGTGTAAGACAGTCCAAAACCAAACGGGAATAGCGCCTTCGTGTGATTGTGTTCGTACCCGCGATAGCCGACGAAAATCCCTTCTTTGTAGACGACTTTCTTTGTACCGGGTTCCGGGTAGTAGTTGGAAAACGCGGGATTGTCTTCCGCTCGCTTCTCGAAGGTGACGGGCAATCGCCCGGAGGGATTCACGTCGCCAAAGAGAACTTCAGCCAGCGCCTTTCCGCCTTGCTCTCCCGGGTACCACAGCTCAAGCAGCGCCGGTACTTGGTCAATCCAGCTGGCAGCGTCAACGGCGCCGCCCGAAGTGAGTGAAACGATCGTGTTCTTGTTCTGCGCTGCCATGTCGCAGATCAGCGCATCCTGCCCGATCGGCAGAGAAAACGTTCGGTCTGCGCCTTCGCCTTCGCTATCCCGATTAAATCCCACCGCTACAACCACAGCATCGACTCTCGCCGCGAGCTTCCTTGCGGCGTCACTTACGAGCTGGTTTTGCTCCGCGATCGCCAAACGCAAACGACCGCCAAAGCGAGAGTGCTGCAGGTCCTCGACGACGATCTTGTGCGGCCCCGAGGCAAGTTCGAGGGTCGCTTGCTGCAGATAGGCCTTGGCGAGTTCCCAGTTGTCGAATATGAGTCGGTCGTCGATCCATACACGGGACCCGTTATTTTCACCCGAAGCCTGCAGCGCAACTTCGTACGGCCCGGAACCGTGCGCGATGTAATAACCGATCCATCTCCGCGTTGTTACCTTGGGCGCACTCGCTGACAGTGGCGCGCCATCTTCCCCGTCGGAGGGCGTGTCCCAGGAGAAGCCCGAATTGCTGATGTGTTTCACCACTTGAACACTCTGCGGGGAACCAGACAAGTCTGCGTTGTCAAACCTTTCCAACTTGAGCCCTGTCTCGCCGCCTTGCGGTTCGGTAACAAAACTGGTGGCGGAAACCAGTTCCTGCAAAGACGGCAACCCAGGCTCGTAATAGACAACCGCGGAATCCCCTAGAAGATGCGCAATTCCCTCCACGACACTGACCGAAGAGAATGGGACCGCTGCTCCGCTCCCGCCTGCAACTGGCTGAGCCGGATAGGCGTCTGGACCGGCCACCAGGATCGACTTAATGCTGTGCTGGTCGAGGGGAAGCAACCGCCGGTCGTTCTTTAGAAGCACGACACTTTCGCAGGCTGCCTGGAGAGCGATTTCATGGTTCAGTTCGTTGTATTTGGAAAAACTCAAGTCCGTTTGTTCTCGATCCAGCCATCCAAACCTCGCGGCTGTCTGAAGAATGTGACCTATCTTGTCGTCGATTGTCTGCTGTTTCACGCGTCCATCTTGAACAGCCGGAAGCAGGTGCGCACGATTCATGAACTCCCCGGTGGGCATTTCCAGGTCGAGGCCACCGTTGGCAGCGGCGACGCCATCATAGGTTGCCCTCCAGTCCGACATCATGATGCCCTCGAAGCCCCATTGTTTGCGCACGATATCGGTGTTGAAGTAGCCATTCTGTGTCGCATGGACGCCATTGATGAGGTTGTAAGAGTCCATGACGGCACCGACATGAGCCTGTTTCACAGCGGCCTCGAACGTGGGAAGGTAGATCTCCCGCAGGGTGCGCTCATCGATGACTGAATCGGAATCGTGACGCAAGAATTCCGAATTGTTCGCGAGGAAGTGCTTGATGGTCGCGCTCACACCCTGCTTTTGCATGCCGTTGATGTACCCGACCGCCATTGCCGAAGCGAGGAATGGATCCTCCCCAAGGTACTCGAAGTTCCTGCCATTGCGGGGCGAGCGATAAATGTTGACGCCGGGTCCCAGCATGAAATGGATGCCGCGCGCGCGGGCATCGCGTCCAATGCCTTCCCCGACGCGTTCGGCGAGGCTTCGATTCCAAGTTGCGGCCAGTGCAATTCCCGCGGCATAAACGGTAGAAGGAGATCGCGAATTGCTGCGCACGCCCAGCGGTCCGTCGGACATCTCCAATGCAGGCAGATGCAGGTTCGGCATGGCACGAATCGAGAACCCTGTCCCCCCGATGTAATCGATCTTCTCTTCGAGCGACATCCTGCCGACAATCGATTCGACAAGTTTGCCAGAGGCAGGTGCCGACTGTGTTTGCGCGGCGGGGGAAACAGCGCAGCTAAGCGCTACAAAGACTTGGATTAGTTTTCTCATTGCGGGCTCTGGTTTCTCCAAGTAATCAAGACAAGGCAAACGAAATGATCCCTAAACGCACACGTGAACGTGGCTGCCGCGGGGCCGGATGGCGGGGATGGTTTCACTGCGCCAATGCCCGTGTCAACTTGTGAGCTTCGGTGTTTTGAGATTTCGCGATGTGAAATTGCCCAATCTCTACAGCGCAGGTGTGGATGCGTCGATAAAGGTTCAATTCAGCGACCAACGTCCTGCAGGCCAATGCGAAAAAGGATAGGGGTCAATTCATGTTTCGCACCTGAGGAGTCGGGCCTTGTGCTGGTGGTGCAGCTACACATAAATCGAGAAAGTCCGGGGCCGGGGAACGCCCCGCAGAAACCTACGCCGTTTCGCAATGCGCAACACCCGTTGTTGACGTTCATCTTGTTGCACCTGGGTCCCGATTACCCTTATGCTGACCGCGCTTTTTTATTTGTCAGCAGAGATGATGTGGATTCTCGAGGGGCTCTCAGTGCGGGACGTTCACTGCCCGTTGTCCGAGTCTTGTAAGGCCAGGCGCAGCCAGCAAAACCTTTGGAGGCAATCTATGACACGAGCGCGTAAACGATTTTCAGCAGCCGCGATTGGCTTTCTTTGGATTGCCAGTGCTGCACTTGCCCAGAATGCCGGGGATCCGCTGAAAAAGGGCTTTGAAGATCCGCCCAGCGCGGCGCGCCCACGAGTATGGTGGCACTGGATGAATGGCAACATCACCCAAGAAGGCATCAAACTCGATCTTGAGTGGATGCATCGCGTGGGTATTGCCGGTTACCAGAACTTCGATGCGGCTTTAGAAACGCCACAGGTTGTTGACCAGCGTCTGGTATACATGACGCCCGGGTGGAAAGACGCTTTCAAGTACGCCATCAGCCTTGGCGAACGGTACGGCATGGAGATGGCGATCGCCGGTTCACCGGGTTGGAGCGAAACGGGAGGGCCATGGGTGCCGCCATCTCAGGGGATGAAGAAGTACGTCTGGAGCGAAACGATCCTGGAGGGCGGGAAGCCGTTCACCGGCCAGATTGCTCATCCTCCAAGCAGCACTGGTGCTTTTCAGAACATCGGCATCCGGGAAGAGTTCGGGCGATCCGCAGCATCCCCTCCTGAATTTTATGCGGATGCCGTGGTCGTAGCGTTCCAAGCCCCTTCGGCTGAATTGGGGGAAGACGCAACCCAGGCGAAGATCACCTCCAGCGGCGAGGGGCTGGATCCGGCGATGCTGAGTGATGGAGACCTGGAGAAAGCCACGAAGGTGCCGATTCCCGAGCTAGGTTCAGCGTCGTGGATCCAGTTCGAATACCCATCCCCACATACCATTCGCGGGGTGACGTATGTGACAAAGGACCCGGGTTTGATTGAGGTACTGGCCACTGGAATCGCTGCTCCCGAGAAGACTCTGGAGGCGAGCGATGACGGGCAGAACTTCCGCAATGTGGTAAGCCTGGGTGGGGGGAGAGCACCTGAACAGACCATCTCGTTTTCGCCCGTAACGGCGAAGTATTTCCGGGTAACTTTCAAGCACAACCCACCGCCTCCGATCCCGGCGTGGGCGGAAGGAATCGATCCTGCATCGTTCGGCCCCAGGCCGACGCCGCCCACGTCTTATGAGGTTGCGGAGCTGGTTCTTCACTCGAGTCCGCGGGTAAACCACTTTGAAGAGAAGGCGGCGTTTGTACCCGTAGGAGATCTTTACCAGTATGCGACTCCTCCGGTCGAGGCTTCGAGCACAATCAGGAAATCCGATGTCATTGATCTGACGTCGAGGATGCGTCCCGACGGCACCTTGGACTGGACGCCCCCGGAGGGCAGGTGGGTGGTGCTGCGCTTCGGGTATTCGCTGAAGGGAATCACCAATCACCCGGCCACGCCCGAGGCGACCGGACTGGAAGTGGACAAGCTCGATCACCGCTTCGTGAAGGACTACTTCGAGAAGTATCTCGACAGCTACAAAGACACCGTGGGCGCGGATGAGATGGGCAAAAAGGGCATTCGCTATGTTGTCAATGACAGCTGGGAGGCTGGAGCTCAAAACTGGACTGACAACATGCTGGCGCAGTTCAAGAAGCTGCGCGGATACGACCCGACTCCCTGGCTTCCCGTGCTGAGCGGTCGCATCGTCGAAGGTGCGGCGGCAAGCGATCGTTTTCTGTGGGACTTTCGCAAGACCATCGCCGATCTGATTGCCAACGAGCACTACGAACAGTTGGAAGAAACTCTCCATGAACGCGGGATGGGCCACTACGGAGAGTCACACGAATCAGGGCGAGCTCTTATCGCCGACGGCATGGAGGTAAAGAAGTTCAACGAAGTGCCCATGAGCGCGATGTGGACGCAAAGCCCCGGAGTAAATAAGCCACAGTACGGCTACAACGCGGATGACCGCGAATCGGCATCTGTGGCACATATCTACGGCCAGAACATCGCGGCAGCGGAGTCGATGACCGCAGCAGCCGCGCCATGGGCCTGGTCGCCTGCGACTCTGAAGCCCACGGCCGATCAGGAATTGCTGAACGGAATCAACCGCTTCGTAATTCATGAATCGACCCACCAGCCTCTGGTCGGGAAAGCTCCAGGTCTGACCCTTGGGCCCTTCGGACAATGGTTCAATCGCAACGAGACATGGGCCTTGCAGGCTGGTCCGTGGATTGATTACCTTGCTCGATCAAGCTATATGCTACAGCAGGGCCAATTCGCCGCCGACCTAGTGTACTTCTACGGAGAAGACTCCAACCTGACGGCGATCTTCGCGCATGCGGCTCCGGAGATCCCAGCCGGATACGCCTTCGACTACATCAACGCGGACGCGTTGATCCACGAGTTGGGCGTGGCTAATGGGCAGATCGTAACCAAGAGCGGCATGCAGTACAAGGTGCTGGGACTGGATCCCTACAGCCGCCATATGTCCCTTGCGGTTTTGCGTGCGATCCATGCGCTGGTGGAAAACGGCGCCGTCGTAGCTGGTCCGAAGCCCACCGACGATCCGAGTCTGGCGGACGATCAGGCCGAGTTCGAGAAGCTTTCGTCGGAGTTGTTCGGGGACGGCAGCGGTATCCACAAGCTGGGCGAAGGTACTGTGTACGCGGGCCAGAGCCTGAGTGAAGTTTTCGGCACCCTAAACCTGAAGCAGGACTTTGACTATTCGAAACAGGGCAATGACTCCGACCTGCAATTCGCGCACCGCAAGCTCAGAGACGGGGATATCTTTTTCGTGGATAACCGCAGCGACCACGATGAAACAACCGAAGCTACATTCCGGGTGACCGGTAAGGAGCCGGAATTATGGCACGCCGAAACCGGTGATATAGAACCTGTATCCTTCAAGATGGCGGGCGGGCGTACCACTGTGCCGCTTCATCTGGAAGCATGGGGTAGCGTGTTCGTGGTGTTCCGCAAGTCAACCTCGCAAACGTCGCACACCATCCCGGAAGTGGCAGAGACGAACGTGACGACGATCGATGGTCCCTGGAATGTCAGTTTTCAGCCCGGTCGCGGAGCGCCAAGTTCCATCGATATGAATGAGCTTTCGGATTGGAGCCGTAGTGACGATCCGGGAGTGAAGTACTTTTCTGGTGTGGGAACATACAAGAAAACCGTACAGGCCTCGCCTCAGTGGTTCAGGAAGGGATCGCGTCTGTGGATCGACCTGGGCGATGTGAAGAACCTAGCCGCCGTTAGCGTCAATGGCAAAAAAGTCGGGGAGACGTGGCACCCACCCTATCGAGTGGACGCGACGGCCGCTCTCAAACCGGGTGCAAACCAGATCACGATAGAGGTTGTTAACGCGTGGGTGAATCGGTTGATCGGAGACGAACAACCGGGAGCCACGAAGTTGACCTTCGCCGACGTGAAACCCTATAAGGCGAACTCGCCGCTGCTGCCGTCCGGTTTGCTGGGGCCGGTAAAGGTGATTCGGGACGATACGCACTAAGCGATACATCCTGAGCTGCGAGCGAGTTTGAGCCCGTTCTCGCGACCCAGGCAAGGCGATTCATTTGAAATGTTTTGAAGCGAGCCTAAGAGCGAATTAATGGCCGGTTCGGCGAGACTGGATTCGGGATTCAGGAAGTGTTGGCCGATCTGCAACAGTTGCAGTCCGTAAAGTGAGGGGCTGTCGGCAAAAGGATCGTCGGGACAAGATCTCAAACCAGATTTCCGTATGCCCAATAAACTCCACTGCCAAGTGGTGCTACTTATTCTTCTGCTGGCTTGTTTGGTGCGACTTCCCTTGAGCGCACAACTGCAAGATGAAAAGCTGGCGCTCCTGGAGAAATCATTTGTAAATCCACCCGATGACTGCCGGATCATGATGCGCTGGTGGTGGTTTGGCCCAGCCGTCACGAAACCCGAGTTGCAGCGAGAGCTGGAACAAATGAAGGCGGAAGGCATTGGTGGGGTGGAGATCGCTACCCTCTACCCGCTTGCGCTGGATGATCCCAAGCCAAGCGAGGAAAAGACCGGCTTCCACAATCAGCGATTTCTATCTGACGAACACCTCGACGCGATTCGCTTCGCCGCCACCGCAGCCAGGAAGCTTGGCTTGCGGGTTGACATCACGTTAGGAAGCGGCTGGCCATTTGGAGGCCCACATATCTCCATAACCCAAGCGGCCGGGGAGTTGCGGGTGGAAACGGTTCCCGTCCCGCCGGGAAAAGACTCGATCGCCGTGCCCGACATCACAACAGGTGAACGCTTGATCGCGGCTTTTCTAGCTCCCCTCCGAGAAGGCCAAGTTTCGTTGCGGGATGCGAAGCAGGTGTCGTCGATCGTAGATGGCCGTCTGCGGATATCTCCGGCGTTAGAAATCGCGAACAATGCGATTTTCTTCATATCAAGTCGTACCGGGATGACGGTGAAACGTGCAGCCTTGGGCGCTGAGGGTTTCGTGCTCGACCACTATGATCGAAGTGCGCTCGAGACTCATCTCCATGCCGTGGGAGATCGGCTACTGGAAGCCTTTGGCGACCAGGCCCCGTACGCCGTCTTCAGCGATAGCTTGGAGGACTACGGATCCAATTGGACGGGCGATCTGAGGGAGCAATTTCGCGCCCGGCGGGGATACGATCTCACACCATATTTGCCGGCTCTGGTTGGCGATATCGGCCCCCAGACTGCCGCGGTGCGGCATGATTGGGGAAGAACGCTTACTGAATTGGCGAACGAACGCTATCTTGCTCCACTGCATGCCTGGGCGCAACAGCATCACACTTTACTGCGCTCGCAGACCTACGGCTTCCCACCGGTTACGCTCTCGAGCAACCGCTATGCAGATCTTCCAGAAGGCGAAGGCAAGGCGTCATTGCTAATGTGGCGGGAATTCTCCGACACGCGGTGGGCGGCGTCGGCAGGGCATCTTTTCGGCAGACCGGTGATCTCATCGGAAACCTGGACGTGGTTGCATTCCCCGGCGTTTCGCGCCACACCTCTGGACCTGAAGGCCGAAGCCGATCTCCACTTCCTGCAAGGCATTAATCAATTGGTCGGACACGGTTGGCCGTATTCCCCCGAAGAGGCGGGAGACCCGGGATGGCGCATGTACGCCGCGGCCGCCCTCAACGCTCACAACCCGTGGTCCTTTGTAATGCCGGACCTGGCTCGCTATCTGCAACGGGTCAGCTTCGCGCTTCGACAGGGAAAACCCGCTAACGATGTCGCCCTACTCCTGCCCAATGACGATATCTGGTCAAGGTTCTCGGTGAGACCCGAATCCGCGAATTCCGTCATTAGCCAAGCCGGATTCAACACTGCAGGTTCGAATTTCAGCATGGACGAGCCATTGCAGGGTGATTCCTTGGTGAGTAGAGTCATTCCCCAGGTTCTCGACGCCGGCTTTAACTTCGATTTTATCGACGCCGATGCAATCGCTGCCGTAGGAATTCCGTACTCGGTATTGATCCTGTCCGGCATTGATCGGTTGCCCCTCGCGACCTATCAGAAAATTGAAGAGTATGCGCGGCACGGGGGAATTGTGCTTGCCGTACATAGCCTGCCCTCTACCGCGCCGGGTCTTGTTGACGCGGAATCCGATGGTCAGCAGATTCGGGAAGTTTCGCAACGCCTGTTCCGCGCGAGCGACGCCGTGGGACACTTTATCCCTGATGAGACGCAGCTCGGCACTGCGCTCGCAGGCTACCTCACTCCCGACGTAGTTTTTTCTCCCCGAACACCCCGACTCGGCTTCATCCACCGCAAACTCGCAGTCGGAGATTTGTATTTCATTGCCAACACCAGCAATCAACCCCATCATGTTCAGGCGACATTTCGCCACCCCGCGCAGCATTCCGAATGGTGGGATCCGTTCACCGGTGGAGTGTTTGCAGCGGGAAGTTCCAATCCCCTCGATCTCGACCTGCAGCCATACGAGTCACGGTTGATCGTTCTCACGGAATCCGCGATTCAGCCCGACAAAATGCAGCCAGCCGTGCCTGCTCCTTCAAGAACAATCGACCTCACAGCGGATTGGAAAGTAACCTTCAGCGAGATAAACCAAACTGTCTCCATGGCCAAGCTTCACTCCTGGAGCGAGGATCCAGCTTTGCAGTATTATTCCGGCCAAGTGAGTTACCTGAAAACGTTTCATCTAACGGCGCAGGATCTGAACCCTCAAATCAGTGGCGTGCTCGATTTCGGAGCAGGCACGCCGATCGAAGAACCCACTCCGCTACCGCAACACAGCATGAAGGCATATCTCGAGGGGCCGATCCGCGAAGCGGCTGAGATTTACATCAACGGCGATCGCGCAGGTTTCGTGTGGCGCCCCCCGTATCGGCTCGACGTGACCAAGTTACTAAGGCCCGGAGAAAACGACCTGCGCATTATTGTGGGCAATACAGCAATCAATTCCTTGGCAGGCAATGCCCTGCCCACTTACCGATTGCTCAACGAGCGATACGGCGAACGATTCGTGCCTCAAGACATGGTGAACCTGCAGCCCCTACCTTCTGGAATTGTGGGAGGCCTGCGGCTGAATCTGCTGCAGCGCCCATAATGCCCGGGGACTCTACAATCCTTGAAGCGAGGTTGTAGCAATGGAAACGATGGGCCGCTTCAACGCCGCAAGCTATTTTGTGGATCGCCATGCAAATGAGGGTCGTGAGGGTCGCGTCGCCATTGAATGCCTGGACGAGCGGATAACCTATGGGCAGCTACTGCGAAAAGTCAATCAAGTGGGCAATGGGCTGCGCCATTCGCTCGCAGTGCGAAGGGAAGAGCGCGTACTCCTGCTCCTGCTCGATGTCCCCGAATTCGCCTACAGTTTCTTCGGCTCTATCAAGATTGGCGCCGTCCCTGTCCCCGTTAATACACTGCTGAAACCCCATGATTACGAATACCTGCTAAACGATTCGCGCGCGCGCATCGCCATAGTCAGCGAACCTCTTCTCCCTGCAATCACCGAGATTCCGAGGGGGAGGTTATCTTTTTTGGAGCATATTGTGGTTTGTGGACCGCCGCATCCAGAAACAATCTCGTGGACAGACCTTACGGACCGGGAATCCGGCGATCTCAGCCCGGCCATCACTTGCGAGGATGATGTGGCCTTCTGGCTTTATTCATCGGGAAGCACGGGACCGCCAAAAGGGTGTGTGCATCTGCAGCACGACATGCTCGTCGCGACCGATGTCTACGCCCGCGGCATTCTGAAAATCACCCAGGAGGACCGCTTCTTCAGCGCCGCCAAACTCTTCTTCGCCTATGGCCTGGGTAACGGACTCTATTTTCCTTTGTCGGTCGGCGCAACCAGCATCTTGTTGGCGCTGCCCCCTTCTCCCGTGAATGTCTACTCCACTATCGAGAAGCAGAGGCCAACCCTATTCTTCTCGGTCCCCTCGAACTACGCTGCGCTTCTAGACTTCAGACGGGAGGGCGCTGACTTTGATCTCTCCAGCATCCGTGCGGCCGTATCAGCTGGGGAGGCTCTGCCGGCTGCTCTCTTCCACCGCTTCAAGGCTCGTTTCGGAGTTGAGATTCTGGATGGGCTCGGGTCGACAGAGGCCTTGCACATCTTCATTTCCAACCGGCCTGGTGCTATCCGCCCGGGTTCGAGCGGACAAGCAGTGCCCGGTTGCGATTGCCGGCTGCGCAATGAAGAAAACGAAATAGTGACTCCAGGCGAGATAGGGACATTGTGGGTGAAACACGACGCTGCGTGTTCTCATTACTGGAATCAACACCAGAGAACCAGGGATACGATTCACGGACAGTGGCTCTCCACCGGCGATAAATACCGACAAGACGCGGAAGGTTATTTTTGGTATGCCGGGCGGTCGGACGACATGCTGAAGGTAAGTGGCGCTTGGGTGAGTCCGATAGAGGTCGAAGCCGTTTTGATGGAACATGATTTGGTTGCCGAGGCGGCTGTGGTCGGCCGTAAAGATAAAGATAATCTGGTGAAACCAGTCGCCTGGGTAGTTCTTCGCGAAAATCTCGTCGGAACTCCTGAACTGGCACGCACACTGCAGGAATTTATTGTCAGTCGCCTTCCCGTCTACAAGCGCCCCAGGTGGGTTGAATTCACCTCCGCACTGCCGAAGACTGCGACCGGTAAGATTCAGAGGTATAGCTTGAGGGAGAACTACGCGCCTGGACACTCCCCAGGCGCAACTGCTGACGGCGTTGAGGCATCGTGTGCCGATGCAGAATCAGGAGATCAGTCGCCGACTCTTCATCGATTTACCGAGGACTTGCGTCTCCCCAACGATCAAAACAACACGAAAAGCAGTTAGTCGATCCCGACTGATATCTCTTTCATCGAGGCCTGGTAAGAGCTCTATTCTACAGAAAGGCGCATGCCATTGACCCGAATGACGAAGCATAGCTACCTTGTCGACGGTCACCAACTGGAAGCCGCCAGGATTGAGGCGCGTCAGCCAGCCCTTCCCACGATCGTAATGCTTCATGAAGGACTCGGCTCTATCTCTCACTGGAAGGATTTTCCGTCTCAATTGGCCGAAGAAACCGGCGCTGGCGTGCTGGTTTACTCGCGCTATGGACACGGCGCCTCCGATGCCCTGAAGGAGCCGCGTACGGTTTCCTACATGCATCACGAGGCACAAGTCGTGCTTCCGGAAATTCTCCAGCAGGCTCGGATTGAGCATCCTCTCCTTCTTGGGCACAGTGACGGCGCATCGATTGCCATCATCTACGCCGGCAGCCTTCCGGATTCTCCTGCGGGCCTTATTTTGGAGGCTCCTCACGTCTTTGTTGAGGACATATCGGTATCGAGTATTGCGCAAGTGCGCGAAGCGTATAAGCAAACCGACCTGCCCGAACGATTGCAGCGGCACCACGCGAATGTTGAGTCCTTGTTCTGGGGCTGGAACAACATCTGGCTTCATCCCGATTTTCGAGGCTGGAACATCGAATCGTTCTTACATCTCATTCGTTGCCCGGTGCTGGTGCTCCAAGGAGCCCAGGACGAATATGGCACCGTCAGGCAGATTGAGGCGATTCGCACGAGAATTCCTTCGACATCAGCCATCGTTCTGGACGGGTGCAAACATGCACCGCATCGAGACCAGCGGGAAGCTACTACGGCTGCGGTACGCCAGTTCTTGTTCACCCTCCCCAAGGTCGCGCTATCACCCCAATAAGGTTCGCCGGCACGAGAGATTGCTGGATACCAGCAGAGACTTCTCAGGCGGGAACCTGACCACCAACTGGATTGGACTGCTGGCGCGCGCTGCCTCGATGGACACGACCCAACGTCATCTCCGGGCGTGAGCGCACGCCTCAACCCGTGTGTAAGATGAAAATGCATCGTGCCACTCGAGGAAGACATTTCGCTCGCCCCGCTGACCACCATCAGGGTGGGTGGTCCCGCGAGATACTTCGTCGAAGCCGAAGAGGTTCGCCAGGTGCAAGAAGCGGTTGTCCTGGCGCGCTCACGCGATCTGCCTTTGTTCGTTCTCGGCGGTGGCAGCAATCTGGTGGTGGCGGACGCGGGCTGGCCGGGGCTGGTGCTGAAAATTGCGATTCAAGGAATCGATCGATCTTCCGTGCCGGATGAAGACGGCAAGGTTGTTTTTGACGTCGGCGCCGGCGAGTCCTGGGATCGATTTGTTTCTCGATCTGTGATGGCACACTGCGCCGGCGTTGAGTGTTTGAGCGGCATTCCAGGCAGCGTCGGCGGAACTCCGGTGCAGAATGTCGGCGCCTACGGACAGGAAGTCTCGGAAACGATTGCGTCGATACAAGTGCTCGATTTGAGAGATGGCCAGGTGCGCGAGCTCTGCCGGGAGGCTTGCGGGTTCAGTTACCGGGCGAGCATCTTCAACACCAGCGAACGTGGCAGATTCATCGTCCTGCGCGTGCGCTACGCACTTACACCGGAGGGTAAACCGCGGCTCAGCTACGCTGACCTGAAGCGGCACTTTGCGGGCCGCGAAACCACCCCTGATCTCAACGAAACGCGCGAAGCGGTGCGTCACATCCGGGCACTCAAAGGGATGCTGCTCGTGGAAGGCGATCCGGACGGCTTGAGCGCGGGCTCTTTCTTCAAGAATCCTGTGTTGTCGGAAGCCGAGCACGAGGCATTGAAGGTGAGGGCCACGGCGCGGAGATTGAATGTACCCAGTTATCCCGCCCTCGAAACCCACAAGAAAGTCTCTGCAGCGTGGCTGGTGGAGCATTCCGGCTTCGCCAAAGGCTATGGCATGGGCCGCGCTGGCATCTCGGGCAAGCACGCTCTGGCCATCGTGAATCGGGGCGGGGCTACCGCTGCCGAAATTCTAGCCTTGAAAGATCAGATTCAGCATCGTGTGGAAGAAATCTGGGGTGTCCGCCTGGAACCCGAGCCAGTAATGGTGGGCTTCGAATGATTCGCCTTCGAATCGTAGAGACGTAACTGGTTAGGTCTCTCACCACGTGCAGGGAAGCTTGCTGTGGGCGCCGCTCCCGCTTCTTCTTGATGGACATGGACAAAGAGACGTTGCAAGCAACGTCTCTGCGACCGTTCTCCCCCCAAGAAATTCCTGAACAAAACCGGCCCCGGGCCGGTCTTTATGAGTGAGGGCAGACAAGTGGTGGCAGGAGAGGCGATCCTGTGCGGGGCGGCGACGATTGATCGCAGCAAGGACGAGCGCACCGAAAACGAGCGCAGTCGGGTTGAAAGCAATCACGACACGCTCGAAGCTCTGGTTCGGGAGCACTCGCGACTGGTCTACCGCATCGCCTACGCCGTGCTGCGCAGCCACCACGACGCCGAAGACGCGACCCAGGAAACGTTTATGCGAGTGCTGCGCTACCGCTCAAAACTCGCGTCGGTCGGAGACCACAAAACGTGGCTGGCGCGCATCGCCTGGCACGTTGCCGTCGACCGCAGCCGGCAGCGCGGCTGCACTCGGGAAATTCCATTAGAAGACCCTGAGAAGCCGGTAGCAGAGGTGGCCTCGTCCGCCGCTTCGGCGGATCAGTCCGTGCTCGGTGCGCAGGTCGGCGCGGCGGTGGAAAAGATGATCGCGGCGCTTCCCAAGAAACTGCGCTCTCCCCTGATCTTGTCGACGATCGAGGAAATGTCACCCCCAGAGGTCGCCGCAACCCTGGGCATCAATGAAGCCGCAGTGCGTTCGCGAGTCTTCCGGGCACGCCAGATTCTGCGCGACAAGCTGGCGGCTTCATCGGCACGAAATCGAGCTTAGACCATGGCAGACAGAAGAAAGGACGAACTCGACAGCATGCTGGATGCGGCGCTGGTTAAGTACGCAGCCGGCGAGCCAAGGGTGGGACTCGAAAACCGAGTTCTGTCGAACCTGCGAGCCGAGGGCTCACGAGTTCCGGATCGCGCCGGGTGGCGCTGGAGTGTGGCGGAAGCCTTGCTAGCCGTGGTCGTCGTGGCGCTGGCAGTCGCATTAGCGTGGAGATCGGACAAGCCGTCGCATCCAGTCGCGTCGAATCATTCGTCAACCGCGCCGCAAGTTTCAAAGGAACCCGCAACGCCCCTCGTGGCGACTGGTGGCAAGAAACAGACTCGCGGAAATCAGGCTCGTTCCCCAGAACTCGCTGTAGTGCGGCGGCCAACCATGGATCGCGCTTCACCCAAAGCGGTCAAGGCGGCTCTTCCCAAGCTCGACCAGTTTCCGTCGCCCCGACCGCTGAGCGAGCAGGAGAAAATTCTGGCCAGTTACATCGAACAGTACCCCGAGCGCGCGGTTTTGCTGGCGCGGGCGCGGACATTCGAACTGCAGCGCGATCAACTCGAAGAGATAGAGATGAAGACCTCGCCATCCCACGATCTGTCCCCAGATTCAGACGAACGGAATCACGATACGACCGAAAGATGAAAAACCAGAGATAAGAAACTCAAAGGAGACCGACCATGCGCAAGTCAGCATCGTTTTGGACAATCGCAGTTCTGGGATTCATAATTTGCTGGGCAGGGACGGCGGGCGCACAGGATGCCGCACCGGCCAAGAACAGTGATGAAGCCAAGGCCTCAGCCCAGGCAAAGTCGGATGCTGAGGCTGCCGCCCGGCACGAAGAAAAGCCCGTACATGCTTACCGGCTCGACTTCTCCGTCAATGAACTGGAAGATGGCAAAACCATTAATACCAGGCAGTATTCCATGAACCTGCAGGCCGACGATGGCAATGAGATCAAGATCGGCACTCGCGTTCCCGTCGAGACCGGGCAGGGCCAGTTTCAATACATGGACGTGGGCACGAATATCTGGTGCAGAATCGGAGAGCGGGCCGAGGGCATACCGTTGTCGGTGCGCGCCGAAATCAGCAACTTCGCAATTCCCGAACAAAGTACGGGGCATGAGACCCACCCGGTGATTCGGCAAATCCAGATCAAGGCGAGCACGCTGGCGCAATTGGGCAAACCGATGATCGTGGGCAGCGAGGATGATCCCAACTCCAAGCGCCAGTTTCAGCTTGTGGTGACGGTGACGAGATTGAAGTAGGAGTTGTGGGGCAGACACTTCCTGAGGCAATTGGTTGCTGATTACTTGATTGAAAATCGCAGCCGATGAGTGTTTGCGATCCTTAATCAACAATCAAAAATCAACAATTTCGTCGTAGCTGTACCGGACGAATTCCAAAGTGGCGCCGCCCGGGTTCGTTGGCCTAGCTTTTGGGCTATACCCTCGAAAGCGAGAAGGTCGAGCGATCCGGCTCCGACGGCGCCTCAACTGTAAGCGTCAGAGGAAACACATGGTTGACGGATTGAATCCGCAGCCGGTGTGACTTCGCCACTTGGATCCAAAAAGTCTCAGCCCGCCGGGGTTACTACCGGTTTGCCCGTCACTCGGGCGCAATAAGAGGCACAAAAGCCAGTGGAGCTTTCGAAAACTCGGCGTTGACCGATGCCGCATGGCACAAGTGAAATAAAGTGCTCGGCCAGAACTCTGGATTATAATCCACGCTTATGCGGCCCCGTGCGATCGGTTTCGGCGTTGCGGCTTGGCTGGCCGCGTTTCCTGGCTCACTCTACGCGCAAAGCAAAACAGCGTGCGAGTTGCTCAGCCAGGCGGATGCGGAAGCCGTTTTGAAAGTGCGACTCCAACCTCCCAACCCCTACGCACCCTTTCGTTCGCTCCTCGATCCGGACTTTACCAAAGGGAAGCTAGCGCAGGGATGCACATTTACCAACGCCGCGCCCCATCCACCGAGGCCAGCCAAGGTGGTTGCAGTCCATGTGGAGGTTCGCTACTCGCCGACGCCCGATGCTCACGCCGTGGATGAGGCTCGCCAGCAGGTGGACGAACGGACGCGCGACAACCCAACCGACGTACCGAATCTCGGAGATGCAGCCTTTTGGATTGGACCGCCCGACAATGTATCCCTATTTGTTTTCCGCGGCGGCACGATGCGATTGTTGATCGACTCCACTGGCGTCGGCTTGGAGCAGGAGAAGGCGCTGGCCGCTAGGATCCTAGCTGCGTCGGGCAAGACGGGTTACGCGTACGGAGCTCGGCCAACCGGATTTAACAAGCCCGTATTGGTCAGCCTGGGCGCTAATCCCAGCCAGGTCGATCAGCTGAAGCACAGCCTTTCTCCCAAGGCCGAAGCGGGGAACGTGAAGGCTCAACTGGCGCTCGGTCAACTCTATCTATCCGGTACGCTGGGCGCCGATGGAAACACGAAGCCCGACTATGCGGGAGCGGCATACTGGTATCAAAAGGCGTCAGATGACGGCGATGTTCACGCGGAGTATGAACTGGCGGTAATTTACCGCGACGGTTTGGGTGTCCCCGAAAACCCATCCGCGGCTTTGGAACTGTTCAAAAAGAGTGCACTAGCTGGTTATATGCCCGCGATGGTCCCGCTATCTTACGCCTACGCGGCGACAAGATCGTCGCTCAGCCTTGAGCGCGCGACGTATTGGGCGACCAAAGCCTCCGAGGCGGGAGACCCACGAGGCTGGCTAATACTCGGTTACGAATACAACAAGGGACTCTTGGGCGGCGAACGGCCTTACTGGTACCAAATGGCAATGGATGCCTACAAAAAATCCGCTGCGGGTGGCGACTGTGTCGCCATGCTGAACATCGGAGGCCTGTACTTCAATGGAGATGGTGTTCCGCAAGACAAAACCCAGGCTCAGAGTTGGTTTGCCAAGGCGCAGGCCTGCCGCGGCAAGGAGTTCGATTGGGTTTGGCAGAAGGCAGCAACGTATAAACAGAGGGCTGCTGCCGGCCACCTTCCTGCGGTTGCGGTACCAATTCCGCCGGCTAAGGGTGCGGTGGGTTTTTCACCCGGAGAAAAAATCGTGATGGGTATTGCAGCCTTCGTAGCAGTTGCGATCGCCATCGATGCCCTATTTCCGCAAACGGAAAAGGATAAGGATAGCAGCCCTGCTCCGGACATTACAGCGATCATCCAGCAGAGTCAAAATGATATGGCGGCCAAGGAATTTCAGCAACAGCAGTTGCAGAAGATCTTGGCCCCCAATCCACCCATGCGGGAATAAGCCCCTAAGTTCTTAGCCGCTTGTGCAGCAGCCGAGATTCGACCGCTCCGCACTGCCTCGGTGTGTGTTGCGATTTCTTGGAGTGTGGTTGTCTAACCTTCCCTTGGGACTATGGCAGGATGTCGGCAACCCTTCCCTAATCGTGTTACTTCAGAGTTGCCCGTCATCCGACCACAATCGCGGATTGGACCTTGCCGAATCTCCGGTAAACACTACGCGACTTTCGGCAACCCATCGCCATCTAGGGCCCAAGGCGTCTGCTGGTCTCCTGAGTACGAGGTTGTTACTGCTGCCGCGGCACAGTACCAGACCTACGATTGCGGCTCGACATCATGGAACGAAATCGAGCCAACATTTCCCTAGGCGTCAAATTGCCTTGATCCGCCGTGGCCGGGCTCTGGGCAACAACCTCGGGATCGCCTTGAGTCGCCCCACTGGCGTCCGTAGTTACGTCCTCACAATTTTCCGTTCCGCACGGCACAAGCAAAAATGCTTGAAATCCGGTGTTGAGGAAAGAGTACCCAACAATCTCTCCTTTTTCGTTGATGGAAGCGGGCTCCGAATACAGCATTTCGGTGCCGACTGGGGGAACAAGATTGAAGCCATACATGCGGCCGTTCTCCCAAAGGAATGGATGAGGCGCGCCGGTGACGCAATTGTACGAGTCGCCGGTGATCTGGCCTAGGGAATTAATCGCAAAGGCGCTGCTGCCGCAGTCTCCCGGCAAGTTTCCAAGGTTCGTGATGACGCCATCTTTCCACAGGACTGCGAAGCATGCCAGGTCTCCCTTTGTGCAGGAAGTGCCGACAACCTCTCCAGAATCATTCAGGGCGTCGGCCTGTGCGAAGGTTCCTCCCAAAGTGCGCAGGTCCTTTATGCCTGATTCCCGGCTCCAGAGAAACGCGTGTGGATAAACATTAACGTCGGCGAGATCCGAATTTCCGGCCACTTGACCGTGGATGTTGAGGCCTGCGGGCACAGCGCAATTTCCGCCGAGGTTGCCGATATCCAGCATCTTGCCGTTCTGCCAGAAGAACGGATCCTGACGCGGGACATTTGTCCCAATGCAATAGAAGCCCGTATTGGTCACCACGGTCGAACTGGTATACGAGACTCCGGCTATCTGGCCGATATCATTCACGAAAATAGCCTGGGAATCATTGCCTCCGAGCGTGCCCAAGTCCTTCAGCACTCCGTATTGCCATAGGAATGCCCTGCTCTGAGTGCCCAGGTCGAAATAGTCGAACGAGTCGGCGATGCCGTTCTGCGCGTATCCGACGACCTGGCCGAAGTCATTCACCTGACTCCCATAGCCCTCGCCGCCTCCGAAGGTCCCCAGGTCAATCGGGTAAGCGGACATCCAACCGGGCATCCAAAGCGTGGGATGCGCCTGAAGCACACCGAGTCGCGGGTCGATGTCGCCAGTTTCGGAGATTCCGGCAATCAATCCGCTGTTCGAGATGGCGTTGGCAAAGCTATAGTATCCACCCGGAAGTGTGCCGAGGTTAATCGGGACAGGGCCTTGCCAAGCCGCGGCGGCAATAGTGGTGGGATTGGGCACAACGTATGGATTGTCGATCACCGGCGAATTAGGGGTCGGAATGGAAGTAGAGGCGGAGCCGACGGCTGTGCCACTGTTATTTATGACCGACGGAAGAATTCCGCAACAGCTGATATTTCCATCCACCGCGATATGGGCTCCACCCAGCTCGTCCAAGTAGACGAGCTTATAGCGGGGCTGTTGCGCGTCGACTCTGCGCGGCAATGCCAGTGCGGCAAATAAACCCAAAGCGACGGTGAAAAACAACATCAACATTCTCGATTTCATAAGCTACCCCTCTTGGTTCACTGCCTGATCATGTACAGCAAACTTTCTGGGGCTTAGCTCCAATAGAAGTCACCAACTTTGGAGTCCAAACGAATGCCAATACTGGCAACCGCAAATTCCCCCAGTTCGTTTCTCTTTCCACAATGATTTGGGTCACGAGTATTGAGTTGATACCCTGCTCAGGTCAATGCCGGACGCGTGACTTTTGCGTGACCTTTTTGTTCCACAAGGACCTGGCGAGGCGTCAATTACTTGCGAGGGATCTCTATTGTCCATGCGCGCCCTGTCCACCCGTGCTAAACTCTGCGGACGCCCCGTTCTGGCAGGCATCCCCTATGGAGAGCCCGGCCGAATCCAAGCGCGTTATCCGCTTTGCGGAATTCGAACTGGACTTGCGCGCGGGTGAGCTCCGCACGAACGGCCATCACGTCATCCTTCCGGAAAAGCCTTTCCAGATCCTGGCCGCGCTGCTGGAGCGACCGGGTGAGATGGTCACGCGGGACGAACTCGTGAAGCGGCTGTGGCCCGCCGGGACTTTCGTTGATTTTAATCTCGGCCTGAACAAAGCCGTGAACCGGCTCCGTGAGGCGCTGGGCGATTCCGCGGAACACCCGCGATTCATCGAGACCGTGCCTAAGCGCGGCTATCGCCTCGTAGTCGAAGTGAGCAGCGGCGTGGGTACGCCGCCGGCCACCGAGGTCGCACTTTCCCCGCACCCTTCGCGAAGAGAAGTCACCGTCAGGGGGTGGGCCCCATTGGTGGCCGCAGGACTGGCCCTGCTTGCGGTGGCGGCTCTAGTGTTCGACTATGTCTGGGTCAATAGGCCCTGGAGAACGGTCCAACCGCTGATCCGATCGATTGCTGTGCTGCCCCTGGAAAACGTCTCCGGAGACTCCGCGCAGGATTACTTCGCCGATGGCATTACGGACGAGCTGATCACCGAACTTGGGAAAATCCGCCAACTGCGGGTAGTCTCCCGAACCTCCGTGATGCGCTACAAGGACGCAGGTAAGTCATTGCCCCAGATCGCGCGTGAGCTCAACGTGGACGCCGTAATCGAGGGCACCGTACTTCATTCCGGTAAGCGCGTGCGGATTACGGCGCAACTGATCGAGGCGTCCACGGATAAACACCTATGGGCCGAAAGTTACGAGGGCGATGCGGGTGACGTACTAGCTATACAAGACGAGGTAGCTACGTCCATCGCCAACCAGGTCCGGATCAAGCTCACCCCAGAAGAGCGAGCAATCCTCTCAAGCTCACAGGTCGTAAATCCTGAATCTCATGAAGCCTACCTCAAAGGCCGGTATCTCTGGGACGAACGCACGCCTGAGGGGCTGCGAAAATCCATTGAATACTTCAATGAGGCAATTCAAAAAGATCCCAATTATGCTCTCGCTTATGCTGGACTCGCGGACACCTATGGCGTGTTGAGCGATCATGATGTCTCGTTCCCGCGCGACTCATATCCGAAGGCCAAGGCCGCAGCCCTCAAGGCACTTGAGATTGACGACACGGTGGCCGAAGCTCATTCGGCCCTGGGACGGGTCGAGTGGGGCTACGACTGGGACGCGGCTCGGGCAGAAAAGGAATTCCTGCGAGCGATTCAATTAAATCCCAGTGATTCCACGGCACACCAATGGTATTCGGACCTCCTGTCCGAGGAAGGGCGGGCCGAAGAAGCGATTCGCGAAGCCAAGAGTGCCCTGGAGCTTGACCCCTTGAGTGTGGCCATCCCTCTGAAACTGGGAGATGCATATTACTTCGCACATCGCTACGACGACGCGATCGAGCAGAGTCGAAAGACCGTTCATCTGCACCCAACCGCATCCGACCCTCATCAGAACTTGGCCACCTATTATCTCGCAAAGAAAATGTACGCTCCGTTTCTAACTGAGGCTCGGCTCTGGCTCAAGTTATCGGGCGAGGCATCCAGCGCTAAAGCGGCGGCGGCGATCGGCCGGATTGACGCTGCTCACTACTCCGAAGCGTTGCGGATCATGATCGATCAGGCAATCGCGGAGCGAAAGGTCGCATATAGCTCCGCAGTTTGGATTGCCTACTTGTGCGCGGAACGCGAGGATAGGGACCAGGCCTTTCGCTGGCTGGAATCAGCGTATCGGGAGCGCGATGACAGTATTCACTTTATAAACGTCGATCCTGGCTTTGATGCTTTCCGCTCAGACCCAAAATTTCAGGATTTGCTGCGGCGGCTTGGGTTAACGTCGTAGCACTTCAGAGCCGCACATCTGCTCGGTACATTACGGGCGGATTGTCGGCAAACCTTCCCTAATCGGTCCTATTAAAGGGGATGTCAAGTGAAAAACACTTCTCCCTGGCGGAGCGCCAGAAATATTTTCCGGCATCCAGCCCCCCCACACTGCCGACACCTCTGTTTTAGCAACTGCTCGACCGTTTAGGCC
>JBAUXO010000354.1:0-5132 GCA_049584315.1 Candidatus Sulfotelmatobacter sp. | reverse complement strand
GGCCTAGGATGCGACGAGAGTCAGATGATCCCAGAATTACAAAGGGCTCTCAAACGACAAACGCAGTGGTTCGGGCCCTACAAGGCATCCGGCGAACCGAAGAAGATACAGGTGTGGCTCGTTGCGGATGGTGGACAGATCGAATTCCTCACTCCGGCGCGCCGCGATGCGATGGGAACGTCTTACCCCACTTCCTCCGCCCCGCGTTCTGCACCCCTATCCCGATGCAGCTTTTACGCCACTCATCCTTACGTAAGAGCCGAATCCGAATACGCGCTCGTACGGATCTCTGCGCGGGCGATCAGCAGTGGTCGTCCCTACCGCGACAATAATCGAAACGGTAATCTCCGTCGCGAGTATTCTGGTCAGTCCCTGGCAGACCAGACTGCACGAAACCCGGGAAACTCCAGTTCTCGGCTAATTGGTGTCAGTCAGATTGCGACAACAGATAATTAGACAAGCAGCCAACGTCTAAGCGAAAATCTCGTTCACCTTATCCCGGACGTGCTGGCTGCGGGATGGCTTCAAATATCGCATTGTCGATTCCATATCCGAGTGACCAAGCCACTGCTGGACCGTGCGCAAGTCCACTCTGGCCCACAGGCTCCACGTTGCGAAGGTTGCACGGAACTTGTGCAGCCAGAAATCTTCCTTGTCGAGCTTGGCTCGCTCGGCACATGCCTTGAGATCGTCCAGGAAGTTTAGCTTCGGCCGGCATCCGGTAGTGGGGAAGACGAGGCCACAGGTTTTGTCAGACTTCGCCTTCTGGAGCCTTCAATTCCTTTACCAGCTTCGCGGGGATCGATCTCGCGCTCCTTGTAGTTCTTCGGGCTGAAGCCGTACTCCGGCTTGTAGCGCACAGTAATGGTGCTGCGGGACAGGTTTATGTCATCCCAGGAGCAGTGCATGACTTCCTGCTCGCGCATCCCAGTCATCAAGAAGAACTCGAACCCTAGCCGCCCTTGCGCATCACACGCCGCGAAGAGTGTGTCCAGATCCTCCCGCTCGTACACCTCCGGCTCTTCTTCCACGTAACGCGGCCAATCGTTCTTTGTGCAAGCCCCCGGATGCCCTGAGCCTTCAAGAAGGACATGACATTCGAGAACTTGTTCCAACAGGTGCCCTCCTTGTCCCTAATACCGGTAGTCATCCCTATTGAGAGACAATTAAGAGACGGGCTTCATGCTGCTGTATTTACTATGGCTTAGGAAGGTATGGCGGAGAGAGTGGGATTGGGTTCCGCCCGATTTCAGAAATCACAGCGACAATGGAAAAATCGTTCTATCCCTTTGTAATCGCAGATACTTTCAAGATCGCTGCCACGAAGTCCGATGTCGGTTAACAAAGCCCACGGCAGCCAAAACAGGACGGATTATACGCGAAAAAAGTAACAAAATAGTAACAGGAACTGGAAAGCCTCGGCAACTCGGGCCTCGCTTGCGCATCCGCCTGTTGCCCGATCTACGCGCTCTTCTCTGACGAAGCGGACCGACGACGGAGCCACGCATTAAGCTCCGGCGATCCCCAGAGGTATCGGCGATGTTTGCCCAGCCTGAATATCGGGATTGGATCGGCAGTCCGCGAGCGCTTGCTCTGGTCAACCACCCAGCTTTCTTTCACCTTGAGACGCTCAGCAAGCTCCGCGGTGGTCAACACCTCATAAGGGAAAGCTGAGGCTGGCTCTGGCTGTTCACGGTTCTTCATTTTGCGACCTCTGCCGGATGGAACGAGGTTTGTTCATGCGAACGACGCCTCTTTGGTTTGGTGCCTCTCCCATCAATTCTCCTTAGACTCCCAACCTTGACCACTCCCCGACCTTCGTGACGCGCACGCTCCCGTCTGCCAGCCCGCGCACCGAGACCCTGTCCAGCCGAGCAGCCGCGTACAAGCCAGAGCGAAATCTGTTGCGGCTCCGATCATCAGTGCCCACGCGCCGAACATCAAAATGTTGACCCACCTTCAGCCTGTGAATGCGATCCGCAATCTTGCGGTACCTGCCCGGCTGCTCCACACGTGGACGGAGGAAGGCGTGTTTCAGCGCGATGCAGCGCTGGTTGCCGCATGACGCATCGACAACTTGCCCATCAGGAACGGAGCCGTGGGCGTCGATCCAGTTACGCCGCCGCCGACCGTAAGCCGTGGACGTGTTGGCGATCTCCTCGCAGTCGCCATGCAGCTTTGTCGGTGAGAACTTTCCCATTGTGAACCACGGGCAGGCATGGATTCCCTCGTCGGGGATTGTATCAATATAGTCGCTCTGAAAAACCGCTTTAGGGCGATTCGGCTGCCCGGAGGAGGTTCAGGTCGGCTGAGGCGTTTCAGAGGTGCAGGCAGCCTTTGTGACCAGCCCCTCGGATGTACTTAAGGAGTCTGCTCTGAGCCGGGAGCATCGTCTTTTGTATATGCTGGTGGATGAATGATGATGCACCCGTTTGGCTCGCTCGTATCGTTCTCTGCAATTGGCTTCATGTCCACCAGAATTTCAGGTGTGTAATAGAAGCCTGAAAATCCGTTGAACGGAAACATCTTGTTCAATGGCACTCTGATTTTGTTCATGCCGAAATGGCGCTCATGGATTAGCCTAAACGTTTCGTAGGCGATCAAATCCGCTGGTTGAAGCGCAACAAACTGCTCCCGGCTTCCCGACGCACATGTTCCGAGCCTATATGCTGCTCTCCACGTGGGGTGAGCCTTCATCTTGTAAAAGACATTGATCGCTTCCGCTTGAAACTTATTCTGTTCCAAAATAACGGAGACCTTAACGTCTTGTGACCACCCATTCTGTGGTCGGTGTAATTCCTCCGCAAGCAGCGCGACGCATTCCTTGAAACAGAGGATATATGGATGGCCTAGTCGCCTCCGACCGTCTTCGTTGATGATTTGCTCGTAATCCTTCGCTAGCACTCCGACGCTCACTGCCTGCAATTGTCTCCTTTGCTTGATCAAAATCTTCAAGAGGCTACGGGAATATCTCTTGGCTCGCTGTCTAGTCCACCCACTAAATTCATACGTATGTGCGTTCAGGTCTACTGCGTGAAAACACCCGACTCCAACTCGTTTATTTTTCCAGTTCCAACTTCTTTCAATCTTCTTCCACACGCTTTCTTCTGCGGCCAGCCCTCCTACAACATAAGCATCAGGTGTTTTATTTTTCGGGTCGTAACTTTCATCGCAGTAGAACCAGACCACAGCCATAAGGTGTCCCTCGTGGATGACCTATTAGACTCGAAATCAACCCAAGAAGGTAATCGCTAGTCGCCACTCCGGTTCGGTGGGCGAATTGGATCGTGCGAAAGAATGATAACGTGTGCTCGGGCTGAAGAAGCGAGGCGTTGCGATAAAATTTGGGGAGAGTGTACTCGGACTTGGCGACATGGGTGGAACTGAGGCAAACGACAGATCGGTGGCATAGCGCGTGAATTTCGACAGGATCACCGAATCAAAATAAGGACAAGTGATCACGATCTTAAAACTCTTCGGAAGTTTGTACTCTTACGCAAAACATGATTCCCAACACTGAGATAGGCGGCTGTTTTCAAACTTCCTCGCCAAGAATTCGCAGTCTAGCATTGACCTTCGTCATCATGTTTGCTTACCGATCCACGCCAAAACAATAAAGCTCAGAACCCATCCCCCGTAACCCTAGAGCGTACTCTCCGGGTGGCAGCGGATGCTCTGGCGTAATGCGGTAGGAGCTAGAGCCATAATCCTCAAACCGAATCGCTATTGCGCCTTCATCCATGCTCAATGTCGCCCCACCACCAAAGACGGTGCCGTGCCCTTGCGTTATCACGATTTCGCGGCGATCCTTGGAGCTTTTGAGAACCCGCAACTGATAGAGCGACATGGGATCGACCGAAGAACGACCACGTACTATGAATTGTGCATTTGCTGGCATGCGCACCGACGCTTTGCCGGGTTTGAATTCCGCGACCATCTTAACTGACGCATAGCCCGGTAGCACTTTTGTCTTGGCGTGAAACGCCACAGTATTGCGTTCCAACTCAATCAGCTTCCCATTTGAGTCCACACCGGAAAAACTGTTGATGTACTGGGGTTCCGCAACGGAAGCATCGGGGCTGCTCTGAGTCTTCGTGGAAGGGTCTGGGTTGTTCTGAGCCTTCACTGCTCCGGTCGTCATCGTCGTGGTTAGAAGTAACGCAAAGAAAATCCGCATCATCATCCCTGCTCCTTTAGCTCCAATCTCAGGGCACGATTCGCGGTTGGCAGCTTGTTGTGCCCCTAGTGAAAGCTCATGCAGAACGACGCGCAAAAATATACACCGCTCCTTCCACATCCGCCACAAACCAAGCCCCACTCTTACGCTGCCTCGGATTAGCGATTTGGTTCTCTGCAAGTGCTCTAGCGAGCAATGCACAATCGTTCGCGAAGGCGGCGTAGCCCTGCGCATCAAATGGATACGGCAAAGAACCGCGCAAAATCGAATCGAACGTCGGACAGATGTCCGGTCGCAGAAATCGCAGATGCTTCGAAGCAAAGGACACGTCTCCAAGGGAGTTGATCTCATTGACTTGAGTGAGCGCATCGGCGAGGCGACCCTTCGCCAGACTCGCGGATGCCTTTCTCAGAGCATCCCCAATCTCAACACTTGTGTTACGGTTCAAAACACGACCCCGTATTCCCTCGTGACCTCCCCACTTACACACACCCGTTACAAACCCCGCGATCTTATCAGCAGGGAAATCCGCTCGCACCAACTCTGCTCCAAGAGACTCGACCTCAGGAGTGTCGGGGTTCTCTTTCAGGTGATCGCGTAACAGTTGCGGGAAGTCCTTCAGCGGTACCGCCAGCGTAAAGTACGCGCTGCCGTTGATGATCGTGAGTGGCATTTTCGGTGTCCTCTAACCTTATCTGGAAAGGGCTTTCTTCAATTCTTTGATCAACTTCTCGGTCTCCTCTAACTTGCGAATTACCTGCTGATCGCCCTTCATCGCAGCCAGCGTCGTCCACGGGTAGCGCTGCAGAGATTCCGAAAGCTGTTCGATGTCGCCGAGCAGGCCGTGCGCCTTTTTTGACGGTGGGGGACTCAAGGTCTTCAGCGCACTCTCGACGCTGCCCTCGGAGGACAGAAAAGTTTCTTTTCCAACTGGGTCTTTGAGTATCTGCCGGAG
>JBAUXO010000353.1:0-54545 GCA_049584315.1 Candidatus Sulfotelmatobacter sp. | reverse complement strand
GCGAATACCTGCCGTTTCCCAGTTTGTTCGCATTTGCTGGAGGCTTGACGAAAGAAGTGGGCGAGTTTCAGGCTGGAACAGCGCGCGCGGCGCTGGATGCGGGCGGCGAGAAGCTGGGAGTTTTCATCTGCTATGAGTCGGTGTTTCCGGATGAGGTTCGGCAGTTTGTCAACAATGGCGCCGAAGTGTTCGTGAATATTTCCAATGACGCTTGGTACGGCGACAGCGGGGCGTACGCGCAACATCTGAACCAGACGCGTATGCGCGCGATTGAAAATGAACGCTGGCTGCTGAGCGCGACGAATACGGGCGTGACGGCGTCGATCGATCCTTATGGGCGAGTCGTGGCGCGGCTTCCGCGGAAAGAACGGGCTGCGCTTAATGCGCCTTACGCCCTCACCTCCGTAACCACGTTCTACACGCGACATGGGGACTGGTTCGCGTTTTTGTGTGCGATAATTTCTGCAGGGGCGCTGCTGATGCGCTTCCTCAAACCAAAGAGGGCAACCGCTATAGCATGATTCAGGAACTGGAACAAGAATACACGCCGCTGACCACGAAAGTGCGCGAGCTCCGGGAGTATCTTTGACGCGGACAAGCTCCGTCCGCAATTAGCTGAAATTGAAAAGCAGGCCGCCGACCCGAATTTGTGGTCGAATCCGCAGCGCTCGCAGCAAGTGATGCGGGAGAAAAAGCGACTGGAACATTTGCTGGCCACCGACGCGGACCTGGCGCGCCGGGGCGATGACATTGCCGCTTACTTCGATTTGGCGAAGGAAGGCGAGGACGTGGATGCGGAACTCGGTCGCGAGATCGATTCGCTGCGCGGACTGATCGACAAGCTCGAGACGGAGACCTTGCTTTCCGGGCCCAACGACGCGCTCAACGCGATTGTGACGATTCATCCGGGAGCGGGCGGGACGGAGTCGCAGGATTGGGCTGACATGCTGCTGCGCATGTATCTGCGCTGGGCGGAGCGGCAGGGATTGGAGACGGTTCTCTACGATTACCAGCCGGGGGAAGAGGCGGGGCTGAAATCGGCGACCTTTGCGGTGAATGGGGAATATGCGTTTGGATTGCTGACCAGCGAAATCGGCGTGCACCGGCTGGTGCGCATTTCGCCTTTCGATCAGGCGAAGCGGCGGCATACGTCGTTTGCCAGCGTGTTTGTGTCGCCGGAGATTGATGACAGTATAGAAGTGGTGATCAAGCCGGAGGATATTCGCACCGATACTTACCGTTCCAGCGGCAAGGGCGGGCAGCACGTCAACACGACGGATTCGGCGGTGCGGATCACGCACCTGGCGACGGGACTGGTGGCCAGTTGCCAGAATGAACGGTCGCAGCATAAAAACCGCGAGCGGGCGATGAGCATGCTGCGGTCGAAGCTGTATGAATTTGAGATGGAGAAGAAGAGAGCGGCGACGAAGAAGATTGAGGATTCGAAAATGGACAACGATTTCGGATCGCAGATTCGTTCGTATGTGCTGCAGCCTTACCGCATGATCAAGGATCATCGCACGAAAACCGAAGTGGGCGACGTGGATCGCGTGCTGGATGGGGATTTGCAACCGTTTATCCGGGCGTATTTGATGGCGCGGCGGGGGGAGAAACAGGAGAAATAGTGGACGGAAGGCGGAGAAATACGATCAAACTTGGTTCGCGATTCGAGCGCGCATTTCTTTTTGCCAAGAAGAAACATGCGGGGCAGACGCGAAAGGCATCAAGGATTCCATACATTGCGCACTTGATGGGAGTGGCGTCGTTGGCGCTGGAGTATGGCGGGGACGAGGATATCGCGATTGCGGCGCTGCTGCACGACGTGGTGGAAGATTGCGGCGGCGCGGCCATGCTGAAAACAGTGAAGCGGCGTTTTGGAAGCAGAGTGGCGAAGATGGTGGAGGGATGCACGGACTCGGATACGTTTCCGAAGCCGCCGTGGCGGGAGCGGAAGGATACCTACCTTCGGCATTTGAAGAGTGCAGACGACGAAACGAGATTGGTTTCGGCGGCGGACAAATTGAACAACCTGCGCTCCATTCTTTCCGATTACCGCGAAGTGGGGGAAGTCGTTTGGGAACGTTTTAAGGGTGGGCGCGAAGGAACGCTTTGGTACTATCGGGCGTTGTTGGAGGAGTTTCAACGGGGCGAGCCGAACCGGTTGATCCGCGATTTTGAGCTCGTGGTGCTGGAACTCGAAGCCAAGGCAAAGAACGGGAAGCGCGTCGCCCGTCCCAGAGGGAAATGATGGCACGCATGATCGATCAAATTCGGGCGTCGAAGTTGCCGTCAAACATGATGCAGTTTGCGGCGCGGGGCGCGCTGTCGGTGACGCCGGACGAGAATCTGGAAATTCTGGTTTATCTGGCGAAGCACAACCGGTTGTTCGGCGACCTGGCGCGGATGACGCTGGCGGGGTGGGACGAAAAGGCTTCGGCGGCTGCGGCTTGCGATCCCAAGACGGCGCGGGAAGTGCTCGATTATCTGATTTCGCCGGAGAATCTGCGTCCGAAGTTGTTGCCGGCGTTGCTGGAGAATCCTTCGATCCCGGATAGCGCGTTGGCGAGGTTCGCCATCTCCGCATCGGCAGAGAGCATCGCAACCATGCTCGGGAGCGCGCGGGTGCGGGCCGCGGTGGGAGTGTTGCAAGGGCTGCGATCGAATCCTTACCTGAAGGCCAAGGACGCAAGGACGGTGGCTGAACTGTTAGGCGGAGGGGCAAGCGCCGAGCCTGCGGTTCGAGCCGACGGGGCCATCGAAGCAGCTGCTGTAGCCGCAGAACCGCCCGGTTCCGTCGATCCCGCAACGCCGGCGGCAACTTCGGAGGAAGGAGATGTTCCCGAAGAGCAGGTTTCCGCTTATTTGGCGGAGCACGCCCCGGAAATTAGTGCGGCGGAGGGAAAGCCTTTTCAGCCGATCGGCGGGATTATGGAGTTGCTGGGAAGCAACTATTTCCCGGTGTCGGCGGTGCAGGAGATCGCGGGAAGTGCGCCGGCAGCTGCGGCGGCGAAACCAGGGGTGGCTGGAGATGCGAAAGCAGCGGGGCACGCAGCTCCTCACGCTCCGCTCGAGGGCAAGCGGGAGAACACGCTGCAGAAGATCAATCATCTGGACGTGAAGGGGCGTATTCAACTGGCGTTGAAGGGCAACAAGGAGGAGCGGTCGATCCTGATTCGGGATGGGACCAAAGTGGTGGCGCTAGCGGTGCTCGAGGCTCCGAAGCTTTCCGATGGAGAGGTGGAGAAGTTTGCCCTGCAGAAAAACGTGTTGGAAGCGGTGCTGCGGCAGATTCCGCTGAAGCGGCGGTTCATGAAGAATTACATTGTGGTGCGGAATCTGGTGGCAAATCCGCGAACCCCACTCGATCTAGGCTTGGGTCTGATGAAACATTTGCTGGCGGTGGATTTGAAAAATATTTCCGCGAACAAAGAAGTTTCGGAGACCGTGCGGAAGCTGGCGCTGAAGATGTACAAGCAGAAGCTGGACGCAGCGAATAAGAAATAGTATGACTACTCTCCCTCCGACGGATCCGGTCACGGAATTATTGCAGCGCGCAAAGACCATTGCCGTAGTCGGACTTTCCAACGACCCGTTGCGTCCCAGCCACGGGGTGTCCGCTTACATGCAGGGCAGAGGATACCGCATCATTCCGGTCAATCCGCAGATTGAGTCGTGTTTGGGCGAGAAAGCATATGCATCGTTGCTCGACGTGCCGGAGAGGATCGATATCGTAAACATTTTCCGCAGGCCGCAGTTCGTTGGGGAAATTGTGGACGACGCGATCCGCCTGAAGGCGCCTGCCATCTGGATGCAGGAGGGGGTGGTTCACCAGAAGGCCGCAGAGAAGGCGCGGAAGGCGGGGATTTTTGTCGTGATGGACCGATGTATTCTCCAGGACCACCGGGCAAGATTCCGGTGAGAGCGAAAGCTCGGCTGGAAGTCTGCGGAACAAAAGCAACTCTGGCAGCGTAGAACGAAACGGATCCAATCGATTCCTGCTCTACGAAGGAGCCCCTTGCATCTTAAGGCAGAGGTCAGACCCTCCGAACCTGTTCCGCCGCCGCCGCCCTCGACTCTTCGCAAACTGTTCGTCGGCAAAGACGGCATCCGCGCGGGCTGGAGCCTGCTGATTTTCATGGCGCTCTTCGCGGCGATTGCCTTCTGCGCGAACCGCATCGGTCACAAGGTGCACCCCGCGAAAGGGCCAAAGCCGGGCGAGGAATTCTCTCCCGCCTCCTTCTATATTGATGAGTCGGTGGTTTTCTTCATAACGTTCGTCGTTACCTGGATCATGTCGAAGATCGAGCGACGGCCCAATTCCGTCTACGGCTTTGGTGGCAAGCGCAAGCTGCCAAACTTCCTGGCTGGTCTGGGGTGGGGAGTCGCGTGTTTGTCTATTCTCGTACTCGCGCTGTGCAAGACCGGACGGCTTGTCATCGACGGCCGTCTGATCTTCGGGAGGGACATTCTTCGCTACGGAGCGATCTGGTTGCTCGGCTTCTTACTGGTCGGCTTGCTCGAGGAGTATCTGACCCGCGGATACCTGCAATACACGCTAAGCCGCGGCCTCGCCGGGCTCTACCGGTGGGCTTTCAAGGCGCGCCACAGTGAAGCGTTCGGTTTCTGGAGCGCGGCCATCCTCTTGTCGTTCCTCTTCGGCCTCGGCCACGGCAAGAACCCGGGCGAATCTCCGATCGGACTGCTCTCCGCCGGGCTGGCCGCTATGGTCTTTTGCTTCAGCCTGTGGCGAACCGGTTCGCTGTGGTGGGCGATTGGCTTCCACACCGCGTGGGACTGGAGCCAATCGTTCCTCTATGGCGTCGCCGACAGTGGAACCATGGTGCAGCACCATCTGCTGGCCACGCATCCCGTGGGCAAACCCATCCTCAGTGGCGGAACCACGGGGCCGGAGGGCAGCATTTTTATCCTGGCGGTGCTGGCCCTCGCCAGTCTGATCATTCTGCTAACTCTGCGGCCGCTTCAGCACGGCTCAGGGGCTAACGCCCGGCCGGTTTAAGGCGGCTTTTACGCGGCCCCTTCGACTTTGCTCAGGGCGGGTGCGGAAAGCCCGTTCTTCCAGGGTGCTGCGGGCGGTATGAGAATGGGCGACCGCCACGAGCGGTCGAGAGCCGCTAAGCGGCGACTTGAACAAATACGACGCTGGCGTCATCGCGCAGGGGGACGCCGGAGGCGAAGGCACGGACATCATCGAGAACGGTGATTGCGGATGCACCGGAGCTCGAAACGTGCCGCGCCAGGCGGTCCAGTCCGTACTCTTCGTCTTCTCGGTTTGAAGCCTCGCTGATGCCATCGCTGTAGAAAACGAGGCGCGAGCCATTGGAGAGAGCGACGGTGCTCTGCGAGTAATCGCCGCAACTCAAGCCCAGCGGGAGTCCGCGTTCGGTATCGAGGAAGCGGGGTCCGCTGTCGTCGACCAACAGTGGACGGAGATGGCCGGCGCTGGCGAAAGTGATGCTGCGAGTTTCGGGATCCAAGACGCCATAGACGAGCGTGACAAATTTCCCGGCGGGGAAATCTTCCAGCAACAGGCCGTTCAATCTGTTCAGTACCTCGGCCGGAGTGGAGCAGGCTTCGGCCAAAGAGCGGAGCATTCCGCGCGTGGCCGACATAAGCAGCGCGGCCGCGGTGCCTTTTCCAGAAACGTCGGCTAGCACTAATCCCCAGCGGCCATCGGGAAAAGGAATGAAGTCGTACCAGTCCCCGCCAATGGCGCGGGCGGGAATGCTCAGGCCGGAAACGGCAAAGCCGGGTAGATAAGGCGAGGCCTTGGGCAGAAGAGCCTGTTGAATGGCGCGAGCTTCCTCAGCCTCGCGGCTCATGGCTTCGCGCTCGGCACGCTCGGACTGGAAGCGGTGCGCGTTATAGATGGCGATCGCGATGTGATCGCACAGCGCTTGAAGAAGCCTCAGTTGCTGGCGGGGAAAAGCGTCGCGATCGGGGTGGGATGCGGTAAACACTCCGACCAGGCGTTCGCCGACCAGCAGTGGGATCGCTACTTCCGAGTGCGTGGATGGCTCGCAGGCAACGTAATACTCGTCCTTGTCAACGTCCGGGGCATAGCGCATCTGTCCGGTGGAAGCGACGTAGCCGACCATGCCGTCTTTGCCGATCTTGAGGCGAAAACCCTTGCTGTGAAGCGAGCAGCCGTGGACGCCGCCCATCACCATTTCTCCGCGCGCTTCGTCGTGCAGGTAAACGCTGGTCTCTGTAAGGCCGAAGGAGCGGGCTACTTCATTCACGATGTTGTCGATCAGTTGATCGAGGTCGAGAATCGAGCTGATGGTTTGGGCAGCCTTCTGCAGTTTTTGCAGGCTTTCTACCTGGGTATCGACCGGAGGGCGAGCCGAGGGGTATTCGTCGAAGATATTAACCGGAGCCGTGGCCATGATGTCACCTTAAGAAACGACTACAAGATGTTTCAACACAACGACTTTGAGATTAGTAAGCCCGACCCTCAGGGGCGAAAGCCCCATTTCCAACAGTTCTAATCGGCACGGCTAAAACCGTGCCCTCCCCAAGAACAAATCTATGAAACCAGCTTTCTCTGAATTCGATGCTCGAAGGCGGGGCTAGGACTCTGTGTTTTGGCGAGTTGACGTGGTGGCGGGCGATTGGCGGCGCAGGCGCTTGATCTCCTCCATGCGGTCGCGAATGCGTTTCTCGATGCCTTCGTTAGTGGGGTGGTAGTAGGTTCGATCGCGCAGATTTTCCGGCAGGCAGGGCATGTTGGCGACTTTGCCTTCGACGTCGTGGGCGTATTGATAGTCCTTGCCGTAGCCGAGGCCTTTCATGAGGCGGGTGGGCGCGTTGCGCAAGTGCAGGGGGACGGGTTCGGCAGCGGTTCGTTCGATATCCTGCTGCACGTCAGCGTAGGCGGTGTAGAGGGCGTTCGACTTGGGTGCGACGGAAAGATAGACCACGGCTTGCGCGAGGGCGAGATTGCCTTCGGGCAGGCCGATGAAATCAACCGCGTCGCGCGCCGCCATGCAGAGAGAAAGAGCGTTGGGATCGGCCAGGCCGATGTCTTCGACCGACATACGGACGACGCGGCGGGCGATGTAGAGCGGATCTTCCCCGGCCTCGAGCATGCGGCCGAGCCAGTAGAGCGCGGCGTCGGGATCGCTGTTGCGCACGGATTTGTGCAGGGCGGAGATCAGGTTGTAATGCTCTTCGCCGGCTTTGTCGTAGAGCAGAGTGCGTTTCTGCAGGGCGTCGCGGACGATGTCGTCGGTGATTCTGGCGGGCTGAGTGCCGGTTTGCTGGGCCAGGCCGGCGGCGACTTCGAGGACGTTGTAGGCGCTGCGGGCGTCGCCGCTGGTATAGCTGGCGATCTTCTTAAGGACGTCGTCGGAGGCATGCAAATTCATGGTACCGAGGCCGCGTTCTTGGTCGGTGAGGGCGCGCTTTAGGAGTTGGACGATTTGCTCTTCGGTGAGCGCCTGCAAGAGGTAAACTCGGGTGCGCGAAAGCAGAGCGCCGTTGATCTCGAAGGAAGGATTCTCGGTGGTGGCACCGATCAGACGGATGTTGCCTTTTTCCACGTGAGGCAGAAAGGCGTCCTGCTGGGCTTTGTTGAAGCGGTGAATTTCGTCGATGAAAACGATGGTGCGGGTGCCATATTGGCGGGCGCGTTCGGCGTCAGCCATGACCTGCTTGATTTCCTTGATTCCAGCGAGGACGGCGGAGAATTCGATGAACTCGGCTTTGGTCATGCTCGCGATAATTTTCGCGAGCGTGGTTTTTCCAGTGCCGGGAGGACCCCAGAAGATAAGCGAGCCGGTGTCGTCGCGCTCGATCTGGGTACGGAGAGGTTTGCCGGCAGCGATCAGGTGTTCCTGGCCGGCGTATTCGTCGAGGGTGCGCGGGCGCATGCGGTCGGCCAGGGGGCGAGTGCGATCGGCGGCGGGGTTCGGGATGGATTGGAAAAGTCCCATGGAAAATCATTTCACCACAGCGCACAGAGACACGGAGAAAACTTAGAAAACGCTAAAGCGCTTTGCACCTGCTGCGAGGCGATTCCGATCAAGGACAGAGTTTATCTGGTTGCGTTGATATTGTCCGTGATGCAGAGCCTCGGTGGTCAGCAAGTTTACCTTCTTTGCCTTTCGGCTTCGTACAGTACGATGCTGGCAGCGATGGCGGCGTTGAGGGATTCGACCTGCGGGGTGTGGGGGATAGCGATGGATTCGTCCATTCTGGCCATGAGGTCGCGCGGGAGGCCGGAGCCTTCATTGCCGAAAAAGATTGCGGCGGGACTCTTCAAGTCGGTCCGATCGATCGGCGTTCCTTTGTGGGAAGAGGTGGCGATCAGGCGGACGCCTTGGGCACGCAACTTCTCGGAAACTTCTTCCAGTTTGATGGTTGCTGACTTTCCGTGGCGATGAACGAGGGGAAGGCGGAAGACAGAGCCGGCGGAAGCGCGTACGACTTTCGCATTGAAAGGGCTGACGGTGCCTTCGCCGAGCACGATACCGGCACTGCCGAAGGCTTCGGAGGAGCGCAGGATGGTACCCAGATTGCCGGGATCCTGCAGACCGGCGAGGACAACGATCGGGCCCACCTGAAGGCGTTCGGTGACATCGTCGAGCGAAAATTCTTTGAGGCGTACCAGCGCGGCTACGCCTTGCGGGGATTCGCTGGGAACCAGGGTGTCGAATAATTTGTCGGGCAGCAGAAGGGTTTCGACCTGGGCTCCGATCTGCGGCAGCAGGCGCTCGGCGCGGTCCTGGGCAGACTCGCGGAAGAACACGGCCCTGAAACGGAGGCCGCTGCGAATGGCTTCTTCGAGGATGCGCAGGCCTTCGATGGCGCAGTCTCCGGCGGCGGTGAGTTCGCAGCCGGAAAAGGCCTGGCGCAATTGCTTGACCAGCGGGTTGTGGCGGCCTTCGATGCGGCGGAGGCGGTCTTGCGCGCTGAGAGCGGGTCCGGGAGGGCTTTTCATGCGTGAGATGGTGAATGCATGATACGCCAGTCCCTGCCTCGCCGTGCCTTGCCGTATTATGATAAGTTTCACAGGCAAATACTCCAACCAGAAGCAGGGCAGGAAGGGAAGGCCGTGCGCGCCGAAATCATAAAGATCAATTGTCAGTCCCCGGAGAGTTCACTGGTAAAGTACGCCGCCGATCAGATTCGAGCGGGCGAAGTGCTGGGCATGCCAACGGACACGTTCTACGGGCTGGCGGCCGATCCCTTCAACCTGCGGGCGGTCGATCGCGTGTATGACATCAAGACGCGCTCGCGTCATAAACCGCTTTCGCTATTGATCGAGAGTGTGGATCAGGCGGAAGAACTGGCCAAGGCGCTGCCGGAGGAGTTTTACGCGCTGGCGCGGAAATACTGGCCGGGGCCGCTGACCATCATTGTGAGAGCGGGATCGCGGTTGCCGCTGAAGGTCACGGCCAACACGGGCAACGTGGCATTGCGCGTGCCGAATGCGAAGATTCCGCTGGCGGTGGTGACGGCGGCGGCGATTCCGATTACGGCCACTTCGGCGAATCTGAGCGGAGCGGCGGAGTGTACCAGCGCCGAGCAAGTCCACGGGCAACTGCATGGAAGGATCAGCATTATTGTGGACGGAGGAACTTCACCGCGAGATATTCCATCGACCATTGTCGATTTGACCGACGAGGGAGCGCGCTGGCGGATTATGCGCGAAGGCGCAATTCCGGCCGAAGAAATTTCCACGTTTTTTGCTAAAGGATGAGCGACGATCATGCTACGCGAGGTGCGACCGGCCGCTGGCTGTTGTGGCTGGAAGCGTTGGCGGCGCTCGCGTTGGTGGCGTTTCTGGCGCTGACCGCGGTGCGCGTGGTGCAGGAAGGCTCGCGGCAAGAACTGCATCGGGCGGACGCGATTGTGGTGTTTGGCGCGGCCGAGTACTCCGGGCATCCCTCGCCGGTGCTGCGGGCGAGGCTGGATCATGCCTTCGATCTCTTCCAAAAAGGAATTGCCTCGGTGGTCATCACGACGGGCGGTGCGGCGGCGGATCCCAGCTTCAGCGAAGGCGGCGTGGGACGCGACTATCTCGAACATCGTGGAATTCCGGAACGGGACCTAATCGCGGAGACGCAGGGTTCCGATACCGCGCAATCGGCGGTGCGCGTGGCGGTGATCATGCGGGCCAACGGGCTGCACAGTTGCGTGGCGGTGAGCGACGCTTATCACGTCTTCCGGATCAAACGGCTGTTGCAGCATGAGGGCGTGGGTCCGGTGTATGTGGCTCCGAGGCCGGATTCGCGGCCGCATGGGGTGGGGCAGCGACTTTATGCGGTGTTGCGGGAGGCCGGCAGCTATCTGCTGTGGAAGTTGGGAGCCAGCTGAGGGATTCTGCTGCTTCGGATTCGCAAGCAGGTTTCGAAGTTAATAGACGTCGATGCCATTCGTGGTGCGAATCTTGAACCAGTCGTAGTGAAGGTTATAGCGCATCAGTCCGTTGCGGACTTTCATGAAGACGTGCTGAATGCGTACCCCTAGAGCCACGTTGCGGCGAATGGTGTGGTGCTGATCATGTCGCTGCCCGATGTACTCGGCGCGGCGACGATTCTCCCCGCTTTGGTAGTCACCGCCCTGACGGAAAAGTTCATAGCCGTTGCTCGCGTTTTCTTCGCGCAGGCGTTGCACAGTCTGATTGTCCTGAATCGCGGCGGCTAAGTCTTCGTCGTATCGCCCGTACCAGGCTGCGACGGCCTCTTCCGTCTCGGTGGGGGTGTGAGTCTCCTTGTACTTGCCGATCGCCGCGATGATTTCGTCGCTGTTTTCCGCACCCTCCCCCTGAGGTGGGGAAGCGCGTTTGGCGAGGCATCCATGTCGCGTTCGGTAGTGACTTTCTTGGCGTGTGCGGGAGCTTGCTTCCGCGCGACCGCGCCGACAGGGAAAAGATGGCCAAAGTTTGAGGAATTGTTTTCTCAGTTTTACCAGCCGTTTCTATGCCGCAGGCTGGTGATGTGGGCGACGTGATGACGGCCGTGCCAGGCGTAGAGCGCCAGATTCTTCTCCAGGGGCATCAGGCCCAGTTCGGGATGGCGGAAGGTGCGTTTCCAGTCTGGCGGCTGCAGGGAACGCAGAAGGCGGATCCAGCGGGCGTGCAGGGAGTCCATCATCGTCAACGAAATCTCAATCGGGGTGGTCTCGGTGTCGGCGAGTTCAGCCCAGCGGTCTTCGGCGTAAGGCTTGATCGTCGGCTCATCTTCGGTGAGGGCGAGTTTGAAACGCACGTAGGCGTTGAGATGGCTGTCCGGAACGTGGTGCGTGAGCTGGCGGACGGTCCAGCCCGCGGGACGGTAGGGCGTGTCGAGCTGCTGGTCAGAGAGACCCTTGACGGCGGCGCGGAGATGGGCTGGGGTTTGTTCGATGTCGGCCAGATATTTATGCTTCGTGTCTTCGGTGAGTGGTCCGTCAAAATGAAACTTGCCGATGGGATAGCGCAGGTCGGTCATTGGGTCCCCATGGTTTTCGTTGTATTGGTCGGAAGCCCTTGTCGAAGGATGAGCCTGGGGCAGTGAAGGGTTCACAAAATAAGGACGCGGGGGCCGTTTGCCCGGATACTGACATCGCGGCCAAGGTCAACCGGATTACCCCAACGCAACCCGGAAGGAGCATGGAAGCCCCTTGGGAGGGATGCTTTCTACCCTACAAGACCATAGAGGGATGGCAGGAAGGTTGGTTAGCGGGTTCATCGATGAGCGTTGCGCTCTCTTGACTCTTCCGGACGAACCAGCCCTGTAACTACTACCCCTGGTGTCCGGATCTGGGGAACCCCATCCCCTCCGGCTTTGAATTTCGGTTCCCCATGCCCGAAGATTTGTGCATCCAAGATTTGTTTCTGGGCTAAACTGCCTAATCTGGGCCGGTTAGCGGCGATTCCAGTACGCCGATGCCGGTCGAGAGACAGCAGGTTCCTCCACACGCCAAGGATTGGCCGCACCCAATCCATTGGTTTGGTCGGAATGACAAGTACTGTGGAGGCTCATGAGCGAGAGGAACGAGGAACTATGGCAGCTTCGGTCTGGTCTGGACACTTAACCTTTGGCCTTATCTCCATGCCGGTGCGCTTGTTTTCGGGCGCCCGCAGCAGCGGAATTTCTTTCAACATGCTGCACCGTCCAGATAAGCAGCGGGTGAAGCAGCAATATATTTGTCCGCTGGAAAATGTTGTGGTGGACCGCAACGAAATTGTGAAGGGATACGAATTTCGCAAAGACGAATACATCATCATCGAGCCGGAAGAGATCAAGAAGATCGAGCCGCAGACCGCGAAGACCATGGAGATTCTGGAGTTCGTGAAAGCGAGCGACGTCGATCCGGTTTATTTCGAGTCGTCGTATTACATGCTGCCGGAAGAGGCGGGACGGCGGCCGTATGCCCTGCTGACGAAGGCGCTCGAAGAGAGCGAGTACGTGGCCATCGCGAAGATCACGATGCACAACCGGGAGTATACGGTATTTCTGCGGCCCCATGCCGGTGGGCTGATGCTGCACACGATGTATTACGCGGAAGAAGTGCGCCAGGTGGAAGGATTTGGCGCGCCGGATGTGGAGTTGAAAGAAGCTGAGATCAAAGTGGCGCATCAACTGATTGAGGCGCTGGCGGACGACTGGGATCCGGAAAAGTATAAAGATTCGTTCCAGGAAAATCTGAAGAAGTTGATTGAGACCAAACTCGAGGGCGGAGAAGTCGCGGCCGTCGAAAAGCCGAAGAAACTGGCTCCGGTGGTGGATTTGATGGCGGCCCTCAAGCAAAGCCTGGCGCAGATGGAAGGCAAGAAAAAACCTGCGGCGGCGGAGAAGACCGAGACCCCGGTGGCTGCGTCTGGGGGCAAGTCGCGGCGCGGGCGGTAAAAAAATCGGGCTTCCGGCTTCCGGCGCCCCTTCTCTCCTTCACGCGAACAATCGCCGCAGTCGCGAAGGTGTGCTCTTCATCCAACTCGTCTCTCGACGCCGGCATCCCAAAGGTTATCGATTCCGCTGAAGCGACAACGGTAGGTCGGCGGACTGGCGTAGATCGGGGCCAGCCGTTAGAATGTTGAATTCTTCTCACCTATGATCAGAATCTTCCTTGCAGGACGCAGCATGGGGTGCCGATGAGTGTTCGACGCTTGGGCCGATGGGCGGCCATGGTGCTTCCTATCTTGTTTTGGTCCGCTTGCGGACAGGTTTACCGCCCGGTAGTAATTCCCTGCTCGACGGGAGGAGTTCCGGGATGCCCCGTGGAAACCAGCCCGCAGCCGAGTGATTTTCACGAAGTTTTTGGCATCAGCACCAACGCGGACAGTTATCCGGGGACGGCGATGCAGATTGACGCCTCGGGAGATTCCATCGTCGGCGAAACTCCCTCCGGTGACCCTTCCAAACCGAACCTGGGGGACAATCCCACGCATATGGCGATTTCGCCGAACGCTTCGACGGTGTTTGTCGCGAGCGCGGGCAGCGTGGTTCCAGGCGGACTCGACGTGGTTTCCTCCTTCACTCCAGTATTTAATTCCAGACTGTCTACTGGACTGGGTCCGGTGAGCACGATCGCGCTCCCGACGGGCTCGGAACCGGTGTTCTTGAACAGCACGCAGAACAACGTAGTCTACGTTGCGAATTTTGGTACGAATTCGGTCAGCACCATCAATACAACCTCGAACGTGGTCAGCGGCACCGCAACGGTGGGCACCAACCCGGTGGCTCTGGCGGAAACGCCGAATGCCTTTAAACTCTATGTGGCGAATCAAGGGAGCAACACGATCAGTAGCCTGAATCCGGTGGATCTCTCGTCGAACACCGTAACCGGATTCACCGGGATTACGCCGGTCTGGATCGTGGCGCGGGGCGATAGCCAGAAAGTGTATGTGCTGACCGAGGGCGACGGGCAACTGGTAACGATTGATGTCGCCACCGACACGGTGACCAGCAGTCTTCCGGTGGGGGCTGGGGCGAACTTCGTTTTCTTTGATCCCAACCTGAACCGGCTTTATGTGGCGAATCCGGTGACCGGGAAGGTGTATGTGTTTTCCGATACCGGCGGGGCGAACGATACGCCCACGCTGCTGTCGACGACGCCCCTGTCGATTCCCGGGCTGAGTGGAGCTACAACCCCTGCGTGTGCGACATGCGGTGCGGTCATTCCAGTTTCCGTGACCGCTCTGCTCGATGGCACACGATTTTATGTGGCGAGCTACCAGATTGCGACCACCTGCCCAGACCCGAACGTGACCGTGTCGCCCTGCGTGGTGCCTAGCGTGACGGTTTTTGATGCGAATACGCTTGTGCCCAAGTATGCAAATCCAAACACCTCGACCCTGACGCTACTGACCTCGCCGCCGTTCGCGGTGAGTAAGGCCGGCCAGTATCAATATGCGGTGCCGCCGGTGGGTTCATGCGCATTGACTCCCCTGTACCCGGCTTTGTACTCGCCCAGCAATCCACGCTTCCGAGTCTTTACGGTGGCGTCGGCCGACAGTAGCCGGGTCTATGTGAGCATGTGCGATGCCGGAGCGGTGGCCGTGATCAATACCACCGGCAACAATGCGAACAATCCCGGATCGCCGCTGCCGCCGGATACGGTGGTTGCCGCCTTGCCCATGGCTCCCCAAGCCAACAGCGCTTCGGCTTTGCAGAGCCCGATCTTCTTACTGATGGGGCAGTAGGATCGCAGAACGGTCCCAGGAGAGAGGTTGCCCGCAATGGGCAGCAACGGCTCTTAGTTTCTTGCCGCTACTGCTTCGTTTTGGGTCTCGCGTGCGGCGTAGTGGGAGTCAACATATTCATCGAGGATTTCGATGAATTCGGCCACGATGCGATCGCCTTTGAGCGTGGTGAACAGGCGGCCATCCACATAGACCGGAGCTTTGGGCTCTTCAAACGTGCCGGGTAGCGAGATGCCGATGTTGGCGTGCTTCGATTCGCCGGGACCATTGACCACGCAGCCCATGACCGCCAACTTCATTTCCTCAACGCCGATGTAGCGGCCTTTCCAGGTGGGCATCTGCTCGCGCAGGTAGCTCTGAATCTGCTCGGCCATCTCCTGAAAAAAGGTGCTGGTGGTGCGTCCGCAGCCGGGGCAGGCGGTGACTTGCGGGGTGAAGCTGCGAATGCCCATGGATTGCAGAATCTGCTGCGCGACGCGAACTTCTTCGCTGCGGTCGCCGCCGGGCGCTGGAGTGAGGGAAACACGGATGGTGTCGCCGATGCCTTCCTGTAGAAGCACGCCCATGGCGGCGCTAGAGGCGACCACGCCTTTCGCGCCCATGCCAGCTTCGGTGAGGCCGAGGTGCAGGGGGTAGTTGCAGCGGGCGGCGAGGGCGCGGTAAACGTCGATCAAGTCCTGCACGCCGCTGACTTTCGCGCTGAGAATGATTTGATCGGGGCGGAGACCGAATTTCTCGGCCAATGCCGCGGAGTTCAAAGCGCTCACGACCATCGCTTCCATCGTGACTTCGCGGGCGTCTTTGGGTTCGGCGAGCCTGGAATTCTCGTCCATCATGCGAGTCAGCAGAGTTTGATCGAGCGAACCCCAGTTCACGCCGATGCGCACAGGCTTCTGATACTTCACCGCGACTTCGATCATGGTGCGGAAATTGGAATCGCCGGTCTTTCCGATGCTGGCGTTGCCGGGGTTGATGCGGTACTTGGCAAGGTCGCGGGCGCACTCGGGATACTGGCTGAGCAGGACGTGGCCGTTGTAGTGGAAGTCCCCGATGATGGGCACGCGAATGCCTTGCTTGTCGAGTTGCTCGACGATGCGAGGAACGGCGGCTGCGGCGGCTTCGTTGTTGACGGTGACGCGCACCAGTTCCGAGCCGGCGCGGGCCAGGGCGGCGCACTGCTGGACGGTCGCGGGGACGTCGGCGGTATCAGTGTTGGTCATGGATTGCACCACGATTGGTGCATCCGCTCCGACGCGCACGCCGCCCACGACGGCGGCCACGCTTTTCCTGCGTTGGATCATAGACATGGGAAGCTTTATTTTAGCACGTGGAAAGAGAACGATTGGTGAGGGCGCCGATCGAGCTTCGTGCGGCTGAGATCTTCCGCCCCCACTCGCTCGCGGGTTTCTATGACTTGGGAGCTTGGTGTGCCGCACCTCCAGATTCCTTAGGTACCCATCAAGATCCAAAATGGGATTTTAGTAACCAGATCATGGCCTCCAGTTCGCTAAGGTGGCCATCAAATCCGCGACCTTTTGGAATGGGGGGCAGGCCGCCCTTGCCGGCTACCGGCCGGGCGGCTGCGGTCTTCGCGTTCGAAACTCGACTCGCCGGGGAATGCCTCCCCTGCCTACTGCAGGCGGTCGGCTAGTCCGGGAATCGTTTTCAGCAGGTCGTTGTAGATGACCATGACGGCGAACAACACGAGGAAGACGAATGCGGCCTGGTAGACGCGTTCCTTGATGCGCAGGCTGATGTCGTGGCCCATCAGGCTCTCGATGAGGAGGAAGAAAATAACGCCTCCGTCGAGGATGGGGATGGGCAGCAGGTTAAAGACGCCAAGGTTGAGGCTGATGGCGGAGGTCAGAAGCAGTAGCGGCGTCCAACCTTTGCGGCGAGCGGCTTCTCCGGCGGCTTGGCCGATGCGGATGGGGCCTTCGATGGAGCGTACGGAGATTTTGCCTTGCAGCATTTTCTGTACAAGTTCGAGAATCAGCAGAGAAGCTTTTTTGTTCTCCTGCAGCGAAAGATGGAGCGCGGCCGGGAAGGGAAGGCTGGTTACCTTCATGGGCATGCTGCCGATGCCGATGCGATATCTCTTCTCGATGAGTACCGGCTGAACCTTGAAGTCTTCGGTTTCCGATCCCCGGCGAACGGTGACGGAGATTGGCTTGTCCTTGGACGTCTCGAGCATTTCCACCATGGCGGCGAGAGCGGGCACGGGCTTGCCATCCACCGCCAGAATTTCGTCGCCATCGCGCAGGCCCGCCTTGTCCGCCGGCATGCCGGGGGTTAAATCAGTCACGCAGACGCAGGGCTCTTGGGCGGCCCAGCCGGCGAATCCGATCTGATCGACGCCGTATGGCTCAGGCGCGATGGTTTTCGTAAGCAGCTGGCCGCCGCGATTAACCGTGACGTCCAAGGGCTGGCCGGGATTCAGCGCTTCGCGAGTATCGACCTGCTCCCAGCTGGGATTCTGAATGCCATCGATGCGCACGATACGATCTCCGGGTTGAAAGCCAGCTTTCGCCGCGGGAGTATCTTTCATCACCCATCCGATCACCGTGGGAGCATCGTAAATTGCAGGATATTCGTAATGCACCATGAAGACGCCGACGAGCAGAAACACGGCCAGCATGATGTTCATGGTGGGACCAGCGATGGCGATGAGGAAGCGGTGCCAGCGGGAGTGCGAGAGAAATTCCGCAGGATCGCCGGTGCGCTCGTCCATGGGATTCTCGCCGCTCATCTTGACGTAGCCGCCGAGCGGAATGGCGCTGATGCGGTAGTCCGTCTCCCCCTTGCGGTAGCCGAGCAGACGCTTGCCGAAGCCGATAGAGAACACTTCGACCCTGACGCCGAGCCACTTGGCCACGGCGTAGTGGCCGAACTCATGGATCAGGATCATGAAGCCGAGGATGACGACGACCGCGATCAGCGATATCAGAAAGCCAGGCATAATTTAGAGTACGTACTCCACAGTCTGTTAGATTCTAGAACTTACATCTTAGATGAAAGAAGTTGCTCGCGTCCGCTCCTCCGCGCGCCATCGGCCCACTCTCTGCTGAGCATATCGGCGTGCCTCGGCATCGGCTTGAAGCACCTCCTGGATCGAACCCAGCCTCCCGGAATTTGATGCGGAAACCGTATCTTCGATAATCCTGGGAATTTCATCGAACCCGATGCTGCCGTCGAGAAACGCGGCCACTGCGACTTCATCGGCCGCATTCAAAGCGACTGTTTTTGCGCCGCCTGCCTCGACCGCTTCGTACGCCAAACGGAGACAAGGAAATTTACTCATGTCCGGAGGGCTGAAGTCGAGATGACGCAAGTTGCTGACCGGGAAGCGCATGTCCGAGGGAATGCGCTCGGGATAGGTCAGAGCGTAGAGAATCGGTAGCCGCATATCGGTCACCGAAAACTGAGCAAGTATGCTGCCATCGATAAACTCCACCATCGAGTGAATTGTCGATTGCGGGTGGACAATCACTTCGACCTTCGAAGGCGGTATGTGAAACAACCTGCACGCCTCGATGACTTCGAAGCCCTTGTTCATCAAAGTGGCGGAATCGACGGTGATGCGGCGGCCCATCTTCCAGGTGGGATGATTCAGGGCCTGCTCCACCGTAATCGAGCTGAAGGCTGACCGAGGAGTGTTGAGGAACGGGCCACCGGAGGCTGTCAACCAGATCCGCTCGACCTCCTGCATGCGCCCGCCGCGCAGGCACTGATGGACGGCGTTGTGCTCGCTATCGATGGGCAGAAGCGGTTTTCCTTGTTTCCGGGCCTCGGCGGTAATCAGTTCGCCGGCGGCGACCAGACACTCTTTATTGGCCACGCCGATGATCTTTCCTGCCTTTACGGCCTCATAGGTGGCTTCCAGGCCGGCGACGCCGACAATGGCACTGACCACGAAATCGGCCTGGGAGAGGGTCGCGACTCGCACGGTGCCAGCCGCGCCGTGGACTACTTCGATTTCGCCTAGGCCTGCTTGCTGGAGACGAGTGCGCAGTAAATCGGCATCCGCTTCGGAGGCAAGCGAGATCACGCGCGGGTGCCAACGGCTCGCCTGCTCGAAAGCAACTTGCAGGTTGAATCCGGCGGCCAGCGCAACAATCTGAAAGCGGTCAGGGTAGGACTCGGCCACGCTGAGGGTGCTGCGGCCGATGGAGCCGGTCGATCCCAGGATGGCGATGCGTCTCATGCCGAAAAAATTCTGCCTAGTAAGGTCTGCGAAATTGGGGCCGCGAACTCAGGATCCCGAAGCTTAATCCTATTCTACGCGCTTCGGCTGGTCCGCTGGGGGAAAGGGGAAGGCGGGCCGCTACTGCATGACACGCCAAGCCGCATAGTACCACAGCAGGGGAGTGGCAAACAGCAGGGCATCGATGCGATCGAGCATGCCGCCGTGGCCGGGAAGCAACGTGCCGGAATCTTTTACGCCGGCTCCGCGCTTGATCAACGACTCGACCAGATCGCCCAGCTGCGCGGCAAGGTTCAGGACGATGGTCAGCACGATGATGGGGCGCAGCTCGGGCTTTTCCAGTCCGAACAGGCCGTCGCGGCGGTCGATCAATCCGACGCGCAGCAGGAACGAACTGATCTCGAGGGCATGATTGAACAGGAGAATTCCGACCACCAAGCTTGCCGCCAGCGAAGCGACCGCCCCCTCCCAGGTTTTCTTGGGGCTGATGCGTGAGGCCATCAGGTGCCGGCCGAGCGAGCGGCCCACGAAGTAGGCGAAGATGTCCCCGGCCCAGACGATCAGAAGAAGATAGAGGATCCAAAAGCCGCCAGCCCATTGCTGGCGGAGTTGCACGAGCATTCCCAGGGGAAGCGCAATGTAGGCGAAGGCGAAGGCCGAGGCGGCTGCCGCGGGATAGGCGCTGCTCATCGGGGAACGCCGCATGGCGATGGTCAAGAAGATAAAAGGAGAAATCGCGCAGGCAAACGCCTCTCCCAGAACGAACTTGACGGCGGAGAGCTGAGGCGCTTCCCCGGCTGCACTTGCGGCCAGGAGGAGAAAAAATAGTCCGACGAAAATGTAAGCCGGCAGGCGGGGTGGGTGGACCCCATAGGACTCAGTCAGCTTCAGAAATTCCTGCACTGTGACCAGGGCAACTGCGGCCGCAACTACTGCCAGAACCGGCACGGGGGCGCGCAGCACCAGGAACACCACGATCGGAATCAGAACCAGCGCGGTCGCGATGCGTTTCAGCATGCTGGGCGGCTATCTACTAACTTTCGCGGGTCCCGGGTGGGGGTGGGAGTCGCCGCCATTCAAATTGTCATGGTTTGAATTGTCATGGTTTGAATCGCCATGCTTCGAATCGCCATGGTTCAGACCGCCGTAGCGGCGCTCGCGCTTTTGATATTCGGCGATGCCTTCGAGCAGATGCACGCCTCGGAAATCGGGCCAGAGAGTGGGTGTGACATAAATTTCGGCGTAGGCCAACTGCCAGAGCAGGAAGTTGCTGAGCCGCATTTCGCCGGAGGTGCGTACCACCAGGTCGGGGTCGGGCAGGTCACGCGTGTAAAGATGTCTGGCAACCGTATCTTCGTCAACCCGCAGGTGCTCGAAGCCCCCGTTTACAGAGGCCGCGCTGACGATCGAGCGGAATGCGTCCACCAGTTCACTGCGCGCGCTGTAGTTGAGGGCCAGCGTGAGTATCGTGCCGGAGTTGTGAGACGTGCTCTGGCGCGCCCAAGCCATGCGATCCTGCACATCATCGGGGAGTTCAAACTGGCGGCCGATGTACTCCAAGCGGATATTGTTTTCGTTCAGCGTGGGGACCTCGGCCTTCAGATAGCGGCTGAGCAGGCGCATCAGGAAATCGACTTCACTCTTGGGCCGCTTCTTCCAGTTTTCTTCCGAGAAAGCGTAGAGCGTGAGCGCATGAATGCCGATGCGGGCCGCGGTTTCAACGGTGGAACGGACGGCTGCGACGCCGGCGCGATGTCCGGCCACGCGCGGCATGTGGCGCCGTTTGGCCCAACGCCCGTTGCCGTCCATGATGATCGCGATGTGCTTTGGGAGCCGCGCTGGATCGAGATGCCGGTAGACTTCCGCTTCCTTGCGATCCAGACCGGCGGGAATTCTTGCCTGCAAGGCCTATCCCCTTCCGATTCTCGAAGCTAACACAGCGGGGAAGGGGGTTGCAATGACGGGAAGGACCGGGCTCCTACTCCCGCGTTACGGAAGTTACTTCGCTTCTTCCGGGACGATCTTCAACTCCAGTTTCTCGGCGCGGCGCAGAATCGTAAGCGAGCAGCTTATGGCTACGCGGACATCGGTGAGCACGCGGTGCAGATCGTCCACGCCGGCGACCGGCTTGCCTTGCAACGCAACAATGATGTCGCCATCGCGCAGGCCCGCTCGCTTCGCCGGACTATTTTCTTCCACCGACAGGACCAGCGCCCCCGATTCCTTCGGCAGATCGTAGAAGCGAACGACGCGGCGATGAAGCGGCACGGTTTGGGCGGAGACGCCGATGTAGCTGCGGCGGATGCGGCCGTCGCGCAGCAGCCGACTGGCGACGAACTTTGCGGTATTGATGCCGATGGCGAAACAGATTCCTTGCGCGGGGAGAATCGTCGCCGTGTTCACGCCAACGACTCGACCGGCGGAATCGACCAGCGGGCCGCCGGAGTTGCCGGGGTTGAGGGCGGCATCGGTCTGGACGACATCGTCGATCAAGCGGCCGGAATAGGAACGCAGAGAACGTCCGAGGGCGCTCACCACTCCTGCGGTTACCGTGGATTGAAATCCATAGGGATTGCCGATGGCGACCACGAGTTGTCCAACGCGAAGCTGTTGCGAATCGCCGAGGGTAGCGGCGATGAGCCCGGGTTCGTCAATGGGCGGGTCGTCGATGCGCACCACGGCGAGGTCGCTGGCGGGATCGTCTCCAATGGCGGTTGCCGGCATGCGGCGGCCATCGAACAGAGTCACTTCGATGCGGCTCGCGTCATGGACAACGTGGCTGTTGGTGAGAATCAGGCCGTCGGGAGTGAAGACAAAGCCCGAACCGCCACCGCGCCGTTCGCGGGACTCGCCCGCACGGGTGCGGCCGGCGGATTGCTGCACTTCAATATTCACCACGGAAGGGCCGATGAGCTCCACCGCCCCGGTCACCGCGCGCGAATAGGCGTCGAGCAAGGAGTCGTTTGATCCTGGGGAACTTGCAGCGGGTGCCGCAACGCGAGGGGCTTCGTCTCCCCAGCTGTCCACCTCGGGCTGACTCACCGAGGCAGGGAAAGCAGGAAAGATATTTTCAGATTGTTCAAACCGCATGGTGCATAGATGTGAATCGATCGATTTGGGATTCAGGCGGCTGGTCGGCAGAAAAAAGCCGGGACCAAGGGATGGGTCCCGGCAGTGAGTTGGCTGGTTGCCCGGATGAAATTCTTGCGCCGTTACCTAAACTTTCGGCGGAGTCCTTGTGGATGATTAACTCTACGCGGTCCTTCTCGGCCGCACCGTCAGGTCGCGCACTTGCGTGAGGATGCTCGACATTTGCATTCCATTGAGTTGTGAGACGAACGGAAGGATTTCCGCGATGAACTGATCTTTCATCAGTTCGCTGATTTCGTCCTGGCGGTTCTTTTCTCCGCCGCTGAGCAGTTCGGGCACGGTCACCTCCAGGGCTCGCGCCAGCCGTTCCAGGGACGACAGGGTAGGCGTAGCTTTTTCGTTTTCAATTTTGGAAACATAGGTCCGGGGAACGGACATGCGTCCGGCGAGTTGGCGCTGGCTCAAGCCGCTGCGCAGACGCAGCGAGCGGATCGAAGTGGCCAGGTTCAGGTGTCCGCGGCCCATTCCGGGCACGGGCATCATGACCGGTGGGGTCATCACCACCGGCTCGGGCTCGGGCTCCTCGTCCAGCGACGAATGGCAGCGGCGGCAATTGTTGTTAACGGTGCGGAATTGAACCAACAGGCAGTGATCGCAACGGACGACTTCCCGTGAATCTACCGGGGCAAGGGTCGTGGCCATCGGGTTGTGGGAGTGCCAGAGCGGGCTACTCCTGGAACCATCACTTATGGGGGAAGAGGTTCCGACTGCAGAGACAATCTGCGGTACAAGGCCTGTGGAAGTCAAGGTTAAAATGCAGGAAGGCGTACATCGTGCGAGTGAAAAACGAAACCAGCGGGCGAAAGCCACGGGAAACAGGGTGAAAGCAATGATCGATCGTGAATCTGCCTGGTGTTTACTAACTGAGTTCACCCAGTCAGAAAGTTTGCGCAAGCACGCTCTGGCAGTGGAGGCGTGCATGCGCGCCTGCTCGCGCAAGTTTGCCAACGGCGCGGGGACAGAAACCTCGGATCTTGGCTTGTCGGAAGAAGAGTTGTGGGGCATCGTAGGACTGATTCACGATTTCGACTATGAGAAGTATCCCAGCCTGGAAGACCATCCTTACCGGGGCAACGAGATTATGAAAGAGCGGGGATGGCCGGAGGTGATTCGTCGGGCGGTGATGTCGCACGCGGAGTACACGGGCGTGACGCGCGATACGCCGATGGAAAAAGCTCTGTTCGCCTGCGACGAGTTGGCCGGATTTATAACCGCCGTGGCGTTGATCAAGCCGGGGAAGTCGCTGGCCGAGGTGGATGCGAAGTCGGTACGAAAGCGGATGAAGGATAAAGCTTTCGCGCGGAAGGTGAACCGCGACGACATTGTGAACGGCGCGGCCGCACTGGGGGTGGATTTGGACGAGCACATCACGTTTTGCGTGGCGGCGTTGCAGGGGATTGCAGGCGAGTTGGGTTTGGATGGCAGCGCGGCCAAGACTGCCACGTCTCCTTAGGGCGCCGACGCCGGGAGGGAATTCTTACCCGCGGCGTCCGAGGAGTCGAGGCTCGATCCCAGACGAATCAATTCATAACGTTCGGGCGGTAGGGGTCCGAGGGCAAAGGGCAGAGGACCGGAATCGAAGGAATAGAAACCTGCCCCCAGGTCGCTTTGGATGGTTGTAATGCCGAGGCGCATGGGAATTCGGATGACGTCTCGTGACGCCACCCAGTTGGGACGGATTTCGTAAAGCGGCATTGATCCGCCCAAGGCGAGGAAATCTCCGCGGCGGCGCGGAGGATCATCCAGCACCACGGGGCGGGCGCCGAACGACTCCATGTAGTATTGAAATCCCCAATGGCCGGTGAACCAGACGGTGCCCGGCTGGTTCCGGGTTCGCTGCTCGATCAGGGTGGCTGCGGTGCGCGCCGAGTTCGCCATCTCCGTGTCAGCCCAAGTCAGCCAGATAGATACCAGGCCCGACACGGCCAACGGTATTGCCAATAGAGCCGGGCGGCGGAAGCGGGTCGAGGCGGCGAGAAGCGCGTCGCTGCGACGCGCGAGCAGGATGCCGGCGGCTGGAATCAGCGGGAGCACGGAGCGGGCGTTGATGGTCCAGTTCAAAAAGCCAGTGAAGATGAATGTGCCGAAGACCCAGAGCAGCAGCAGCACGGAGTCGGCGTCTTTCCGCTTCCACCCATCCCCGGTCGCCAGTGCCATTACGGAGAATCCAGCCGCCATGAAGAACGTCAACTGAACGCCAACCGCGAGCCAGTGCGGATAGAAGCGAGGCGGCCCAAGCATTCCGCCGAGATCGATTCGCCCGGTAGCGAGGAAAAATGCCGCAACGCCACTGGCACCACAGACGGCGAGAATTTTGCGGCGGGGCCAGAGGAGGGGCGCCAGCGTCAGCCCGGGGAGCACGCATCCACCGACAAAGCTGAGATCGACCAGCAGCTTCGCGAGGGCGGAAACTTGTCTTCCTTCCCGGATGCCGGTGGAGACATGAGCGGCGCTGGTAATCATGCGCAGTCCGTAGACAGCTTTCGTCCAGTGCTGGAAACCGGTCAGGGCCAGAATCGGTAGCAGGAGATACCAAGCCCAGTTTCCGAGACGGTGCTGCCGGGCAAGGGAATACACGGCGATCAGCGGGATTAACGCGATGCCGAAGAATTTCGTTAAGGCGCAGGCGGTGATCAGCAGGGCAGAACCGAGAAGATAGAGCGGCTTCTGCGGCGCAAAACCTTCAATCCAGAAAATAACGGCCCACAGCCAAAGCGCCAGCATCATGACGTCGCACATCACGCTGTTAGCGGAGACGAGAAAGCCCGGAGCGAGAAGGGTGGCCACGGCAGCCAGCAGCGGCGAATCGGTAAACCGCAGCGCCAGGCGATACGTGCCCAACACCACGGCCAGCGCCGGCAAAAAGAAGGCGACATGCAATGCCCGTTCGGACCATCCGACGATACTGGCGGCAGCGGCGAGGTAGTACGAGGCGAGCGGCGGGTTCTTGGTTTCAACCGCCATGGGCACCGCGTCCCGGTACCAATTGACCTTGAAGCCATAAGGATCAAGCCAGTGCTTGGCGATCTGCCGGGCGACATAAACGAACAGAGTGTCGTCAACGTTGAAGGCCTTACCAGAAAACGGAAGCAGGCAGGCGAGCAGAGCTGCTGTCAGAAGGATGTAGTGAACGGGCGAATGCTTGTTCGGGCAGCTCTCGGTAGGCGGCGCCATCGGGGAGTGAGGCAAGAGTAGATGCCTCGCCATCGTGTGTCAATTCGAGGCTTGCCGCAGAAGTGGAAATAAAAAGAAGTTCTTCAGCGGATCAACTCCGCCAATTTTCCACTGGCAAGCAATTGCGCGAGGCGCGCGAAGTCTTTGTACATGACGCGGTCTTTCTCCACCGTGGGGCAGACCGAACGGATTGCCCGATGGGCCGCCTGGCCGCGCTGCGAGGTCTTGAGCGGCGCAAGGAAATCGATGGCCTGGGCCACGGCCAGGGCTTCGATGGCTAACACGTTGCGCGTGTTCTCGACGACGCGTTTCAGTTTGTTGGCCGCCGTCATGCCCATGGAAACATAGTCTTCCTTGTTGCCTGAGGTCGTAATCGAATCGACCGACGCCGGGTGTGCCAGCACTTTGTTCTCGCTGACCAAGGCAGCCGCGGTGACTTGGGGCATCATGAAACCGGAATTCAATCCGGCACCTTGCGCGAGGAACGGCGGCAAACCCTCGCTGAGCGCGGGGTTCACCAGGCGCTCGATGCGACGTTCGCTGATGCCGGCCAGTGCGCTGAGGGCGATGGCTAAAAAATCCAGAGCAAAAGCGAGGGGCTCGCCGTGAAAATTTCCGCCGGAGATCAGGTCGCCTTGAGAATTTTCTGGGTCGGTGATGAAGACCAAAGGATTGTCGACGGCGGAGTTTGCTTCGGTTTCAAAAACCTGGCGGCAATGCGCCAGCGTATCGCGCACCGCGCCGTGCACTTGGGGAATACAGCGTAGAGAGTACGCGTCCTGAACCCGGCCGCAGGTACGATGCGATTCGCGGATCTGGCTGCCTTCGAGCATCTTGCGCAGATTCGCCGCAGTTTTCATTTGTCCGGCGTGAGGACGCGCTTGATGGATGCGTTCGTCGAAAGCGGCGTCGGTGCCTTTCAGCGCGTCGCAGCAGAGACCGCCCAGGACGTCGGCGGAGTCGACCAAAATTTCCGCAGCGAGCAGAGCGACCGTACCCACCGCGAGCATACCCTGCGTGCCATTGATGAGCGAGATGGTTTCCTTGGCTTCCAGAGTTAGGGGCTTGATCTGGGCTTGCTTCAGTGCTTCGGCGCTGGGAATGCGCGCTCCGGCTGAATCGATGCATTCGCCTTCGCCAATCAGCGTCAACGCGAGATGCGCAAGAGGAGCGAGATCGCCGCTGGCGCCGACACTGCCCTGCGACGGAACGAAAGGAGTGACGGCACGGTTGAGCATTTCGCAGAGCCTATCGATGACCATGGCACGGACGCCGGAGTAACCCTTGGCCAAAGAATTCGCGCGCAGGAGCATCATGGCGCGAGTCTCCGCCGGCGCGAGCGGATCGCCGACTCCGACCGCGTGCGAGCGGACCAGATTCACTTGCAGTTCGCGAATCTGATCGCCCGCGATGCGGACATCGCTGAGCTTGCCCACGCCGGTGGTCACGGCATAAGCCAATTTGTTTTCCGCGACGATCTGGTCGACGACGGCGCGCGCCCGGCCGACCGCTTCACGAGCGTCGGCTGACAAAAGCACGGGGCGGTGTTGCTCGGCGACATCGCGCACCGCTTCCAGAGTGAGATCGTTTCCGCTAATGTGAAGTGCGTTCAAGAGAGTTTCTCGTCTTGCTTTCCTACCGCCGCGCGAAATACTTTCAAGTACTTCTTGGGCAGAACAGCCATTTTCATTTCCGCATCGGTGACGATATGGGTGGTCTCGCCTTCCGCCAGCAGCGCGTTATCATCGACGCGCCGCAGTTCATAACCGAACCGGACTACCGAATCGCGCACCTGCAGCAGTTCCGTGCGCACAGAAACTTCTTCGTCATAGCGTATCGGAGCGCGGTAGCGGCATTGGGCTTCGACAACGGCGATGAAGCGATGGTCGTTGGTCTCCATATCGCGATAAGAAAATCCTAACTGCCGCAGCAACTCGACTCGCCCTACTTCGAACCAGATGAAATGGTTGGAATGATAGGCGACGCCCATTTGATCGGTCTCCGCGTAACGCACGCGCAGACGAGTTTGATTGACCGCCCGGGGGTGAGCCGAGTTCATTTGCCGCTCCACCCGGGCTTGCGTTTTTCGAGGAACGACGTGATGCCTTCGCGGAAGTCGGCGGTCGTTCGGATGGCGGCATTCTCGCGGATGGCCGCTTCGATCTGCGCGTCCAGTTCCGCCCGGGCATGATCGCTCAATAATTTTTTCGTGGCCCGCAGGGAAGCTGGACTGTTCTCCATCAGCCGCATGGCCAATTCCCGGGCCCGCGCCATCAGAGCTTCCGGCGCGACCATCTCTTGGATTAATCCTAAGTGCAAGGCTTCTTCTGCACCGAAAATTCTTCCCGTCAACAAAAGATCGCGCGCTTGCTTTTCGCCGACTTGCCGAAGCAGGAATGTGGAGACGATGGCCGGGATGAAACCGATGCGTACCTCGGTGTAGCCAAACTTGGCTTCCGGAACCGCAAGCGTGAAGTCGCAGAGTAAGGCCAGCCCGGTGCCGCCCGCGATGGCCGCGCCGTTTACGGCCGCGATGGTGGGTTTGGGGAATTCGTAAAGCGAGCGAAAGAGACGGACCATGGTCTGGGAGTCTTTGAGGTTCTGTTCCGGTAATCGCCCCATTAGAGCGTTCAAATTGTCCAGGTCCATGCCGGAGCAGAAGGCCTTGCCGGCGCCGGTTAATATGAGGATCAGGGCGTCGGAGGTCTCCACTTCGTCGAAGGCGCGCAGCAGATCGTCGATCAACTCGAAGCTGATGGCGTTGCGTTTGTCGGGACGGTTCAGCGTGATGGCGGCCACACCGGCTTCGTAGGCGAGTTGGAGGGTGGGGTAGCTCATAGCGAAAGATTACTCGTCATTCACGGAGTTCGTATACCGAGCTCCCATCTCGGTGGTCGCGCGGAGCAGGGCGTCCAGCGACTTCAGAGGAGGCAACTCTACGCCGCGCTGCTTCAGGGTCTCAATCACTTTCTCGGTCGCGATGTTGCCAACCAGCGCATCCTGCGCGAAGGGACAACCGCCCAGTCCGCCGATCGCGGAATCAAAGCGGCGGCAGCCCGCGTCATAGGCCGCCAGAATTTTCTCCTCCGCCTGCTCCGGACGGCTATGCAGGTGGACCCCGATTTCGAGGTAATCGTACTTCGCCATGACCGCGCCAACCAGCTCATGAATCTGTTCCGGAGTCGCCATGCCGACCGTATCCGCCAGGGAAATCATATGCAGGTTGTCGACTTCCATCAGGGAGATGGCCTCGATCACTTCGTCCACGCTCCACAGGTCGCTATAGGGATTGCCGAACGCCATTGAGATATAAACGACCACGTCGAGCGCGGCGTCGTCGGCTCTTTTCTGAATCAACTCCAGTTCTTCCAGTGCCTCTTCGGCAGATTGATTTTGATTCTTGCGCAGGAAAGTTTCCGAGATCGAGTAGGGAAATCCGAGCGTATGTACCGCCTGCGTGTCGATGGCGCGCCGGGCGCCTTTTTCATTGACCACGATGGCGATGATCTCCACATCGTCGGGAGGATCGAGTTCCTTCAACACTTCTTCCGAGTCGGCCATCTGGGGGACCGCTTTGGGCGAAACGAATGAGACCGCGTCGATGTGCTTGAATCCAGCGCTGATCAAGGCTTGCAAGTAGGCGCGTTTGATGTCAGGCGGGATCTGGCCCTTCAGGCCTTGCCAGGCGTCCCGGGGACACTCGATGAGCTTAACTGTGTTCGACATGGCGCTCAGAAAATCTGCTGATCGGATCCACCGGCCCTCGGACGATCTTCCCATCCCCAGATGACCCGATCGCCCGGTTTACTACGTTTGCAGCACTCCCACCTTGAACTCGGGGACCTCGGGATTCAGGGCGGCGGCTTCGAGAGCTTGCGTGATGGCGTCGCGGGTTTCGATGGGGTCGATAATTTTGTCGATCCACAACCGGGCGGCGCCATAGCGTGGATCGGTTTGTTCGTCATAAGTGCGCTTTACTGATTCGTAGAGCTCTTTCTTTTCTTCCTCGCTCAACTTCTTGCCGCTGCGCTCGAGTTGTTTCACTTTGATCTCGACCAAGGTTCCGGCTGCTGAGTCGCCGCTCATCACTGCATAGCGGGCGGTGGGCCAGGCGAAAACGAAGCGTGGATCAAAAGCTTTGCCGCACATGGCATAGTGTCCCGCGCCGAACGATCCGCCTACAATCACAGCGATTTTCGGCACCACGGAGTTCGATACGGCATTCACCATCTTCGCGCCGGCTTTGATGATGCCGCTCCACTCCGCGTCGCGGCCCACCATGAAGCCGTTGACGTCATGGAAGAAAACCAGTGGGATGAGATTCTGATTGCAGTCCATGATGAAGCGGGCGGCTTTTTCGGCAGACTCGGTGTAAATCACGCCGCCAAACTCCATGCGCTTGTGGCCCTCATGATCGATTTGCTGGGCATGCAGCTTCTGGTTGGCGACGATGCCTACGGCGAAGCCGCCGATGCGTCCGTAGCCGCAGATGAGAGTCTTGCCGTATTCCTGCTTATACTCATCGAAGCGGCTGCCGTCGAGCACGCGGGCCAGAATCTCTTTCATGTCGTAAGGGCGCGCGGGAGAGGAATCGTAGATGCCGTAGATCTCTTCGGCAGCCATTGTCGGTTCGACTGGTTTCTTGCGATCCCAGGGAGACTGGCGACGATATCCCCACTTTTCCACGATGGAGCGAATGCGAGACAGGCAAGCCACGTCGTCTGGTTCGCGGAAATCCACAGTGCCACTGATGCCTGCGTGCATGGCGGCGCCGCCCAAGTCTTCCGCTGAAACCTTTTGACCGATTGCCGCCTGCACCAGCGCCGGTCCGGCCAGGAATAGTCCGCTGCCATCGGTCATGAGGACGTGGTCGCACATGACTGGCAGGTATCCGCCGCCGGCCACGCACATGCCCATGATGGCTGCAATCTGCGGAATGCCGAGGGCAGACATGACCGCATTGTTGCGGAAGACGCGGCCAAAATCGTCGGTGTCGGGAAAGACATCCTCCTGCAGCGGCAGGAACACGCCCGCCGAATCGACCAGATAGATGGTGGGGATGCGGTTCTCGATGGCGATGTTCTGGGCGCGGATCACCTTCTTCGCGGTCATCGGGAAGAATGCACCAGCTTTCACGGTGGCGTCGTTCGCGATGATCATGATTAAGCGCGTTTGAACTCGGGCGATGCCTGTGATTACTCCGGCGGCGGCGGCTCCGCCCCACTCTTCATACATTCCATGAGCCGCATAAATTCCCAGCTCGAAAAAAGTTCCAGGGTCGACCAGCAATTCGATGCGTTCGCGCGGGGTGAGGCGTCCTTTGGCATGCTGATTTTCGATGGCCTTGGCGCCACCGCCTTCGCAGATTTTTTCGCCTTCGTTGCGGACCTGTGACATCAGATCAGCGAGAAACCGCATGTTGGCTTCGAACCTCGCCGAGGTAGGGTCGACCTTTGTGGTCAGGACATTCGAAGCCTGAGACGTAGGGACGGCGGGAGTTTCGCTGCGATCGGCCATGAGTGAACAGAGCGGACTGATTACGGTATACCACTCCCGCGGCGCGATGCAATGCGGCGCAGCGCTTCGGCGACAGGATCATCGACCAGCGCCTCCACGAGTCCGATTTCCAAAGCTCGCGCCCCGGTAATTGTTTCCGCGGCTATGAACATTTCGAGAGCAACGCTTTGCCCAACCAGCTGCGGCAGTCGCTGCGTTCCACCCCATCCCGTGATCAAGCCCAAGGCCGCGCCACGGTGGCCGAACAGCGCGTCCGGAGAAGCGACGCGCCGGTGGCAAGCCAGCGCCAGATCGAGGCCTCCACCCATGCAGTATCCCGAGAGGGCGGCATATACCGGAGCGGGAAACTGCCCCACCGACTGCATAAGCGCCTGACCAATCTGGGAAAACTCACAGGCTCGAGGGCCCGTGAGTGCCGCAATTTCTTTGAGGTCCGCGCCTGCGGAGAAGAACTTTGGGTTTCCGGCGATGATTAGCGGGTGATGTTGGTGAGCCAGTTCGGCGATCGCAGCCGTCAAGGAGACGACGCAGGCTCGTGTGAGCTGGTTGGTTCCGTCTGTGGAGTGGAGACGCAAGACCCACGAACCGTCCTGCCGATCGAGATGAAAGGAAGATGCGGACATGGCCTGGCGGCGAAAGTCCTATATCAGATCTTGCGCCTGCGAAGGGACGCGTGAAAGCCTTCCTTTGTGGTCAAACGACCGAGCCCCGCAAACGGCAAACCTAAAAAGCCTAAGACCGTCTTTCCATCCACTCCTCCAGCCGGCATCCGTCTTCTTCCAGCAGAAAAGTTCCCGCGCCGAAGCATTCGCCGAAAATGCGATGCGACTCCTGATCCCGCGCCGCGCGGGAAATCCATTGCTGTCCCACCTGATACTGCGCCGCGGTGAACCATTTCTGCGGCAAGACTTCCACCAATCCAGCCTGCAGATAAAACACAAAAAGTGCGAACGCCGCATCGTCATGCGACATCGCCTTATAGCTGGTGGGCACAATCAGCTCATCGACCGTCGCCAGTTCTGCAGGTACCTCAATCTTGTGCATTCCCGGACCCAGCCTGAGAGGCACTTCGAAGTCGGCAACCGGTGGAGTCTTGGAGTATATGCGGTCGGAAGATTGCTTGAACCATCCCGCGACCTCGGCGAGATCAAAAGCGGCGAGCTGGTCCGGATCGAAACCGGCAAATCGAAGACTGCGCCCTTCCGGACACCAGATGCCAAGGCAAGCGGGTGACACAATAAAGGGTCGGCAGTAGGTATTCAAAGCCAAGCGAGGCTGGTCTGGCTCCGCTTCCGGAGCGAGTGAGACCACGTATCCGACGGGGCCCCGGTCCCCGTGATACGTCCAAACGAAACGCTGCCCGGAAGAAGAGTGAAACGCTGGGAAGGTGTTCCAATACCACGGTGCCGGACCAACCGTACGCTCGAGTTGTTGCCGGATTGAGGTTAAGTTCGGAGTCGGCATGCCAGGAATCGAGTAGTTGAGTGATTGGGCGATTGAAAAAAAACCGCGGCTACATTACGAAACCCCCATCCTCAATCGCTCAATGAACCGGTAGGTACGCCAGCGCCCTTTACGTTCGCGCGGATGAACTTGACGATGTCGTCCATGGCGGTGCCCGGCTGAAAGATGGCAGCCACTCCGAGCTTCTTGAGTGCATCGATGTCCTGATCGGGAATGATGCCGCCCACCAGAACCAGCACATCATCCATTTTGTTTTGCTTGAGCAAGTCCATGACACGGGGCACAATGGCGTTGTGAGCGCCGGAGAGAATGGACAGCCCGATCACCTGCACATCTTCCTGCAGCGCCGCGCTGACGACCATCTCCGGGGTCTGCCGTAGGCCGGTATAGATCACTTCCATGCCAGCGTCGCGCAGGGCGCGGGCAATCACCTTGGCGCCGCGGTCGTGACCATCGAGTCCCGGCTTGGCCACCAATACGCGGATTTTCCCATCAGCCATCGCACTTCATTTAACCACAGAGAGCGGAACCGAGCACAGCGCCAAGTTCAGCAAGGTCCGTGGGTCACAGCGTTTTCGTATCCATGCTCTGCCACAGATACCAGCAAGCTATGCTGCGATAGGGCTCCCAGGACTTTGCGATCCTTTCCATCTGCTCGGGAGTGGGCAGCTTGATTTTGCGCGGGGGAGCTTTCTTCGCCGTGGCCAATTTTTTCTTGGCTGCGACTTTTTTCGCGGCCTTGGCGCGCTCGACATCGAGATAGTGTTTGTACATGGCCATGCGTATGCCGAAATCTCCGGTGGGCAGGACATTTTCGCGCTTCAGCGTGAACATCAGAAACATCTGCGCCGTCCATACTCCGATGCCTTTCACCTGCGTCAGATGCTCGATCACTTCTGCGTCGGGTAGTTGCGCTAGTCGTGAAAAATCCAGCAGCCCGGCCGATGTCTTGGCTGCGAGATCTTTGAGATACGCGGATTTCTGTTTCGACAATCCCGCGCTGCGCATCTGTTCATCGCTGAGTTTGAGGATGCCCTCAGGGGCGAGGGGCTCGCCGGCCAGCGCAGCGAATCTCTTGAAGATGGTGACGGCGGCCTTGCCATTCAGTTGCTGGTAGACGATGGCTTCGGCCAGGCTGTGAAATTCCGGCCGGCCGAACGGCATGCGACACGGCCCTATGCGCTCGATAATTGCGCGCATGACGGGATCGGATTGCTTGAGATGGGTGACGGCTTTTCGCATGGTTCTATAGGTTTACCATAGAACCTCTGGGAGGCGAAGAGAAAACGAATGCTAGCGGAACTGCGGCGGGCAGATTCGCTGGGCTAAGAACTGCGCTCCGACCTGGGAGGCGGCGGTTGTGGAAAAGCCGGCTATTGCCCTCTGGCTTTGCCGCCCGGAGGCTGGAATCCGATACGCTTGCGCGGCGGATCTGGAGGCGTCATCAACTCCTTGATCGCCTCGATGAGATCCTGAATCGTGGAATCGTGTGTGTCCAGGCGATTTTCCAGTTCGTAAATCTTGCCCGCAAGCTTGCGGTTTGTGGCCAGCATTTCGCGCAAGCGCACAAAAGCGCGGACCACAAATACACTCATCTCCACGGCACGCTCGGAATTGAGCACGGTTGCCGCCATGATCGCGCCGTGCTCGGTGAAAGCATAGGGCGGATACCGCCGACCGCCATGCGCGCCACTTGAGATCACAGTTTGTGACCTCAAGTTTTTGTGTTCCTTGGCGGTGAGCTGAAAGACGAAGTCGGAAGGGAAGCGTTCCCGATTGCGCTTGATCTGCTGGTTGAGAACTCTTACCGGTACGCCGTAGAGTTCGGCAATATCGGCGTCCAGCATTACCCTCTGATGGCGCAGAAACAAGATGCGCGATTCCACAGCGGAAGCTAGGGGCGCGCGCCCTTTAGGCATCTTGAGCAGCGTGGCACTTATTCTTTTTTTCATTTGAGATCACAAACTGTGATCTCAATCATATCCCGAGAGCGATGCGGTATTCTCGTCGATCACGACGCCAAGGTTCGCCGTCTTCCCGTGGTTCGATTGGTTGGCGACAGGACCGAACCCTAGGTGATGCTGACCTCGGTGTATGTCCCATAAACTTCGCGCAACGCCTCGCAGATTTCGCCTACGGTGGCATAGGCACGCACGGCGTCGACGATGTGAGGCATGGTGTTGGCGGAGGAGATGCTTCCGTTCGCGCCTGCTTTGGGCTCTTGCGCCGCGGCCTTCTTCAAGGCGTCTAGACAGCGTCGCACTTCGTCGTTTGACCGGCGGGCCCGCAATGCCTTGAGTTTGGCGGACTGTTGCCGGGCAACACTCTCGTCGATGTAGAGAATGTGCGGCGATTCCTCTTCGACCACAAATTCGTTTACCCCCACGATGATCTTCTCTTTGGCCTCGGCGGCGCGCTGGTACTGATACGAAGCTTCGGCAATTTCTTTCTGCGGATAGCCTCGCTCGATGGCTTTCACCATTCCGCCGATGGTGTCGAGCTTGGCGAAGTAATCGAATGCGCCCTTTTCCATTTCGAGGGTCAATGCTTCCAAGAAATAAGACCCGCCCAACGGATCGACGGTTTGCGTCACCCCCGATTCATAAGCGATGATCTGCTGCGTGCGCAACGCGATACGCGCCGCTTCTTCAGTGGGCAAGGCCAGTGCTTCATCGTAGGAGTCGCAGTGCAGCGATTGTGTTCCGCCCAGCACCGCGGCCAAAGCCTGCAAAGCCACGCGCGCGATGTTGTTCATCGGCTGCTGCGCCGGAAGCGATACTCCCGCCGTTTGAGTGTGAAATCGCATCAGCCCAGTGCGTTGGTTCTTCGCACCAAAGCGTGTGTTCATGACTTGAGCCCAAATCTTGCGGGCGGCGCGGTACTTGGCGATCTCTTCGAAGAAGTCGTTGTGCGCGTTGAAGAAGAAGCTGAGCCGCGGACCGAATTCATCCACATCGAGGCCGCGCCGTCGCGCCCACTCCACATATTCCACGCCGTCGTACAAGGTGAAGGCCAACTCCTGCAGCGCGGTCGACCCGGCTTCACGGATGTGATATCCGCTAATCGAAATCGTATTGAAGCGGGGGGTGAACTTCGATCCGAACTCAAATGTGTCGATGACCAGGCGCATGGAGGGCGCCGGGGGATAGATGTATTCCTTCTGCGCAATGTATTCCTTGAGAATGTCGTTTTGAATCGTGCCGGAAATCCTTTTCCAGTCCGCGCCTTGCTTCTCCGCAACCACCAGATACATCGCCCACAACACCGACGCGGGCGAATTGATGGTCATCGATACGGTCGTCTTTTCCAGATCGATGCCGCCAAAGAGAATCTCCATGTCTTCGAGCGAGTCGATGGCGACGCCGCACTTGCCCACCTCGCCCTCGCTTGCCGGATGGTCGGAGTCATAGCCCATTAGCGTGGGCAGATCGAAAGCTACGGAAAGTCCGCCGCCGCCGTGCTCGAGCAAATACTTATAGCGCTGATTTGTCTCCTCGGGCGAGGCGAAGCCGGAGAATTGGCGCATGGTGAACAGTTTGCCGCGATATCCCGTGGCGTGAATGCCGCGCGTGTAGGGTGTTTGGCCGGGATAGCCGAGATATTTTCCTTCACTCCAGTCTGCGGGGAGATCTGCCTGCGTATAGAGGCGGCGAACGGGAACGCCAGAGATGGTGGTGAAGCGAGTTCGGCCGTGCTCGTCCATGTTCACGCCGGTTGGCGCCCCAATTGGACGCTCGGGAGCTTTCTCGATCGTCGGTGCAAGTGTTTGCTCAGCCCAATTCTTCTCGGCGGCGGAGGGATGGCGGTTTTCGAAAACGTCGGCGATGGGACTTTCGACGACCGGCGGCTTAGACAGCTTCTTTTCCATGCGAACCCCAGTATCCTATTGTGATCATAGGGAAGGGCGCGGCGGCGGGCAAGATGCGAACCGGTAGTCAGAACGACCGGTCGGTCAGCGGGTCACGGCTGCTCGCGCGCGAGTTCCCACGCTTTGGCGTATTTCCAGGAAACATAAACAGCGTGGTAGAGATGCAGCAGCAGGCCTTCGCGGCCGTCGAGGAATCCGAAGCGGAAGAAGTAGTTGTAGACGAACGTCGCCAGCGGGCGGAAGATGATATTGATTACGCTGAACCGGACTTTACCTTTTGCCACAACCATCTCCCCGCCCAGCGACGAATAGCGGTTCATGTGCTCGAAGTAATCGGAGAGCGTGGGGTAGGAGTGGTGGAGGAGCGCGCCGCGATTGATTGCGACTACCCGACCGGTCACCTGAAGCGTTTCATGCACCGCCCGCTCCTCAAACCGCCCAAGGCCCCGGACAAAAAGTCGTACCTTGGGGTCGGGCCAGAAACCGCCATGCTTAATCCAGCGTCCCAGGAAAAAATTCTTTCGAGACAGCCAGAAGCCGTTCGGCGTACCCTTCAGGACATCGGACTTGGCGGCTGAGTCCAGGCTCAGACCACACTCTTGGGGGTTGGTTTCGCGAACTTCGCTGCCCTGCGGGTTCCGTCCGGTAAGTTCTTGGGCGAGTTCCGAGTCAACTTCCTCGTCCGCATCCAGACTCAAAATCCAATCCCCTGTCGCTTTGTCGATCGCTGAGTTCTTCTGCGCAGCGTAGCCCTTCCATTCTTCGACGAAAACCTTCGCGCCGAACGACTTGGCGATCTCAACCGTGCGGTCGGTCGAGCCCGAGTCGACGATGATGATCTCTCCCTTGCGGTCGCTCACCAGCGGCCGCACGCTGGTGAGCGTGCGGGCGAGGTTTGCTTCTTCGTTATGCGTGATGATGACGACGGACAAGGTCACGCGAGGAAGAATACATCGTCGAGCCTCAGATCGAGAATTGAGAATTGAGGGCGACGTATCTCCCTGCGGGGAGATTATGACGGCGGCGCCTGGGGCGAGGTTGCCGGCGGCGGGTTGGTTGGCAGGGGAGCGATGCCCTGACGCGGTGCGACATAAGGAACGCTGGGCAGACGCCTGACCTGGCCGCGCGTAGCTTCGGCGACGTCGATGTTGGTACGGTCTAAGAGCAAACCGGTGGCGCGATCGAGTTCGATGCACGACTTCTCGTAGGCTGCTTTTGCGGAAACCAGATTCGACTCGGATGTGGTCAGCACGGAAGCATCCTGCAGGATCGCGGTTGTGGTGGTGAGGCCGACTTTCAGCTTCTGTTGATCAGCATCGAGCGTCTGGCGGGCAAAGTCGACGGCGTACTGGGCCGCCTCCACCGAAGCGCGGTTCTGTTTCACGTCAAATTGCGCGTTGCGCACTTCGATGCGCACCTGATTTTCCAGCTGGTGCAAACGGACCTGGGCCTGGCGGTCTTCCAATTCCGCGCGAACCTGGTTGGCCTGCGCTTCGCGATTACGCAATGGAATGTTCAACGTGAAGCCTACGCCCTTGTCGGGAGCCGTGGAGTTGACGAGTTGGTTCAAGGTACTGCCGTAGCCGACCGGGCCGCCATTGGCAAAAGGAGGCGGAGCGGTGGAACTGTTGAAGCAACCGGACACGGCTGGATTACAAACGGGTGGCAGCACCGCGGGATTGACGTTGCCACCGACCCCCGATCCGCCGTAATACGCGAAGGCATCGAGTGTGGGCAGCAGGGCGTTGCGCACGGCTTTGCTGCTGAGTCGGCGGGAATTGAGATCGATGCGCGACTCCACCAGCTCCGCGCGATGGTCGAGCGCCTGATTGATCAAATCCTGCGTGGGAATAACCGGCTCTTGCTCAGGAAGCTGCATGGTGGAGGTGGGAATTACGTCGGCCTCGGCCAGCACCGGATCTTCGATGCTGCGGCTGAGCGCGTTTTTCATGAGCAGCTCCTGCAGCTGCAGATTGTTCTGCGCCAGGATCAGGTTTTGCTGATCCGTGGAGACGGTGCTCTGCGCACTCACCACCTGAATGGGCGGTGCGGTGCCGACTTTCGCCTGCTGCTTGGAATCATCGAGCGCCTTCTGGGCGTAGGTAAGAGCCTCCTCCTGCACGCGCACGTTCTCGTAGGCGTAGACCAGGTCCCAATACATATTTTCGATCTGATCGACGGTGGTGATGACCTGCAGACGGAAGGCGACGTCGGAAATCTCGCGGTTATTTTTAGCGATACGCACGAAGCGCAGGTTGGGAAGCGAACCGAATCCCTGCAGAAGATTTTGCGTGATGCGGAACTGGAAATTCGAAATCACGAGCGGGCTCAACAGATTCAGCGTACTGTTGGTCGCCAGGTGAGTGTTATTAAATCCCGCATTCAGAGTAGTGCCCCAGGCAAATCCCTGGGTATACCCGAAATCGGCGGTATACGTGTTCTGGGAAAGTATGGGCACGCTGTCGACGCTGGTGGATTCGGTGTCGTTCTTGTCGAGCTGCAGCGTGCTGGTAATGATGGGATCGAAGCTGGTAATGGTCGATCCGATGCCGAGGGTGGAGCTGACCAAGCCGTTGGTTCCGGTACCGATGCCGCTGGCGGCCACGGTGGTTCCGCCGGTGCCGGAGCCCACGGTGCCCCCGAGACCACCCACGCCTCCGCCGGGAGTGTTCTGCACAATGCCGGCGTTGACCCCCAGAATATTTGCGCCGGATTTGGCGCGCAAGTAATCGGTGTCGGCAATGTTGAGGTTGTAGCGGGCAATATCGAGATCGAGATTGTTCTCGAGGGTGAGCGCAACGGCGTCGTCAATCGACAGATAAATCTTGCCATCGCGCATCATCGAGTCGATACGCGGGGAGTTGCCCATGTTCGGCTGCGCGACCTCCTGCGCCTGGTATGGCTGCAGGATATGGGGAAACGCCGAGCGCGGTTTGGAATAATCCTGCAAATGCACCGCTTGGGGCAGGGCGGCGGCCGGCGCGCTCTGCGGCGTGGGAGCCGGAGGAACATCCTGCGCCTGCAAGGACGATGACAACTGCGCGCAGGCCGAAATCAGGCAGACCGTCAGGAGCAGGGCAGAACTAGCCGCGCTCAGTCGGGGTAAAGACATGGCTTATCTCCTCAAAAATAGAAGCGGGTCGGAACGGATTGGGCATCACGCTGAAGGCACAAGATAGAGTTTCTGAAGTTGGGTGCGCAAGATACCGGTATCGGGACCTTCGCCTCTTGCGCCACTCCATCTTAGCGGGATAGAGCTTCTGAAAGCGTGCGGGGATTGTAAAGAATTGTGAGATGAAACCGACACAGTTTGGGCCGCGCCGGTTTCTATCTCGATCTCTCACTGCGGTGGCTGCGGAGCGGCCGTCTGGGGCAAGGGCTGCGCTACAGAAGGCAGATCCTTGCGGGGCGCGATGTAGGGCACATTGGGCAGACGCGTGACCTGGCCACGGGCGGCATCGTCCATGCTGATGCCGTTGTGATCGAGCAGGTTTCCCGTGGCGCGGTCCAGCTCGATGCGCGACTTTTCATAGGCCACCGTGGCATTCACCAGAGTGGATTCGGCGGTGGCCAACTGGCTCTGGTATTGCAGGACCAGGGTGGTCGTGGAAGTGCCGAACTGATATTTTTTCTGCTCGGCGTCCAGCGACTGGCGTGCCAGATCGAGAGCGGCTTTGGCGGAATCCACGCTGGCGCGATTTTGCTGCACGGCATATTGCGCGTTGCGAACCTCGATGCCGACCTGATTTTCGATCTGCTGCTGGCGCATCTGGGCCTGCCGGTATTCCAGCTCGGAGCGAATCTGCACGGCCTGGGCGGCGCGGTTGCGGATGGGAATATTGAGTTGCAGACCGACGCCCTTATCGGGCGACGTGGAATTGACGAGCTGGTTAAATGTGTTACCAAGTCCGGTCGCGGGAGATATGAAGTCCAGCCCACTGGGACCGCCGGTGGAGCTGGCGCAACCGAGCGCAACCTGGAGCGAGGTGGGAGGCGTAGAGCACAGATCCGCGGGATTCTGCGCACCACCCAATCCGGCGCCGCCATAGTAGGCAAAGGCGTTTAAGGTCGGAAGCAAGGCACTGCGCACGGCCTTATTACTGAGATCGCGACTGTTGAGATCGATGCGCGATTCCACCAATTCGGCACGATGGCGCAATGCATCGTTGATCAGATCCTCGGTGGGCACCACCTGTTCTTCAGCCGGAATTTCCATGGTGGAGGTGGGAATCACCTCCGCGGTAGCCAGCATGGGATCTTTCAGCGTGCGGGTCAGAGCGTTCTTCATCAGCAGTTGTTCCAGCTGCAGGTTGGTCTGTGCAGTGGTCACCAATTGCTGATCCTGGGCGACCGTGCTTTGGGCCCGGACGGTTTCAATCGGAGCCAGGCTGCCGATTTCAACCTGCTTTTTCGTGTCGGATAGAGTCTTCTGTGCGAAAGCCAGAGACTCATTCTGTACGCGGGCATTTTCGTAGGCGTAGACCAGATCCCAGTAGATGTTTTCGATCTGGTCCACGGAGTCGATGATTTGCAAGCGGAAAGCTACGTCAGTGAGTTCGCGATTGTTTTTGGCGATGCGGATGAAACGCGTATTCGCCGGAAATCCAAACCCCTGCAGAAGTGGCTGAGTGATCGTCATCTTCAAGCCCGAGTTCAGCTGCGGGCTCAAGGACGAGAAAAAGCTGTTGGTGGTTTGCCGAGTATTGTTGAAACTTACGTTCAGGTTCGTGCCCCATTGAAACGCCTGGTTGTAGGCAAAGTTAACCGTTCCCGTGTTCTGAACCAGGCTGCTGCCCGGAAGCACGCCCTGAAAAATGCTGCTCGCCCGTTGGCTGAAATGATCTTCCTGCAGGGTTCCGGTGACGACGGGGTCAAAGCTGGTGATGGCAGGCCCGAGGCCGAGCGTAGAACTGACCAAACCATTGGTACCGGCGCCGATGCCGCCTGCTCCCAGGCTGGTGCCGCCGGTGGAAGCGCCAGCGCTTGCCCCGATCCCCCCCACGCCGCCGCCGGGAGTATTCTGCACGACTCCGGCGTTGACGCCGAGAATGCTGGCGCCCGCTTTCGAGCGCAGCACGTCGGTATCGGCGATGTTCAGGTTGTAACGGGCGATCGCGACATCGAGGTTGTTCTCCAGCGCAAGAGCGATCGCGTCATTCAGCGAGAGATAAACCTTGCCCTCGTGCATCAGAGAATCGATGCGCGCGGTGTTGGCCAGGTTGGGAGCGGCCACGTGCCGCGGGGTGTAGGGCCCGACCGGATTGGGAAAGTGGGAGACCGGCTGGGAATAATTCAGCACCGGCAGAGGACGCGCCTCTGGTGTGCTTTGCGGGGTGGGCGCGGCCGGCGGCTCCTGGGCCCAACACGCAATGGTCAACGTTCCGAATAATGCTGCGGCGGCGGCCCGCCGAATTCTTGAGGCTACGCGTGCGAATGGCATCTACTGATCTCCGTTCATGAGAACCGTAAGAATCTTGATTTCATTAAGATCTTGAAGATCTCGTCGCAAAGGATCCGGCGATCACCACACCACCGGATCGGCTCGTAAAGAAAGCTTTACTCAGAAGTTAGTACGCAAGCAGCGGCTTCCGGGTTCCTGAAAAACGAAGGTCCGGAGAAGCGGATCTAAAATCCCTTAACCAGACGAAAGTGGTTGGAACGCAACAGTATATCCGAGACGCCCGCTTCAGTTTGGAGGGCGCCGCAGCGATTGCAACTGGTAAAGTGCTCGCCATGCTTGACATCATTTGGGGAATCTAAAGTCCTCGGCCATAGGGAAAGTCGAATTCGTGAAATGTTTTGGATGAAGCAGAGCGGCTGTGGGACTCGAAAGATCGAATGCGCAATCTCAAACTGATTCTCTCCTATGACGGATCGGATTTCGCCGGTTGGCAAGTGCAGCCCGACGCCCCGACCGTGCAGGGCACGCTGGCCTCAGCCATTGGACGAATCACGGGTGAAAAGGTATTGCCGCAGGGCTCAGGCCGAACCGACTCCGGGGTACATGCGCTCGCGCAGGTGGTGACATTTGTCACGGAGTCTACGGTCCCTGCGACGAATTTTGTGAAGGCGCTGAATGATGTATTGCCGGCGTCGGTGAGAGTGCTCGAAGTGCAAGAAGTGAAAGCAGATTTTCATGCGCGGCATTCGGCGCGGGCTAAAACTTATCGGTATCGCATCGATCGCTCGGCGATTTGCTCGCCATTCCGGGCACGGTACGTGTGGCATTATCCCTTTCCGCTCGACGAAGCGGCCATGATGGGCGCGGAGGATATGGTCGAAGGCGAGCACGATTTCACCTCGTTTGCCGCGGTAGATCCGGAGCGGGGACGAGAAGGCGAGCCGGCATCGAATCTACGGCGCATTTTTTCTTCCACCTGGAAACGGCAGGGAGATGAGTTTGTCTACACCGTGAAAGGGTCGGGATTTCTGCATCACATGGTTCGCAATCTGGTGGGAACTTTTATTCTGGTGGGCAAGGGAACGCTGAAGGCGGAGGATCTCAGGCGGATCCTGGAGGCCCGCAACCGGTCCGCTGCAGGAGCGACGGTGCCGGCGAGCGGGTTGTATCTGGTCAACGTGGAGTACTGAGCGGGCGATGCAGTGGACATCGCCCCGCCAGCAGTAGCAAGCTTACTTTTGTACGATCTAGGGATGGCGAGTGAGCTACAGGTCGGAGCCCGCAAGGTGGCGTCGGTGAACCCGGCAACCGGGGAAGTTCTGCGCGAGTTGGAAAGCTCGGGCGAGAGCGAGGTGCGAGTCGCGGTCGTGCGAGCGCGCGTTGCCCAGGAATCGTGGGCTGCGATCGGGGTGCGGAAGCGGATTGCGGTGCTACGCGAGTTTCAGCACCGGTTGCAGGAGAAGAAATCGGAGATCGCCGAGGCCATCACGCGCGAGGCCGGCAAACCGGTGGCCGAGGCCTTGACCACAGAAGTGCTGGTGGTTTTGGATGCGGCGCGATTCTTGATCGAAAACGCTTACCGCTTGCTGGGCGACGAGGCCTTGGCGCACGGAAATCTGGCGACCAAGCTGAAGCGCGGGCAACTGCTGCGACAGCCCTATGGCGTGGTTGGGATTATTTCGCCCTGGAATTATCCGTTTTCGATTCCCGCAACCGAAACCCTCGCGGCACTGGTGGCGGGAAATGCGGTTGTGCTGAAGCCCTCGGAATTTACTTCGCTGGTGGCGCTGGAACTGAAGTCGATCCTATGTGCAGCGGGCGTGCGGGAAGATGTTTTTCAAGTCGTGGTGGGCGATGGCCGAACGGGCGCAGCCCTGATCGATTCAAGCATCGACAAGCTGGTGTTTACGGGAAGCCTGGCCACGGGCAAGGGTATTGCGATGGCTGCCGCAGAGCGACTGCTTCCGGTGGTGCTCGAACTTGGCGGGAAAGATCCTATGCTGGTGCTCGAGGACGCTGATATAGACGTAGCTTCGAGCGCGGCGGTGTGGGGAGCGTTCCTCAACGCCGGTCAGACTTGCTTGTCCGTGGAGCGCTGTTATGTGCATCGCAGCAGGTATGAGGCGTTCCTGGAAGCGTGCGTCGAGAAGACGAAGAAGTTGCGGGTTGGCCCCGGACTTGACCGCGAAACGGATGTGGGTCCCATGATTCACGAACGGCAGCTGCGAATTGTAGAAGCCTACGTGCAAGATGCGGCAACACGTGGGTCGCGGGTTTTGACGGGCGGGTCACGGTTATCGGAGTTGGGGCCGAATTTTTACAAGCCTACAGTTCTGGCGGATGTGACCCACGACATGCGCGTCATGCGCGAAGAAACATTCGGCCCGGTGCTTCCCGTCATGGCATTCGACGGCGACGACGAAGCGGTGCGGCTGGCAAATGATTCGGAATACGGTTTGGCGGCGAGTGTGTGGACTCGTGACAACACCCGCGGCGAACGGTTGGCCCGACGAATCCATGCGGGAACAGTCATGGTGAATGACGTAGTGTCCTGCTTCGGCATCAGCGAAGCGCCGCATGGGGGTGTGAAGTTCAGCGGCATGGGACGGGCGCACGGCCGCTTTGGGCTGGAAGAGATGGTTCGACTGAAATATGTGGACGTGGAGCGGATGCCGGGAATGAAAAAAGTCTGGTGGTACGGGTACGGAGCGAAGTTTGCGCGGCAGATGGAAGGGTTTCTAGAGATGCAGTTTGCGCAGGGGGGAGTGGCGCGGTTGCGCGGGGCGTTGCGCGCGGCCGGTGTGGTGCGGCGCAAGCCGCTGTGAACGAGAATTTAGGAAAGGAAGTACAGCGGCTTGAGAAAAAAGGCACTTGTATCCTGGAGCAGCGGCAAGGACAGCGCCTGGACGCTGCAGGTTTTGCGTCAATCGAGGGAATACGAAATCGTAGGCCTCCTGACCACCATCAACGGCAACTTCGACCGCGTCGCCATGCACGGGGTTCGCCGTGAATTGGTCGAAGCCCAGGCTGCGACCGCCGGACTTCCTCTGTGGACGGTGCCGTTGCCGTGGCCGTGTTCCAACCAGGAGTACGAGGCCGCGATGAGCGCGGCTTGCGCAAGGGCGACCGCTGCGGGCGTTCAGGTCGTCGCCTTTGGCGATTTGTTCCTCGAAGATGTGCGCCAATACCGCGAAGATCGCATGCGAGGCCTTGGCCTTGCTCCCGTGTTCCCTTTGTGGAGGATCGACACACTGCAGCTTATCCATGACATGTGGGCGGGCGGCTTGCGGAGTCGAATCGTTTGTCTCGATCGCAAGAAACTGCCAGCCTCATTTGCCGGCCGCGATCTCGATCAAGCACTGCTTGACGAATTTCCCGCCGGCATCGATCCCTGTGGGGAGAACGGCGAGTTTCACACGTTCGTCTATGAAGGTCCCATGTTCGCACAGGCCATCGCAGTACAAAACGGAGTCACGGTTACCCGCGACGGATTTGTTTTTGCGGATCTGTGCGGCTGCGAATCGGCGGATGCAGGCGTCGATGCCGAAGTGGGGACCCAGCCTAGAGGAGTATCGCCGGCGGATCATTCCGTGAAGCGGTCGCCGCGGCTGGGCGGCTGGGAGATCACCAGAAGACGCAGGGGGCCAGACGACGGATTGCTGATCTGATGCCGGGCTCCGGGCAGAACGCGGATTCCGCTGCCGGCGCGTAGCAGCGTGCTTCGTCCTTCCACTTCCATCATTGCCTCGCCGGAGAGAATGTAGAAAAACTGCTGGGCCTTGTTATGGTAGTGGCGGACTTCGTACCCTCCCGAAGGGATGAACTCTTCAATCACGCTCAGGCTTCCATCTTTGACCAAATGCCAGCCGTCGCAGTCGTTCCCCCAACGGTAATGCTCGGCAAGCTCACGGCTGACAAGGCCTGGCTGCGCGCCATCGGCATTTTTCGGCATGCACGTCATCTCCTTTTCGTTACCCCAGATCAAGTGTATCTTGTGTCCATGAACCCTCCTGCGAACTCTGATTCGGAGATGAAATTATTTCGTCAGACGCTGGCCGCGCTCGCTTATCGCGCCGGCAACGCCCTGCGTAGCGCTCCCGACACGTTTGCCGAGTTTTCACGGGGCAGAGGGATTGCGCACGCCGATTCAAATAGTGGCTCACATGGGCGATCTGTTCGATTGGGCGCTCTCGATCGCGAAAGGCAAGCAGGCGTGGCATGATTCGAAGCCCCTGCCATGGGAAAAAGAAGTGGAGAGATTTTTCGCCGCGCTGAGGAGCTTCGATGATTTCCTGGCTTCGGGCTCGCCGGTGGAGGCTCGGCTGGGGAAATTGTTTCAAGGGCCGGTGGCCGATGCGCTCGCTCACGTCGGGCAGCTGGCCATCCTGCGGCGGATGGCGGGCGCTCCGCTGAAGGGCGAGAATTACTACAAGGCCGAGGTCACAGTCGGCCGCGTTGGCGAGGATCAGGCCAAACCGAAGCGGGAATTCTGATTGCGGCCGCGGCCAACCTCTACCTCATCAGCGAGGCGCCGGAACGGGGCGGTCCCGAAACAACGCTTTTCGTGAATTCCCTCAGCTTTGATTCTTCTGCGGAACCTGCGCGCGGAAGATCGCTTGCCACTGGCCGGCCCTGAAAACATAAATCGAGCTGCCATTCAGGTGGATCGGAAGTTTTTCGCCGTTACACGTCGCATATTGTTCGGCTTCGTAGGTGAGCAGATACGCTCCTGCGGTGAGCGGAAGAACGCCGAAGCCGGAGAGGCCGTAACCCTCCACATTGCAGACTTTGGCCGCTGCCAGCCGTTGCTGTAATTGCTGGTCGCGGGAAAAGGTGCCGGACTCACCCCAGAAGATTCCATCCTCCGTCATGTGAGCGCGGAAGTAGGCTTCATCTTTGGTCTTCCAGGCTTCGAAAAAGCCGGTCTCGGTACGCACCAGTTCCACTTGAAGGTGGTTGTATTCAGCGATTTTCTTCGGCAGTGTCTGGGCATGGGTTCGGTGCAACAGAAACACGAGCGGGACAAGCAGGATCGAGCAAGTCAGCGCGATTTTTCTCGCGGGGAATGACGAACAATTCATAGAAGGCTCATTCTGGCGTTGGATCGCCGGCCACGGGAATAAGGCCCTAGGATACGACATCACGCCTTGGGTGAGCCCTCGACCTTCGAGTACAATGACGCTCGTAGGGCCGAATCCGGCGGCGCGAGCGCCGCGAACGAAGGTGAGTCCTTGGCGACTGGCGAAATGACAGCTTCTACTCCGCAAACTCCAGCACAGCTTCCACATCATAAAGTGAAGATCAAGAAGGCCGGGCAGCGCGCCTGCAACGAGAAAAATGAAAAAGGCAAGTTTTGCGGCGGCCATTTAAAGCTCTGGTTCTACACCACGGATGTGGTCGAACAAAGCTGCGGTGACGCCGAAAAAGCGTGGGGACCAGAGGCCGAGGTTTACCGCTGCGAGCACTGCCAGACGCTCTATCTCCCGAATCCCGCCGACGCCAGGGTGAACGTTGCGGGGCAGGGGATGATTTCGGTGTTTGGACTGACGCTGCCGCCGAAAGAGAAGTGAGCTGCTCGCTACTAGCGGCTGGCGAATTCGACTCTTAAGTGGCTAGAATCCAGCAGCTCTTTCCATGAACACTTCCGAACTCATCTACGATTGGAACAAGAATTATCCACCGGGGCTAAAGCCGCCGGGGCCGGTGCTGCTCAACGATGAGAGCCTGCGCGATGGGCTGCAGTCGCCTTCGGTGCGCGATCCTTCGATTCCCGAGAAAATTGAGATTCTTCATCTGATGGAAACGCTCGGGATCAACTCTCTCGATCTTGGACTCCCGGGTGCGGGCTCGCGAGCGGTCGAGCATGTGACCGCGCTGGCGCGAGAGATCGTTGCGCACAAGATGAAAATTCGCGCCAACTGCGCAGCGCGCACGCACGCGAACGATATTCGTCCCATTGCCGAGATCGTGCAGAAAACTGGATTGCCGATCGAGGCGGCGACGTTTATCGGATCCAGCCCCCTTCGCCGATTTACCGAAGGATGGTCAGACGACTTTCTTTTGCAAACCACGGAGAAGGCCGTGAAGTATGCGGTCTCGCTCGGCCTGGACGCGATGTACGTCACCGAAGACACGAGCCGTTGCGATCCGGAAACGGTGAAGCGGCTTTATTCCACGGCGATCAGTTGCGGGGCACGTGCCATCGTCATCTGCGATACCGCCGGGCATGCCACGCCCATGGGCGCTCTGGCGCTGGTGCGCTTTGTGATCCAGGAAGTCGTCAAGCCTTGCGGGGAAAAGATTCGCGTGGACTGGCACGGACACAGCGACCGCGGCCTCGGGATCGCCAATTCGATGGCGGCGGTGATCGCGGGCGCGGATTGCGTGCACGCGTGCGCGATTGGCTTGGGCGAGCGGGTGGGGAATACGCAAATCGATCAGATGCTGGTGAATCTCAAGCTGATGGGCATTGCGCCGTGGGAGCAGCAGGACCTCACTCAGTTGAAACATTATTGTCAGGCGGTTTCGCGCGCCACGGGTGTGCCAATTCCGGCAAATTATCCGGTGGTGGGCGACGACGCGTTTCGCACGGCCACGGGCGTACACGCCGCGGCGATCATCAAGGCGTACCACAAGAACGATGTCGTGCTTGCCAACACGGTTTACTCGGGCGTGCCTTCGCATCTATTTGGGCTGGAGCAGATTATTGATATTGGTCCGATGAGCGGAAAGTCGAATGTGCTGTTCTGGCTGGAGCGGCGCGGCATTCCGGCGACGGACGATCTTGTCGAACGTATATATCAACGAGCCAAGGCGAGTGATCATACGTTGACTGACGCAGAAGTGGGGAACTGCTTGCCGGGGGCGGTAACGAAACAAAGTTGAACTCTTATGCCCGAAGCCACTTCACATCCCATGCGACATGCGATTCTCGGAGCCGGCGGCGTGGGCGGTCTTGTCGGAGCTTGCCTGGCGCACGCGGGAGATTCCGTCACCCTGGTGGTGCGGCCCGAGACGTTCGAGCGCTATCCAAAACAACTTCGGCTGGAGAGTCCTTTCGGAAATTTTGTGGCTGATGTCGCCGTGGGGGTGGAAGTTCCTCCCGTGGATGTGCTTTGGCTCACGGTGAAGGCCACGCAGTTGGAGAAGGCGCTCACCGCGTTCAGGAATCCAGAATCGGTGAAAGCGATCGTGCCATTGCTCAATGGCGTCGATCATGTGGCGTTGCTGCGCGCCAGGTACGGGGCGGAGCGTGTGATTCCGGCTACGATTGCGAGCGAGACGGAGCGCAGGAGCCCGGGGCACATCGTTCATCGATCTCCCTTTGCCCGGCTGAATGTTCTATCGACGGGACGCGCTCTGCTGGGCAGCACGCTCGATCAACTTCAGAAAATTGGTTTTACCTGCCGCTTGCTGGACGATGAGCCAACGCTGATGTGGGGCAAGCTGGTGTTCCTGGCGCCGTTTGCGCTGAGCACAACTGCTGCGGATAAGACGGTCGGCGAAATTCTGTCCGATCCGGAGTGGCGGAGTTTGGGTTTGGCTTGCGTTCGGGAAGCATGCGCGGTCGGCGTTGCCGAGGGCGCGAACGTTGATCCTGGCGCAGTGCTCGCCGGGGTTGGGGCAATGCCGGCAGACATGCGGAGCTCCATGCAAAAAGATGTGGAACACCACAAACCACCAGAGTTGGACGCGATCGCCGGGCCGATTCTGCGTGGTGCTCGCCAGCACGGCATTGATGTCCCAGCCACCAGGAAGTTAGTGGCTGGGGTGGAACGGAGAGCGGGATACGTCGAGAGCCGCCTGGCATAGAGTGCGGAATGGAGAAGATGTCTGATCACGCCATGAGTTCGTGTTTGCCCACTATGCTGCGGGTCCAGTTGCTTCCGCAATCTCCGGTGTAACCTCCACCTGGAAGTTCACAGACCGCGCGATGAAGCACAAGTGATGGGCTTCGCGGTGTAGAGCGAGGGCTTTGGCTCGATCCTTGCCAGCAGAAATCTTCACGGCCGGTCGCAGCGTTACTCGGACGAACTCTCCCGAACCGTCTTCGTTTTCTCGCATCACACCCCAAGCTGCATCGTGATAGTCGAGGACGGTCACGTGGTTCGCGGAGCACAGATGCAGGTACCACAGCATGTGACAGGCAGAGAGACTGGCGACGAGAAGCTCTTCCGGATTGTAGCGGGATCGATCGCCGCGAAAATTGGGATCGCTTGAGCCCTCAATCTGCGCCTTGCCAGCGGAGCTGATGGTGTGGTCACGGCGATAACCCTTGTAGCTCTTCGTGCCTACGCCATCGTTGCCCGTCCAGTCAATGCGGACTTCATAGTGGTGCTGTTTCATGCTGGCCCCCTGTGCAAGTCGGGTGTGCGTGATGCTTCTTAGTTTTCGGTCGACGTCTGTTCGCGCGTCCATGCCGCGGAAGCGGCTCGTCCCCGGACGACGTCGTCAACGACCAAGATCAACCGGTGCTCGTGATCGCTGTAAAGGACTTCAATATTGACGCCCGCCTCCGCCATTCGTCTCGAGATTTTTCCGAGTTGCCCCGGTTCAGCCTGGTTCAGTCGCTCGATGAATACGTCCCGCTCTGCCAGAACGCGGATGCCGGCTGCCTCCAGGGCGCGGCGAGCGGCGGCTCCATCCTCGAAGAGAAAGTGTGCAACAGCCTGGCCATCGACCACCCATGCGCCTCCGCCTTCGATGCTCACGCCAGCCCGGCCCAAGGCATCCCCCATATCGGCTAAAGCGCCGGGGCGGTCCTCCAATGCGATGGTTACGTCTTTCACGAAGTCTCCTGCAGGTGCATTGCAAAACAATGGGTTTCCGCTGCGCTTCACTCCCTTACTTCTTCGATCTGCTCCAGCGAAATGGCGTCGGAGCCGCCGCGGCTATAGACGTGACCGGTAATCTTTACCAGTTTGCCGACGAACGGCAGGAGCTGGGGGCGCACGTCGACGTCGGGCATCCCGGCCGAGATGGGGTGGTATACGCGCTCCTCCTTCGTTAAAACCACCAGCGGCGAGCCGGCGCGCACGCAAGCCTCGACGCATCCGTTGGGTAGCGGTTTGATGACCTCGGGGAAGCGATGCACGCAAGCACTATCGCGCACGTATCCGACAATGCTGACGGCGGGAGTGTCTTTCTGCTTTGGCCCTTGGGCAAATATCGCCGCAGCCGCGAGAAGGACTATGGTGACTCTTGTAGCAATGGCGTCCATGAATTCTCCTGGGGAGGCCCGGGACTGGGATCGTCGGGCATCTGCAAACCAGACTAGCGCGGGGAACACATCTATGTTTAAATGTAGATCGAAGTATGGATGCTGATTCCATTACGCGCGTTGCCGGACTGATCGGCGAAGCTGGACGGATCCAAATGCTTACCGCGATGTTGGACGGTAATGCCCACTCCGCCTCGGAGCTGGCTATGGTGGCGGCGGTCTCGCCGCAGACCGCTAGCTCGCATTTCTCGAAGATGCTTGCGGGTGGCCTAGTGCTTTCTGAGCGCCGCGGACGGCAGCGGCTTTTTCGCTTGAAGAACGCCGATGTTGCGGTGGCGATTGAGGCGTTAGGCGCACTTGCGCAACCTTGTGGAAGTCCGGCTATGCCGGAAATCCGTTTTGCCCGGACGTGCTACGACCATCTCGCGGGCGTGCTGGCGATTGCGCTGCGCAACCAACTGCTCGGCAGAGGTGCGCTGCGACAGCAGGAAGACGCATTCTCGGTAACTCCTAAGGGCCACGATCTGCTGCGTTCTCTCGACATCGATGTGGACTCACTGCGTCGGCTGCGGAGATCGTTCTCTCATAAGTGTCTGGACTGGACCGAGCGCCATCACCACATTGGCGGCGCACTAGGATCTGCCTTGCTGGCTCGCTGGATGGAGCTGAAGTGGCTGGCTCGAATGCGTGACACGCGCGCCGTACGCTTGACGCACGCCGGAGAACGCGGGTTCGAGCAGGGTTTCGGCATACGATGCGCGACCCTTCGTAGCCAGGCTCGATGATGCACGCTGTAGGCTAAAGGAATTCTCTCCTCGTCAGCACCGGTCGCAACCCGCCCGTTCTCAATTTCAGCAATCCGTTTCCTCCGCCACGTTGTCCGGCTATATCGGCAGCGCGAGGATCGCAAGCTTCGCAGATCGCAGCGCAAACCAAAGCCGACGCGGCTTTGCACAGCAAGCCCCAAATGGGCCGTCGCTCTTGTGCAGCCCTAATACTCTTGCTTGCTGTGACCGGGCTACTTTTGGCTAATACCGCTTTGGCCTTGGCAGTAGTCCCGCGCGGGGGGCTTAGCTGGCCCAAAATATTTTTATCTAGAGGCCGTGGGACTTATCTTGCTCGGAGTAATAGTGTCTCGCCTCGGGGGCTAAGGTCTACTTCGGCGCCGATCCTTCCCGAGTCAATGGAGGGGCGTGGTTTGCTGCTTTCATCGGCGGTTTCATGTTCCTTTGTTTTGCTTAATCTCGCTTGGAATTATTGCGCTCATAATCCCTAGCAAGTAAGGGATTAGAATGCTCATAGGAAGCAACCTGAATACACCAAAGGGCCGGAAGCGCTAGAGAACTTTGAACAGGGATGAAAACCTTGTTCAAGGCTCCCAAGGCAGCAACAAAAAAGGGGAAGCAGAAGGATAAACCCAATGCTTCCCAAAGGAAATCGAAATCTTCCTACAACGAATTGACAGTCGCAGCGACAAACCCAGTTGATTTGCAGCGTTCCTGAGAGCTTAAGTCGCGCTCGATTCTTTTCTACGCCAGCGCCAAGCCAGCCCCACAGCCCCGAGAGTACCGAGACTGAGAAGCAGTGGAGAGTCGCCATCAGGGACGGTCTTCGCTGTGACTGTGCTTCCCTCTTGGATGCTCAGCGGGATCGGAGCCGCAGCCTCCCAACTGGTACCGTATGCGCTGGTGCAGGCTTGGGTCACGCAACCGTAAAAGTTGTACCCCAGGCTGGTACCAGGCTTGATAACCCCAATTGAAGTGCCGTATTCGAGATCAATCTCGTCGGTCGCTCCAAACACATTCAAGCCTGAGAGGTTGTTAAACAGCCCCAGGTAGAACAGGTTGCTGCCCTGCGGGGAGATCGGCGAGAACGTCCCCAGAAAACCGGAACTTTGTACATTCAGGCTCCCGTTGACAATCTGCCCGTAGCCAGAGGGCAACACGTTGTTCGCCCAGAGAAAGCTTACGTCAAGCTTCTCGACGGCGTTGTTAGGTGCCGTGATGGTGGCCCAAGCATTGACTTCATAGTCGACACTATCCGCCCAAGTAGGGGCGGAACACAGTGCAACGATACCGAGAACAACCAACAATTTGCGCATTATGGATTCCTCTATGCACTCCTTGGGAGATCCGAGTCGCGCTTGGAAACCACGGGAGCAAGCGGAGTCAAACGGGGGGAATGATTCGGGGTTGCACAGGGATTCTCCTCCCGAAACGGTTCCTTTGTCAAGGTTGAATGTTGCAACGGTTGAATGTTGCAAGGTTGCAGAGAGCATTATGCGGTAACGGCTACGTGGCTATCATGGCGGGCGGCTTCTAAAACCATTCGTCTCTCAAAACCGGCGCGTATAATTCACGCCGCGATGCCTCAGAAGCAAAAAATAAACCTTGCCAAAGTGAACGCAGCACTCAATACGTCCTGTCCGAAGTGTGCCTACTTGATTGCACCTGCCGAGCTGCGCCGCGTTGACTTTCAGCGGGTTCAATGTCCGAGGTGCGGGGAGCGGTTCATTCCGAAGGGTCAATGAAATCGCTGATTTCGCCAGTCACGGTGTACTTCTACTTTCGGTCCCTGGTTCCGGGCATTTCACGTCCGGTTCTGCCGTTTTGAGTTGTCGGCTTTTCTTATTCGCATCCAGCCAGACGAGGAGGGTCGAAATTGCCATTCCAATCGACCAACGCTTTGCCTACGAGAGCGGCAAGCTTGCCGATCGTAAATAGACTTGACGCAAGAAAAAGCGCCCCTGAGATGTCTGCCAGGACTCTAGCGCTCTTTGGAAAAATGGCAAGAGTGAACAAGGCAACTGTGGCTCCTGTCAGCAGACGCCAGCCGAAATAGAAGGTAACAGCGACAGAATAGATGCACTTTTGTCCTTTGGAGGGCAGGAGCACGTCCCGATTGGAATTGAGTACATCGACAAAACAGCGTTTCAAGAGTGCATCAGCGTCGGATTTCGAGAACGCAACATGAAGGAAATATTGGATGCAATCACTCACCCTGTTGGGTACCGGTGGTTTATTGATGGATCCGTAATTTTGGTGACACACGACGGAGCACTGGCCGGGAAATCAAACCTGCTGAACACTCGCATACCACAATTCCGGGTTGCTGAGGCGAGCATGCACGAAGCCAGCCTCGCGCTTAGTCTCCACTTGTATTTCGTCTTGAATCCGAACAGTGTGGGAATCGCTGGTGACTCTCCGGGGGGCAATCTGGCATTCCGTGCCGGGCCATTCGATTTGAAGAACGCCACGGTTCGGGACATCCTCAACCAGATCGTTTCGCAGCACAGCAATGGCGCTTGGATCGTGCAGCAGCCGCCGTGGACGATGGGGAAAGACCTCGGGTATGGCCTCTGGAAAACGCTGGAGTACGACAGGACGGATGCCAACTACAGCCGGGAACTGCAGGTCCGGGGTTTGGGTCTGGAAGGCCGCTGAGGTCAATTGACGTTATATCCCACTTCACTCCAAACCCCTCAATGAGCGCTGATCGTAATTTCGACAACGATCGGAGGGGTTCAGCGCTGAGAGAGATTATGGGCAATCCGCGAAATCGTAAGAAACGGGACCGGGAGATGAGCCGAGTGAGCGCCTTCCCCCAAGGGCACAGATACTCGGACACCAGACCCGGCCCAGAAGGCTGTTGCGGGATCTTGATCGCATTAGCGACAGCAGGTCAAGTCAAATTTGGGTTAGCATCGTTAGACTGTGAACCCAACTCAGAGCCAAGCACAAGAAAAAGAACCGTTAGTTCGCGATCGGCTTCAGAGCCTGGCAAGCGCCGTAGCCAGCGATCTGAGCAGTGATGCCAGGTAACGCCTGACGAATCACGCCGTCATCAAATGCGCAATACGACTTGGTTCCAGTCTGCGCGCTGATCGGGTAGCCAGTG
>JBAUXO010000352.1:0-19095 GCA_049584315.1 Candidatus Sulfotelmatobacter sp. | reverse complement strand
TTCCGTCAGAATCCACGGCAACGGCTTCCGGCAGAGAGAACGTACCTGGATCGGTCTGCTCGTGCTTGTGGCTGGGCTTGCCGATCTGGCGCAGATACTTGAAGGTGTCGGCATCGAAGACGTCGATCACGTCGTTGCCGGTATCGGCCACATAAAGAAAACGATTTTCGTTGTCGAGGGCGATGCCACCGGGGCGAACCAGCACGTCGGCGCCGAACTGGCCTTCCTGCTCGTGCTTGGGGTTGAACACCAGCACGCGGCGCATTTTGGCGTCGCTGACGAACAAACGGTCGGTATCGTCCATGGCCAGGCCCACGATCAGCCCGAAATTCGCCTGTTTGCCGTTGCCGATGAGTTCCACATGGTCTTTGTTCTCAGGATCAAAAATGAAGATCGCGCCCACTCCCTGGTCCCCGGCGTAGATTTTTGCTTTCGAATCCACTGCCACGCCGTACGTACGGATAAGCTGGAATGGAAGCTTGTCAATCTTTATGTCGTCGGTCTGTTGTTGACCGGCCATGCGGTCCATCCAGGTCTGCTTTTTTTTCTTCTTGTCAAACAGGCTGGGATCGATTTTCTCGCCGGCGAACAAGTCCAGGAACTTAATGCGGGCAATCTCGGGAGGCCCCGGCCACACAATCTTGCTGATGTCGAAATACTCCGTAATGCGTTTGTCGCCCGGCTTGGTGGTGTCAGCCGAGGCGGCCTTTTTCTGAGCGGCACACAGAGACGATACAAGCACCAGTGCCAGCAAAACGGCTATCGCTGCCCAGTAACGCTCTGCCAACCAAGTTGGCCTACGCCGTAGCATCATTGCCCTCCGATTCGAACATCTGAAAGGTCCAGCCCATTGATATGGCAACCCCTGCAGAAGTCCATGTTGTTTTTCTGGTCCTTCACCAACATCCCTGGTTCCTTGCCCGAGTGTGGCTGGTGGCAAGTCAGACAATTCATCGGAATCAGGGTCTTGGTTTTCCTGTTAATCACATCAGCCACAGGGTGCTGCTCAGTCGGGTGGCCCCGGTCATACTTCAGGGGCAGGAGCTTAACCTTACTGAAATAATTCTCGGGCAACCGCACTTTGCCGCCAAAGATCGTGACCAAATGCTCAATTTCCAGTTTCTTGGGCTCCGCATCCGGCCCGTGACACTCCAGGCAAAGCGTGTTCACTGTCGCGGCACGTTCCAAGTGTTGATTTTCTCCGCCGTGCGGCTCGTGGCAGGTGGCACAACCTTGTTCGAAAGCCGGTTGATGCAGATGCGCCTTCTTTCCCTGCTCTGCCTGATCCGTATGGCAGCCCAGGCAGATATCGACCGGATTGCTCTTGGGCAGTCCCGGATAGGGGCTGGCATGCGGGCTGTGACAGTCGGTGCAATCGCCAGCCGCGCCCGGATGCTGGACCTTTGCTTTCTCGATCAATTCGGCCTTGTCGGCGTGGCAAGTGACGCAGAGATCTTTCACGTTCGCCTGGGTGAGAACCACCTTTCCATCTTTCGCAGGAGCATGGCATGTATCGCAGCTCCTCTCGGCAAACGGCGGATGGACAAACCGTGCCATCAGCTTTGGAGACGCCGACTGGTGCGGATCATGACAGCTGGTGCAGTTCGCCGTAGCGAAGGGCTGATTCTGATGCGCTTTCTGCAGAGACGCATCCTTGACATCGTGACAGTCCACGCACAGAGCAGGAACTGCCTTGGTCAGATGGAAGTTGTTCTCTTGTGTGAGCTCGGCGCCGGTCTTATGCGTAATGTGGCAGGTGTCGCAGCCCATGTCGAGGGCTGCGTGACGGCTACCTTTTGCCGGGACATTCAAGCCGGTCTGGTGGCAGCTCAGGCAAAGGTTCTCTTTCTGGTCACCGGAGACTGGCTTCAGCAACTGATTCTTATTATCCGAACTGTGGGGGTCGTGGCACTTGAGGCAGTCCCGAACCGCTGGACTGTGCACCGTACCTTTGATATCGGCCGCTTTCTTGTCGGCGTGGCAGGTCAGGCACAAACCATAAGGGGTCGTGGTGATCAACTTAACCCGGGTTACATCCTTATTGTTTCGGATTTCATGACAACTGGTGCAACCCATCGCGATCGCAGAGTGGACCGCCTTACCTTTCGTCTTGTCCTCGTGGCAGGCAATGCATGTGGAGGGATCAGCCTTCGGATCGAGTGGTACCGGATGTTGGACCGCGTGTGCCACTCCGGTGAGGGTGAGCAGAAGTGCAAATAGTCCAGACAGCCTGAATCGCGTTGCGATTTTGAGGTACGTGTTAGCGCAGTCCAGAGTCACTTCGACAATACCTTGCCCGCAATTGTGCACGAATTCCGCCTTAACCGCCAACCTGGCAACATCTTGTGTACTCTTCGTACAAATATGAAAACAGATAGTTTGTCAGGTTTTGGAGAATCTCTTGCAAAATCGCAACTGTTGAGAAAGTCATCAAAATGAGGATTCTCCCACAGTGGCACTGGTGAAATGACTCAAGTAATTCGGGCCGTGGGCCACCGAGGGTTGCGATCTTTGTCGCGCAACAAGACCCTTCGCGGTGCGAGCTTCCCATGCGAGGTTCCGATCTCTGCGACAAGAATTCCTGGGCACAACTCGCGCGCCGCGGCATCACGCTGCGCCAAATTCCTTCATAACCTCACAGACCATGTGTGATATGGCTCACAGCGAGTATGGATTGACCAGCAGTTTGTCTCCCTTAGCCCCGCAATTTCAATAACTTCGCTGAGTTTTACGACAATGGCGGGAAACGTGCTTTCCCTGGTTGGGGAAGGGGAATATATGGGGGCAAGCATTCACTCTGCACCTCGGAAAGTCTGGCAGACGCTCGGCGCGATTAAGACTGGCGTCATTTTACTCATTCTGGTTGTCATTCTCTCCGCCGCTGGAACAGTGATTCTGCAGCGCCCTGCGACAGATGTCGATGAGATGCAGCGCGCCTATTCGCCACAAATGCTGCGTCTGCTCGACGGGTTAGGCCTGACCGATGTGTTTCATGCCTGGTGGTTCACATTGCTTCTCAGCTTGGTGAGCCTCAGCATCATCTCGGCTTCTATTCAGCGCTTCCCCAATGCCTGGCGATTTTTTTCGCGTCCTTATAAGAGTCCGGACGATAGTTTCCGCAAGGCTCTCCCCCACCATAAATTGATCCCCATCAAGGATGAAGAAGCCGCCTTGAGCGTGGCGCAGGATGTGTTGCAAAAGGCTGGTTTCAGACCGGAGCGAATTGTTCGCAAGAACAGTTTTTCTCTCTTCGGTGAACGTAATCGCATTTCTGAGATGGCCGTGTATATCGTGCATGCCAGCCTGCTCCTTATTTTTCTTGGAGGCATCGTCGATGCGTTGTACGGCTGGCGCGGATTCGTCACCCTCACGCGTGGGCAGCAAACGAGCCAGGTGGACCCACAGAAAGGCAGCAGACGGATTCTGCCATTTGCTATCCGCTGTGACGGCGCGGGTCAGGAGAACTATGCCGACGGCAGTCCGAAACGCTGGTGGTCCGATCTCTCAGTTCTGAAGGATGGGCAAGTAATCCAGCGCAAACAGATCGTGGTCAACGATCCGCTGGTTTATCACGGAATTCGCTTTTATCAGGCGAGTTATGGCAGAACCGGAAAGATCGACAGGCTGGTTCTGAACGCTACTCCCCGCGATGGCCAAGCGCCGAAAGACCTCATGATTGGTCTGAACGAGACCCTCCCCCTGGATGCGGACACCACAGTTCGCCTCGCCGAGTTCATTCCCGACTATGTGGTGGGCGATGGTCAGGTTTACGCCCGCTCCAACGACTTGGAGAATCCAGCCGCCCATCTGGTGGTGGAATCCAAGAAATCGGGTCAGGCCATCAACGTCTGGCTGCCGCCAATTCCAGGGCTTGAGCAGAACGCATCTTCGCCCTATTCATTCGAAGGCAAGGACATACAGATGGCTTATTTCACAGGCTTGGAGGTTTCGCACGAGCCTGGGCAGTGGGCGGTTTGGGCCGGCGTGGTCGTGATGGGTCTTGGTCTGGCTCTGGTCTTCTACTTCGTTCACGTAAGGGTGTGGGCCGTGCCGGTGCGCGACGCGCGCGGCCAGCTAAAGCTTTGGATCGGCGGAACGGCCAACAAGAATAAAGATGTGTTTGAGCAGCGTTTTCGCGAACTGGTTGAACAGGTCGAAGCCGAACTCAAAATCTCAGTGCCGGCAGACGCCGAGGCGCCTGTTACTGCACTCGCCGGCAGGTGAGACCCGGCCACGGAGGATGTGTTATGGCACAAGTCGCAAGAGTTGAACGGCAACCAGAAGCGACAGGTTCCACGTTGGTGGCAATGGTGGGATTGGGCGTCGCGTTCCTGTTATTCATGGCATTTCTGAACGTGGTCAAAAGCGGCAATCTGCTCAACGATTCCAACCTGCTCTATGCCGCGCTCATTTTCTACGCCGGCGCGGGAACGCTTTATCTGGCCTTCGGAATCACCGGCACCCCTTCTTACATTCGCTTCGCGTCCCTGTCCACGTGGGTGGGATTGCTGGCCACGACCGGCGCGGTGGCGCGCCGCTGGTATGAGGCAGGGCATCCGCCGTTCGCCAGCATCTACGAAATGCTACTCATGTTCGTGTGGACGCTCGCCGTGCTCACATTGGTTGCGGAAAAAAAATATGGAGTGAAGGTCATCGGAACGGTGACCATGCCGGTGGCAATCGTCGGCGTTGTGCTGATGCAGTTGCTGCGGACTGAAGTACATCCGCTGGTGCCAGCGCTGCAATCGACCTGGCTGCACGTGCACGTAACCCTGGCCATGCTCGCCTACGCGGCCTGTGCGCTCAGCTTCGCCCTGGCTATGATGTTCTTGATCCAGGACAAAATGAAGACCGAGACATTTCTGGCGGCGACGAGCATGTTCACCGTCGCCACCTATGTGGGCGTGCTGACCCGCTTCGAACAATGGGGAGGACTCAGCGTAATCGCCTGGAACCCAGAGGAAAAATCGGAAGTATTCTTGTCCAAGGGCGTACGCCTCTTCGTTGTGATTCCCGATCTCGGCTGGTTACTGCTTCTGGTTTTGGCCGCCGTGGCTGCGCCGCTGGTTCTTTACCTGATCTGGCGCAGGACTCATGATGAGCGATTGCTCGACATGGCCAATCGAGCGGTGTTCCTGAGCATTCTATTGCAGGTGCTGGCGCTCGCGTGCTTTGTTCTGCGGGCGCGTGATGGCCGCTATGCTTCTCTCGATGCCGACGGTCTGTTCCCCACCACTCTGGCAGCCAGCCCGTTCATTCTGTCTGGTCTGGTAAGCGCGATCTTTGTATCTCTGTTGTATTTGTTACTGCTGTGGAGGCGCGAAGATCTGGAGCGGATGCTGCCCAAGGCGGACGAACTCGACCGCATCACCTACAAGACCATCGCGATCGCATTTCCCTTACTCACCCTGATGATCGCGGCGGGTGCCTACTGGGCCAATCGCACCTGGGGCTCTTACTGGAGCTGGGATCCCAAGGAAACTTGGGCGGCGATTACCTGGCTGGTGTACGCCGGCTATCTGCACATGCGAATCACTCGTGGATGGCGCGGCCGGCGCGCCGCCTACTTCGCCATCCTGGGCTTCGCTGTGGTGATGTTCACATTCTTCGGAGTCACTTACTTGTTGCCCGGACTGCATGCATATGCTTAGCGACCCTGAGTCTACGGCAACTGAGACGTTGCCTGAAATCTCCCGCACAACGGCGGTGTCGCGCACGCCGGGGAAAGCCGAGTACATCATGTCCGCAGAATCGTCGCAGAAAGAAGATTTTCGGAGTTCCGTGCGCGTCAACTGGCAGCTCAAAGCAATCTTGCCGATAGGCTTCGTGCTGCTGGCAGGACTGTTACTCTTCACTCTTGCGACGGTATCTTTACGGGATCCGGAACGCCACGCCGTGCTGATCGTCGCAGGCGCAGGCGCGGTTGCTATCTGCGCGGTGTCAATGTTCGTGCTGGCTTACTTAATTCAGCGTCCCATGGTCGAATTGCAGGAAAAAATGGACCAGGTGAGCGAGGGCAACCTGGATGTTGCAGTCACCTTCTCCCAGCGCAACGATGAAATCGGCGACCTCGGCCGCAACTTCAATCACATGATGCAGCAGTTGCGCGAGAGCCGGGAAGAGATTGAGCGCCTGCATCGCACGCAGATGTCTCGCGCCGAGCACCTGGCGACGCTCGGCGAGTTGGCCACAGGTTTGGCCCACGAGATTCGCAATCCGCTGGCTGGAATCGCAGGAGTCATCGAAATCGTCGGCCGCGATCTGCCTTCGACCAGTCCGGCGCGGGCCGTCGTGAAAGATGTTCGCCTGGAGATCACGCGCATCAGCCGCACCTTGACCGACCTTCTCGAAACGGCGCGGCCCCGCCGGCCGGAGATTCGCCGCAGCAATCTCAACACGACTGTGGAACATGCTGTGATGTTGGCTCGCCAACAAGTGCTCTCCAGACCAATCAAGATCGAACTGCAGAAGGCGCCGGATCTGCCTGAAGTCGAACACGACAGCGGTCAGATCCATCAGGTTTTGCTGAATCTGCTCCTGAACGCTGTTCAGGCCATGGAGGGAGCGGGCACAGTCCGCGTAGAGATCGGCTCGCGAAATAATTTCGCCAGTGTGGTGGTCAGCGACACCGGTCGCGGCATCTCTCCTCAGAACCTGCCAAACATTTTTCGGCCTTTCTACACTACCAAGGGTGATGGCACCGGTCTCGGCCTTTCTCTCGCTCGCCGCATCGTGGAAGATCATCATGGCCGCATCGAAGTCAGCAGTGTCGCGGCAAAGGGAAGCGCGTTCACCGTACTACTGCCATTTCAGATGCCTGCCGCACGCATCGCCGCTTCCTGAAGCTCCTATCCCACACGGACGAAGTGCCGCAGCAAGCCATCTCCCTTTCGTAGTAAATTAAACACCGATGGCTGCAGAGAAAATCATGGTTGTGGACGACGAGCGCTTGGTGCGCTGGTCGCTTCGTCAGAAGTGCGAAGAGTGGGGATACCACGTAATCGAGGCCGATTCTGGAGGCCCTGCGCTCAAACTGGCGCAGCATGAAGCGCCCGATCTTGTCCTGCTGGATGTGCGCATGCCCGACCTCACCGGCATCGAGGTGCTCGATCAACTCAAGAAAAGCGGCGACGCCCGCGCCGTCATCATGATCACTGCCGATCCGCAACTTGACGATGTCAAAGCCGCGCTCAAGCTGGGGGCTTACGACTTCGTGGGCAAACCTGTCGATTTCGATGAGCTTCACGTCACCATCAAGAATGCACTCGAAGCCACCAGCCTGCGCACCGAAGTGCAGACCCTGCGCAGCGAGATACGCCGCGGAGCCGGTTACGACAGCGTGGTCAGCGTTTCCTCGAAGATGATCGAACTGATGAACTTCGTCCGCAAAGTCGCGGCCAGCGAAGCTACTACGATTCTGATTCAAGGGGAAAGCGGCACTGGCAAGGACCTCATCGCCAAAGCGATCCACTACGAAAGCTCGCGCCAGGAAAAGCCCTTTGTCGCGATCAACTGCTCGGCCATCCCGGAGACGCTGATGGAAGCCGAACTCTTCGGCCACGAAAAAGGCGCGTTCACCGATGCCAAGCAGATGAAGAAGGGCCTGTTCGAAGCCGCCGACGGCGGTACGCTTTTTCTCGACGAGATCGGCGAACTCTCTCCCCTACTGCAAGCGAAGCTGCTGCGCGTGCTGGAAGATCAGGTCATCCGCCGCGTGGGCGGCATCAAAGATATGCAGGTGGATGTACGCGTGATCGCCGCTTCCAACCGCGATCTCGAAAAGGCAGTGCGCGAAGGTGAGTTTCGGCAGGATCTCTATTATCGCTTGGCCATTATTGCAATCTTTATCCCGCCGCTCCGGGACAGAAAAGAAGACATCATGCCGTTGGTGGACTTCTTCATCGATCGCTACAATCGCAGATTCAAGAAGTCGATTCGTGGCATTACCGACGAAACCCGCCAGCTTATTATCAGTCATAACTGGCCAGGCAATGTTCGCGAACTGAAAAACACTATCGAGCGGGGCATGATCCTGGAAGACGAACCGCTTCTGCGTCCGTTGTATCTGCCGTTTTCGGTTGGCGAATCGGGCGGACGCACCGTCTTCGAACGAACTTCGCCGGTCGATTGCGGTCAGACGCTGCCCAACGGGCGAACTCTGCCGCGGCTTTATATTCCGGAAGGTGGAACATCGCTGGAAGAGGTGGAGCACGCCATGGTGGAGCTGGCGATGCGCCAGGCCAACGGCAACCAGACTCATGCCGCCAAGCTGCTCGACATCAGCCGTGACGCCCTGCGCTACAAGCTAAAGAAATTTGGCTTGATTCGCGGAGATGCTGATGAAGAAGCCTCCCAGTCGGCTGTCGCTGAGGATGAGTAAGACGAGCTGTACAAGAAGTACAGGGCGAGTGCTCAGCACCCGCCCTGCAACGTCTGCCTCCAGGTCGCTTAGAAGAATCCCAAGGCCTTCGGGCTGTAACTTACCAGTAGGTTCTTGGTCTGCTGATAGTGGTCGAGGATCATCTTGTGGGTCTCGCGACCGAAACCCGACTGCTTGTATCCGCCGAATGCCGAATGCGCCGGATACAGATGATAGCAATTTGTCCACACGCGGCCCGCCTTGATCTCTCGGCCCACGCGGTAGGCGTTGGTGGCATTGCGTGACCAAACGCCTGCACCCAACCCATAGACTGTGTCATTGCCAATCGCGATGGCGTCTTCGAGGTCCTTGAACTTGGTCACAGAAAGTACGGGACCGAAGATTTCCTCCTGGAAGATGCGCATCTTGTTGTGACCAACAAAGACGGTCGGTTTAACGTAGTAGCCATTTTCCAGATCGTCACCGAGATGGGCTTGTTCGCCGCCAATGGCGCAGCGCGCCCCCTCGAGTTTGCCGATTTTGATGTAGTCCAAAATTTTCACAAGTTGGTCGTGGGACGCCTGTGCTCCCATCATCGTTGCGGGATCGAGGGGATTGCCTACTTTGATCTTACCCACGCGGGCGACCGCACGTTCCAGAAACTTATCGAAGATGGACTCTTGAATCAGAGCGCGAGACGGGCAGGTGCACACCTCGCCTTTGTTGAAGGCGAACAGGGCAAAGCCCTCTAACGCTTTGTCGAAGTAATCATCGTCGGCGTCCATTACGTCGGCGAAGAAGATGTTGGGGGATTTGCCACCCAACTCCAGGGTTTGCGGGATGATCGGCCCAGACGCGTACTGCATAATCAGACGGCCGGTCGTGGTCTCACCGGTAAATCCGATCTTGGCGATCCGGGGATTGCCAGCTAGAGCCTTTCCGATCTCGCCTCCAGGTCCAGTTACTACGTTGACGACGCCGGGTGGTAGCAGATCTCCAATCAGTCCCATCAACACCAGCAGGCTGAGCGGAGTGTTGGAAGCCGGTTTGATTACCACGCAATTCCCGGCTACCACGGCGGGCGCAAGTTTCCAGGCAGCCATCAATAGGGGGAAATTCCAGGGGATGATCTGACCAACAACTCCCAGAGGTTCCTTGAAATGGTAGGCAACGGTGTCGTTGTCGATCTCGCCCACCGTGCCTTCCTCGGCTCGGATGCAGCCCGCGAAATAGCGGAAGTGATCGATGGAGAGAGGAACGTCAGCGGCAATAGTCTCGCGAATCGGTTTGCCGTTGTCCAGAGTTTCGGCGAGCGCCAGAAGCTCAAGATTCTCCTCCATCTTGTCTGCGATCTTAAGCAGGATGGATGAGCGGACCGCGGGTGCGGTACGGCCCCATAGATCCTTGACCGCATGTGCAGCGTCGAGCGCCTTCTCAACATCTTCGGCCGATGAAAGGGCAATCTCACAGATCGGCTCGTCGTTGATCGGGCTATGATCGGTAAAATACTGGCCTTTCACCGGTGCTACCCATCTGCCACCGATGAAGTTTTCATACTTGGACTTGACGCCGCCCCGGCGAAGTGTGCTGACCGCTTCCTCGACGGATGTCTGCTTAACGCGATCTGAAACTGCCATGACGATATCTCCTTTTCTGCGATGAGTTAAAACAGGACGATTCCGCGTACGCCGCAAAAATACCGCTTCCTGGAGCGAGAGTCGGTGAGCGCCATCACGTCGCTCGGTGACGCCGGTAATTCGCCCAAGAAATCAGAAGCGGACAACGTGGCTCGCATCATGCCGCGAGCACCGCAGTCCGCTTCTTTTTAGTTCCCGGTGTAGGTATCAGACCATCCAAGAGTTCATGCGGCGACGTGACTGTTGGACGTCTTAGGGTCGAGGCAAAAACAATTTCACAGATTGGGTGAGATAGTGTAGTTCCACTTAGGTAGGGTTTCGTGCGGCTGGATTCGAAGTGCCTGAAGTTGTTGGGATGTGGGTGCTGTGCCGGTCGGATAGTGGTGACGGTCGAGGTGAGCGTTGACCGACAAGCCGGTTTGAGTTCTGGTGGAGCGAATGAAGCGGAGGATTTTCTGATAGCTGTCGAGCGGTTCGCCAGCCCAGTTTTTGGAGATCTCAGAGAAGAGACGATGTTCGATGGGGTTCCATTTGGAAGCTCCGGTGGGGTAGTGGGCGACGGTAAGTGTCAGGCCGTGGGAGTCGGCCAGTTGCGCTTGGAGTTCGGTTTTCCAAGCGCGGCAACGATAGCCGTTACTGCCGCCGGTATCACTCAGGATGAGGAGTTGGCGGGAACGTGGATAGCGGAGCGATCCCTCTTGGCACCACCAATGTGCGATGGCGTGAGCGGCAAAGGTAGGTGTGTCATGGGAAACGCCGACCACGACGGAACCTCGATTGGCGAGCAGATCATAGATGCCGTAAGGGATGGCGACGCCCGAGGAATCGGAGCGGAAGTCGTGATCGTTAACCCAGCGGGGAGACAGATCCCAGCGCGCCCCGGGATTTTTGAAATGGCCGATCAGTTCCCGTTTCTTGGTATCGACGCTAATGATGGGGAGACCGCGGCGCTGAAATCGGTCGCGAAGATCGCCGAGGTAGAGGAACTGATAGTTGCGATCGGGACTGTGGTCGGTGGAGAGGTTCTTATGATTGACGCGCAGGGAATAGCCCATCTGGTGGAGGAGACGAGCGACCGTGTTGGGACTGACTATGACGCCGAAGTCAGTCAGCGCCATGGCGATCTTGGCGGTAGTTCGCCGCGACCACTTCAGGCCGGTGATGGGATCCCCGGCGGTGTCGTATTCCAGCAGGAACTCGATTAGGGTGACGAGGTCGGCGTTTTTTTTTCCACCGGTTTGCGTCCGCCGCCCGAGCGGCGGGTACGTCCCGGCGTCACCTTCTGATCCAGCAGGTGCTGACGTCCGCGGGCGACGGTGTGCGGATCCAGGCCGAGGAATTCGGCCACGATACGGTCGCCGCCGTGCCCCAGTTTGATGGATTCGAGGCCGGCGAACAGACGGCGTTGCTGCTCGTCCAGCAAACTGTAGAACAGCACAATGGCGGCCTGGAGTTCATGGGGAGAAACCTGGAGAGCGGTAGCGTCGGCCACCAAAGGAACGGAGAGTGTGGTTTGTCGAGTGCGGATCTGATCCCGCGCCTGCCGGTCCTCGGGAGAAATGTAGAGGAAGCGTCCGGCCACCTCGGAGCGGCGTAAACGTCCCTCGCGAACCAGATCGTGGAGAGGATCTTGGACCTCAGCATGGAGTGCGTCCGCCAGTTCGTCGGCGAAGCAGCCACGTGGGGACTGATGGACAAAGGATTCGATGGTGGCGACGAGCGTGCCGTAACGGGAGAACCAGACCGCATCGTGGGACCACAGACCGGTGTCGTCGAAGCGGGCGGTTTCAAGGAGGGCGTAATAACGCCCGCGGTGAGTATAACTGGAGAGGTAGTCGAGGCGCTTGAGTTTGCGAAAGACGGTGAGGTTGGTGGAGGTGCCGAGAGCGTCTTTGAGTTCCGGCAAGGTAGCGATTTTGTGGCGTAGCAAGTGCTTGCGAAGGACTTGGGGGTCGAAGGAGAGTGGTCTCATAATGTTATAGTTCCGACTGATTACATCTTTCAATCGGAACTATAACACAACTGTCTGACGTGCAGGGGCACCCGCTGCATAGGTGCACAATCTAATGGTTAAAGGGTTGCAAGCGATCAGATCCCCGGGAGTAGCGGCCAGCCAAGCCCCTTGATTATGATTGCTATCCGACTATCAGCGACTAGTTGTTGTTGCGTCGATCCTAAGCGCTGGGAGCCTTCCCGTGATACGCAGCCGCAAAAACATCCGGCACGAATTGTTCAAACGAAGTCGGTGTACTGTTCTCCGGCGAACGCGGCTCTAGCGGAACGAGGACTCCTGCGTTGATGGCTTTGTACATCTCGATGTACATGGCAGCTCCCTTCGGCGGAACACCCAATTGCGTCAGCACCTGCAGCATTTGGTTATACGGGAACTGCTGGTAACGTAGATCCGGCTTACCAATGCCGCGCGCAATCACTGCAGTAGCTTCCGTCATCGACAAATCGCGCTCGCCAAGCAGTTCGCGCGTTTGTTTGCCGGAAAAATCCAGATCAAGCAGGCGCTGTGCGGCGTGGTCGCCAACATCGCGCGTGGCGACCATGGGGAACTTCACGTCAGGTAGCAGCGCATTTCCGAGCATTCCCATCCGGTGGATCATGCCGATCGCCGCCAGATTGTTCTCCATGAAATACGCGGCGCGCAGGTGCAGAACGTTTAGACCTTCGATCGCGTTCAGTTTTTGTTCCGATGAATGCAGCCCCGCGACCGGCCCGGTGCCTTCCGGAACCTGTGCGCCGTAGCTGCTCAAATGCACCGCGTAGCCCAGGCCGGACTCCTTCACAGCTTTCGCAATCGCGTCGCTCTCTCGCTCCTGGTCCTCCCGGGATTTGGCCGGTGGCAACAGCAGGTATGCCGCGCGCGCACCGCTGAAGGCTTTAGTGAGCGCAGCCGCGTCGCTCATGGTGGCCGTGAACGCTTCCGCGCCTTTGTCCACAAATCGCTGCAGTCGCCCCGTGTTACGCCCGACGACGCGCACCTTCTTGCCCGCTGATAGCAGAGAATTGGCGATGATCGAGCCGGTCTTCCCACTCGCTCCTAAAATCACATACATTTCATTCGAAACAACGGATAACGTCATAGTTACTACCTCCTTGGTCTGGTAAAAAGGGTGCCGAACGCCTTCAGGGCGATTGCGTTGTCTTCGGCTGTCACTTGGGGAATGTGTCGCCGAACATGGGAAGGCCGCTCACAGATTCGGCTTTGGTCGCTTCATCCTGCAAAACGTCCCAATGCTCTTTGAGAAGACCGTTTTCGAACCGGACAACGTCGGCCGCGATCCAGGCGGCGGCCTTCCCATCCCCGTCAAGCGGCCATGCGCTATGACGTAATCGCCCTCTGCGATGATGAGCTGGTTCTCATAGTGCAACGTCTCCGGCACTGAGCGGACGAGATTGAACAGACCTTCGCGGCCCGGTGCTATGTGTGCGCTGTGCTGAATGTAGTTCGGTGACCAGAAGCGTTCCGCCGCAACGTAGTCACGCTTGTTAAACAGTGTCTCGAATGCTTCGAGCACGATTGCCTTATTTCGTTCTGGGGACGAGTTGCTCATTGCTCCTCCTGTGCCTGTGACGATCGATCTGCGCGTTCACTACAGTAGAGTATGAGCGTAATCCAGAAGTTGCAAGGTATTTTTATGAAACTTCTCAGAATATTTTGTCGTTCTTCATTTGTCGAACTCTATTGATGGTTTTGTCGTTGATGCGGTTTTTCTTTTACCCAAGAAGGCTCGACGGTTTACATTCATGTAATGTAGAGTATGCTAATACTCTTGCAGTTCTTTCTGGCTGGAGCGATCCATGCGGATAGAAATGGTGATGGCAGATGGGTTATTCAAAGAGTGATAAGGCGGAGACACACACTCGGATCGTCAGGGTGGCCGCCAAGCGATTTCGCGAACGCGGTCTCGAAGGCATCGGCGTTGCCGATGTAATGAAGGAAGCGGGCGTTACGGTTGGGGGCTTCTACAAACACTTCGGATCGCGCGATGAACTAGTCGTGGAGGCGCTCGCAACGGCATTCAAGGATCTTGACGTTTGGGAAGAGCATACGGCCGACATGGTGCACCTTCTCCAGAACTACCTGACGGAGGCGCACCGCGATGCGCCGGGAACCGGCTGTGCGATGGGAGCGTTATTAGGCGACATGACCCGGGGGAGCAAATCCGCGCGGGCACTGTACACGGCGCGGGTGAAGCGGAGCCTGGCATTCTCCAGCGCCCTTCTTCCATCGAGCCAGCGCTCGGATAAGCGCAGGCGTGCCCTGCTTATCCTGAGCGCTCTGCTCGGAGCGATCAATCTCTCCCGTGCTGTGTCCGATCCGAACTTATCGCGAGAGATCCTTCATGGGGTTCGCGAGGAGCTGATTGGTTTGGTGAAACCGGAATCTCATTAGGGGACCATATGGCAAACACTAGACGTCCCCCAATCCTGTATCGCCACTTTCCGACCCGCGAGGAACTCCGGTGGCGGTCTATGGGTCCGAGAACAGTGTGTCGAAGGCCTCCAGAACGAACGCTTCATTTTTGGATTCGATTGTCTCACTTGCCATTTTTGTTTTTGCCATCTGCCGACCCTCCTCATTCATGCGAGCGATTGCAGCTGAAGCCTGCAAGGTCTCACGCCCTCAAAGCTTCGATCCGCCATCGACGGGGATGCTGGCTCCCGTGATCCAGCGGGCTGCGTCCGACGCCAGGAAAGCGACGACGTCCGCGACATCTTCCGGCTTGCCGATCCGCTTCAATGCCTGCATCCCGAGCGCGACGTCCCGGCCTGCCTCAGTCTTCGTGAAGTTCGACATGTCAGTATCGATCACACCGGGCGCGACTGCATTGACGCGAATACCTTGCGGCCCAAGAATGGCAGCCCAGTTCTTGACCAAAGTCTCTAATGCTCCTTTGGTCGAGGAATAGGCAAGCAGCGAGGGGTTGTCCAGGCCGGGCTTGCCGACTACGGCGTGGGCCCCGATCGAGGAGATCACGATGATGTTCGACCCGTCACCTAGAATGGGGAGCAGTTGCTGCACCAGGAAGAACGGACCGCGCACATTTGTCGCAAAGAGGTTGTCAAAGTCGGCCACCGTATGGTCTTTCAAGGTTGCAGCCTTGCTGATTCCGGCGTTCGACACGAGCACATCCAACTGCCCGCCGACGATCGTACGAACCTCCTTCGCCAGCAGCGATGCCGCTTCCGGAGTTCCCAAGTCGGCCTTGATCGCGTTCGCGCGTCCGCCTTTTGAAAGAATGCCTGCCACGAGAGATTCCGCATCCTCAGCGGAACGACCGTAGTGCACAAGGACGTGCGCACCGGCGGTAGCGAGCGCGGACGCAGTGGCCCGCCCAATTCCGCGTGATGCGCCAGTCACCAGGGCGGTTTTGCCTTGAAGTGTAGTCATTCCATATATCCTGACAATCCAAGAACGAACACGTTTGCTAGCGTCGTCCCAGCCTTTTCACGTCTCGCCGTTGAGAAACGACTTGTCTTGAGCAGCGAGGTGCCGTAGTCGAGGAAGATTTAGCCAGCGATCATGCCTCCATCGACTGGGATGGAAGAACCTGTCATATACGACGCATTTTCCGAAGCAACAAAGGCGATCACGTGAGTTGGCCCAAGATTCGGAAAGCCACGAACTAAGCGATGTTCCGGAAAAGCTCCGCCAGGAGGCCGCCCGGCTCCAGACCCTGATCGACACGGTTCCATCTTTCTTGTGGACGAGCTTCCCTGATGGGTCCAAAGAATTTCTGAATCGACGTTGGTACGAGTACACCGGCTTGACCCCGGAACAGGGGAAAGGTTGGGGTTGGAAGGTGGTCGTTCACCCCGATGACTTGGATCGACTCGTTCGTGAATGGCTTGCCTTGCTGAATGATGCCAAACCAGGCGAACTGGAAACCCGCATCCGGCGACATGACGGAGAATACCGATGGTTCCTTATACGTGTGCTTCCAGAATTCGACGCTGAAGGCAACGTCGTCAGGTGGTTTGGAAGCGATACCGACATCGAAGATCGAAAAAGACTGGAGACGAAACTCCTTAAGGACGAGCGGGAGCTTCGTCGAATTACCGATGCTATACCCCACATGATTGTCATCCTGGACACGAAGGGCAACGCACTCTACGCGAACCAGGGGATGCTCGACTATACCGGCCTCACCATGCAAGATGAACTCGCATCGGACTTTTGCGCCAGAACGTGCCATCCGGAAGATCTCGAGAGGGCGGGCGAGGAGCGCGAAGCAGGCTTCGCTCGCGGCCTGCCGTTTGAAACCCAGCTACGCGCGCTTCGGAAGGACGGTCAGTATCACTGGCTTCTGCTCCGTTTCAACCCGCTCCGCGACGAAGAAGAACGCCTGGTCCGCTGGTATGCGACCGGAACCGACATCGATGATCGCAAGCGCGCCGAAGACAGGACACGAAACGAAAACGTTGCGTTGCGCGAAGACATCGTGCGCTCATCCATGTTCGAAGAAATTGTCGGTTCCTCGGAGCCATTGCGTCGTGTGCTGGTTCAAGTTTCCAAGGTAGCTCCAACGGATTCCACAGTCTTAGTTTGGGGTGAGACCGGGACAGGAAAGGAACTGATTGCTCGCGCAATTCATAACCGGTCCAAGCGCTCAAACCGCGCTTTCATTCGAGTGAACTGCGCGGCGATTCCCCAGTCGCTGATTGCTTCCGAACTGTTCGGCCACGAAAAAGGTTCCTTTACCGGGGCCACTCAGCGTCGGTTGGGCCGTTTCGAATCGGCCGACGGTGGAACGATATTCCTCGATGAGATAGGCGATCTTCCGCCAGAGACGCAGGTCGCATTGCTGCGAGTTCTTCAGGAACGGGAATTCGAACGAGTGGGTGGCAGTCGAACAGTGTCCGTTGATGTACGGGTGATAGCCGCTACCAATCGAGACCTGAGTACAGCGGTGGCTGAAGGCAAGTTCCGGCAAGACTTGTTTTACCGCCTCAACGTTGTTCCGATTCGATTACCAGCGTTGCGCGAGCGCATTAGCGATATTTCCTTGTTGGTCGGGTACTTGATCGACCGCTACGCCAAAAAATTGGGCAAGAAGATTCGAAGCATAGACAAGCAGACGATTGAACTCTTTCACGGATACGATTGGCCGGGCAACATCCGCGAGTTACAAAACGTAGTCGAGCGGGCGGTGATTCTGTCTGAAGGGGAGACTTTCTTTGCAGATGAGACCTGGCTTACGCACGTGACTCCCAAACCGGCTCCGACGACTGCTCCGCTCATTGCGGACCTTGTTGAGCACGAAAGAGAGATCCTCGAAGCCGCTCTCCGGGAATCCGAAGGCGTGGTTGGCGGTCCAAGCGGCGCCGCCGTTAAGTTGAGCATTCCCCGGCAGACACTCGAATCCAAAATGAGGAAGCTGAGGATAAACCGGTACCGCTTCAAGGCTTCTTAATCTTCCCTGCAGTAAACATCAGGACCGTTCTGCAAGGAGAAATTGAGCACGGGCCCGCGGGCGTGGCATGAGCATCGGTACCGAGAGACATGAGATCCCTATCGGAACTGCCCCGATCACAACGTAGCGATCCGCAGAATTTGGCGGTGGGCAGTTTCGATAGGGTCGTTTGAGGGGAGCCGCTAGCGTTCGCGGCGGATGCGGGCTGTCTTATGGGATTTCAATCGATTTACGCCTGGAAAGCCTTGCCACAAGCGGGTTTCGGCAAAAAGGCAATCATTGATTCTTATCGATGTTTCCATGAACGCTTCGCCTCAGGATCGCCTCATCGTAGAAAGCAACGTTCACTACCCCACCGACAGCTCGCTTTTGGGCGACGGCATCCGGGTGCTCAGCCGCAGCCTCGAACGCATCGCTGTTGAATGTAAGCAGGGAGCCGTGGAAGCAGTGCATCACGCACGCGCGGTGAAACATCGCCTGTTGGAGATCAGCCGTGCCGCCAAGTGCCTCACCCAGGCCAACCAGCCGCGCATGCGGGACAGCTACCAGAAGTTGTTGGCTCTGACTCGGGGCGTGGCGCGACAGGCCAGCGACGTGATCGAACGCTGGGGGAAGAAACGACTGAAGGTGGTCGGCCAGCGGCTGCGGGTGGAAATGCAGATCGGCCAGCTACGACACTTTCTCCCCCTGGTCGAGCAGATGATCACCCAAACCAAGAAACGGGTGTTGGGCGGCGACAGCAACGTGGATGGCAAGGTGTTGAGTCTGTTCGAGGTCCACACCGAAGTCATTCGCAAAGGGAAAGCGCATAACCCCAACGAGTTTGGTAGGCTGGTGCGGATTGACGAGGTGGAAAACGGGATCGTGAGTGGCTACCAGGTACTGACCGGCAATCCGGTCGATACCACGGCCTGGGCGCCGGCCCTGGAACAACATCAAGCTTGCTTCGGGCAAGCGCCGGAGATGGCGAGCGGCGACCGCGGATTTTTTTTCCGCCAAAAACGAGCAGGAGGCGCACGCCCTGAAGGAGGTGGCGCTGCCGGCACGCGGACGACTCTCGGCGAAGCGGGCCGAGCAGCAGAAGCAGCGCTGGTTCCGGCGAGCGCTGCGCTGGCGGGCCGGCTGTGAAGCCACCATCAGCACTTTGAAGCATCCCTTCTCGATGCGCCGAGCCACCTATAAAGGAGATCGTGGATTTCTGCGTTACGTGGGCTGGTGCGTGATTACTAAGAATCTATTTTCCATCGCTCGCGGTCAAGCGCGTCGGAGGGATCATGACAAAGTCGGGCACAGCCCAACGACGCAAGCTGCAAGGAATGATGCAAGCAGCCAGTCACGCCGGGAGCCTTTCTTCATGTTGTTATAGACACCGAGCAACGTATTCTGAGACCTCGAACGATTCATGTGAGCAGCGTTAGCACTCATTGCCGTCTGAAAAGCTGAACTTCGCGAACAGCGATAAAAACGCCAATTACCGCGACCAGCGTTGGGATCGCCGCAACTACGAGAGCACCCCCCCCAAGTTGTCGAACATGCTTAGCGCACCAATCGGGATAGGGGGGACGATCGCTCGTCCTCCCCTCCCACACCACCGTACATGCGGGTCCGCATACGGCGGTTCGGCGGGTTGAGCTAGATGTGAGTAGCCGGGCTTTCGATAACACGCGTCGCC
>JBAUXO010000351.1:0-32023 GCA_049584315.1 Candidatus Sulfotelmatobacter sp. | reverse complement strand
TCCGACCGGCACAGCACCCACATCCCAACAACTTCAGGCACTTCGAATCCAGCCGCACGAAACCCTACCTAAGTGGAACTACACTATCTCACCCAATCTGTGAAATTGTTTTTGCCTCGACCCTTAGGCTCAGCCCCTGGGCTGGTATCGGTTGCACCTGCTTGCAGGCGAGAGTTCCGGGAACTCTATGAACAATTCGGACTAACTGATGGTCCGAAACAGCAGAATAGCTAGCTCGGACGAGCTTACTCAGGGAGAGGAATCAATGACAACAATAAAGGCGATTCGGCTAGCTTCGGTGGTCACGGCAATCAATGTCCTGGTCGCGAGCGGCTTTTCCATCGTGGGAATCATCCGTCCACAATATCTGGTCCCTGCGGGATCCGTTCCAACGCGGGCGTCGTTGATATTGGCGATGCATGCGGCGGCGCGCACAATTCCTCTGGCTTTGTTCGCATTGGGGGCGATCTACAAGCAGGCGACGCCTGCGTTGCTGCTCCTGGGTGCGCTCGCCGGCACCATGCAATTGCTGGATGCCGGAATCGGTCTGTTTGAACATGATCTCGGGAAATGTGCTGGGCCGCTCTTTATTGCTGTCCTCCAATTCTTCGTGGTGTATCTGCTTCACCGATCCGTGCGGATCGCGCCGCAAACCGAGCGCGGATAAATGTGTGCCCTACGGGTGCGTGCGCAGAAATCGACAGCCCGAGGCTCTGAGGTGCGACCGCAAGCCGTGGGTGACCGAGAAAATCCAAAAGGAATCTTTCGAGGCTGGACCAACAACCGCCACGTTGCTCCATCAGTAAACACAAGCCGACTTGAACGAAGCCGCGTTGCGGCAGACGCTTTCGCGTGCTTGGTGTCCAGTGTGGGTGGAGGGATAAGGTTGGGTCATAAGGAGCAAACCTATGACCCACCTTCGCAAAATGATGCTCGAGGAACTCGAGCGTCGTAATTACGCTCAGAGTACCATATACAGCTACCTGCGTGCCGTGGCTGAGTTTTCCCTTCACTTTCACCCGGCCACGGACTTAGGCTCGGGTCAAGAAAGATGCGGAACATGTATATGTTGAAGATGTAACCGGCGAGGATCGTCAGGGCAACAGGAACAAAGACAGCAGTACACCGCACACAATCTCAAGCCCATAGAGCACATGTCTATATTGAGTCGCTTGCATGACCGTCATGTATTCGCGTGCGGTCTGAGTTCCGAAAGACGATGCATGACCCGGGTGGACAAAGTGATTGATCCCAGAAGCAAGAGAGATCAATCCGAGCATAATCCGTTGAATGGCAGCGACAATTTTCATAGGCCTCCTGGAATAGGGAAACGGGTACTTCGTCCCCGAAAAGTTCACGAGCCGCAGTGGTAGTAGCGATCAGCCAAGTGTGAAGACTACTCTCGGTTTACCGGGCGCGCTCCAGTACCGTTCCACTTCCGAAAGGGGAACTATCTTCGTGGCTATCTGCAGTTTGGCTGGGATGGTCGTTTCGAAGACGCTCTTGATTGCTTCAAGGAGTGCTGACGAACGCACGCTCTTTGCACCGCTCCCCATGAGCACGATCGCGGAAGAACGTAAACCTGCACCTGGCAGGTCGATACTTTCCTCTCCGCTCGCGCCGCCGACGTGCACGAAACGAACGGGCGTGGCATCCTCGACGCTCTGTGCGATGGCAGCGATGATCGTTCTTGCGCTTTCGCCCCAAAGGTAGTCGACAACTACGTCAATGCCCTTCGCGAACTCCTGTGTCAGGGCCTCTTCGTATCGCTTCACCCCCAATGGGTGAAGCGTTCCCAGCCTGAACGGAATCGTGACGTCGGCGCCCAAGGACTTCACTTCCTCAAGCTCTTCCTCATTCCGCCCGGCTGCGATGACTTTTGCGGCTCCGAGATATTTCGCCAGTTGCACTGCCAACCTGCCTGCTGTGCCGGTTGCGCCGTTGACCAGTACTGTTTTTCCAGCTTTGAGCTGAGCACGTTCCATCATTGCCGCCCACGCAGACATCCCAGGGTTGGCGATTGCGGCTGCCGTTATGTCATCCAGATCATCGGGAAGTGGAATGCAATGCTGCGCCTTGACGAGCGATTTCTCCGCGAGCGCGCCAAATGGAGCCTCCGGGAGAACGAAGTACACGCGCTTTCCTCCGGCCGTCCGCCCTACGCCATCGGTCCCGGCGACCGCCGGAAAGTGGCCGTCGGAACTGTAGTGGAACCCCGATGCACGAGACTTGGTGAGCTGGCTGAGAGCGGAGACACCTACTGGCATTTCAAGAGCAAAGAGGCGCTGATTGACGCACACAGGTCATCGCCCAAGGCGATCTGGATGATTCCGGTTTTCATATCGTCTATTTCGTCCTGAGAGGTGTGTCGCGCGTAGTTTGTCGCGCGCGTAGTTTGTCGCGTTTAACCCCAGCCGAGGCGCTTTCGCAACGATGGCTCGATTCATTGACATTCTTCGATGAATCTGGCACTCTTGTCTCCACACCGCCGTGCCAGCGACCATAAAATGTCCGACTGCCAATTGTTGCCCCGAGGTAAGGTCTGCGAAGATCACTGCTTCTCGCGCGAAGGAGTACGCCTGTTGCTTCAAAGCCCTTGCCGACCCGATGCGTATTCGCATTCTCAACTTGCTCGCCAACAATGACGACCCGGTTTGCGTTTGCGAGATCGTAAAGCATTTTCCGATTCAACAGTCCTCGATATCCCATCATCTGAAGATTCTTCGCGACTGCCGTTTCGTTCTGGCAGAGCGATGCGGAACATTCATGTATTACCGGGTGAACCGCAAGTGCTTGTCTGAATTTCCCCACGCCGCGCGGGCAATCATGAACGTGTAATGAGAGGTGATCCACATGGGAAGAGGAACTGGACCGATTCATCGAATATCGTCAATCTTAGATGCAGGAGGGCAATCGTGACCCAAACTCGACTCAGTAGACGAGGATTCCTGGCGGCTGCCGGCGCAACAATCGGTGCCATTCCTATATCGGGAACGGGTTTCCCGAAGGACTTAGGCGAAGGGCCGCGCCTTTACGGTGAGCGCTCCCCCTTCGAGCAATCGGTCGTTCGTTTTCTGCCAAAGACAAACACACCCTCGTCAAGCTACAGCAGAACGCCCCTGCAAGATTTGTTTGGGATTATCACGCCCTCAGCACTGCACTACGAGGTTCACCATTCAGGCGTACCTGAAATCGATCCTAGCCATCACGAAGTGATGATTCACGGCTTGGTGGAGCGACCCTTGATCTTCACAATGGAAGATCTCCATCGCCTGCCTTCAGTTTCGAGAATTTACTTCCTCGAATGCGCTGGTAATAGTGGCGGGGAGCAGATTGCCCGGCCGGCCATCAACCCGCAGAGAAGCCACGGCCTTTTGAGTTGCAGTGAATGGACTGGTGTGCCACTGCGAACCCTGCTCGACCAAGTGGGCCTGAAACCGCGCGCTAGTTGGATCGTTGCCGAGGGAGCAGACGCGGGCCGGATGGCGCGCAGCATCCCTCTTGAGAAAGCACTTGACGACGTGCTCGTCGCCTACGGCCAAAACGGCGAAGCGCTGCGCCCCGAGCAGGGATATCCCCTACGGCTCATCGTTCCCAGTTGGGAGGGCAACGTAAACATAAAGTGGCTGCGCCGCGTGCAAGTTGTCGATCAGCCTTACATGAGCGCCTATGAAACGGCCCACTACACCGACCTCATGCCCGATGGAACCGCCAGGCAGTTCACATTTGTGATGGAGGCCAAGTCCGTGATTACGCGGCCTGCCGGAGGCCAGCAGCTATTGGGTCCCGGCTTCAACGAAATTACCGGGTTAGCTTGGTCCGGCAGAGGACGAATTACCAAGACCGAGGTTTCCGCCGATGCCGGGAAAACTTGGCAAGAGGCGCAACTCAATGAGCCGATTTTTCCAAAGGCCCTCACGCGGTTTCGGCTTCCGTGGTGGTGGGACGGAAAGGAAACTTCACTTCAATCACGATGCACGGACGAAACCGGCTATCTACAGCCCACGCGAGAGGAACTCGTCGCGTTGCGCGGACTCAACGCCACCGACCACTACAACGGAATCAAAATCTGGTACGTCCACGCAAACGGAGAGGTCAGCCATGAATAAAACCGCACTGTACGTCACTTGCGCTCTCAGCGCCGTAGCCATCGCCGCGATCGGACAAAGCCAACAGTACAAATTGGGAAGACCGGCGACACCGGAAGAAATTCGCGAACTGGACATCTCCGTAGCGCCCGATGGGTCTGGCTTACCCAAGGGACGCGGCACGGTTATACAAGGAGGGCGTATCTATCAGACCCTCTGCGCGAATTGTCATGGAGAGCGCGGTCAAGGAATGTTGGAGTATCCCGCGCTGGCCGGAGGCCAAGGCACGCTGAAGAGCAGCACTCCACTCCGCACCGTTGGAAGTTACTGGCCCTACTCAACCACGGTCTGGGACTACATCCACCGCAAAATGCCGTACGCTCGCCCCGGAACCCTTACCCCTGACCAAACCTACGCCGTTACGGCGTTCGTTCTTTACCTCAACGGAATTCTCGACAAGGAAGCGGAGATGAACGAAACGACGCTGCCTCGCGTAAAAATGCCTAACCGGGATGGTTTCGTTCGCGACCCTCGCCCGGACGTACCATAGTCAACAAAAATCCGCGCCGGCAAGAAACAAGGTGTCGCGTCGCACTGCCCGTGCGGATGGAAATGTTGCAACAATGGGATCACCGCAGAAGGAAGCCAATCATTCCAGCACCGGCAATCGCCCAGGCAGAGTTGACTCTAAACCCAAGCACGACAATCGTGCTTAGAACCAGAATGAGCAAGGTGCGCCAGTCCACGATCGCAGCTCGCCCTAGTTGCCAAGCGACGACCGCCATCAAAGCCAAAGACCCTACCACTACTCCGTCCAATGTTGCTGCTGTCCATACCGAGCGCCGAAGTCTTGGCAGCAACCTTCCGCTCAATGCAACGAGTGCAAACCCTGGCAAGAAAATGCCAATCGTTGCGAACAAAGCGCCGGGGATTCCCGCTACCAAGTAGCCGATGAACGTCCCGGTCGTGAAGACAGGACCGGGGGTGAATTGCCCGACGGCGACCGCATCAATAAGTTGCTTTTCGGTTAGCCAATGGAGGCGGTCGATGAACTCTGTCCTCAGGAAGGCCAGCAGCACGTATCCACTTCCGAAAACTACAGCTCCGATTTTCAAGAAAGAGAGAAATAACCGAACCATGGTGACCGGAACAGCCGCCGCTGCTGTTCCGAGTACCAACCCAAATCTCCCGAATGCTGGAATAACACCTAGAGAGACCTTCCCCTGCCTTCTCAACCACGCCGCTCCACCGGAGGCAATCCCCGCAATCGCAAGAACGATGAGCGGAGCGACTCCAAAACCGCTGAGAACAACTGCCAGCACGCCAATAATGGCAAGGAGTTTGCTCTTGATAGCAGTACGGGCGAGGTTCCACAAGGCTTGCAGGATGATCGCGATCACGGCGGGCTTTATGCCGTACAAAATTCCCGCGACCTGCGGAAATGACCCGAAGCGTACATAGACGGCCGCGATCAACGTCACCAAAAGAGCAGCAGGAATGATAAAACAACAGCCCCCAACGACGAGTCCCGCCCAGCCGCGCTTCGCCTGACCGACGAAGATGGCGACTTCGGTCGAACTGGGACCGGGAATCAGGCTTGCGGCAGCAAGGCGGTCGAGGAACTCTGCTTCAGTAATCCAATGCCGCTTGCGAACGAACTCGTCTTCCATCATTGCGATATGGGCGGCAGGTCCACCGAATGCTGTCGTGCCGAGTTTCAAGAAGACGAGCGCGAGTTCTGCCAGTGACGGCTGCTCGTCAGGCGTGGCGGTCTGGCTGGCGCGAGAGGAGATCATCGAGAGACAGGCTACCCGAACCAACGATTAAGAGGAACATCAGACCTAGCAACATACAAAAGTCTGTGCGGGCTTCGTGCATCGTTGCCCAGAATCCTGATTTAGCCAGCATTGGAATTTTAGTCGTCGCAATTGCGACCAAAATGTCGATCAGCAGCGGGATGGAGGCAAGCCGTGTAATCAGCCCTATCAACAGCAATGCTCCGCAAACAATCTCGACAACACCGACAAAAGGGGCCATGATCTGCGGCCAGGGAATGCCGATTTTCACAAAGCGCCCGACTCCGAGGGAATCAGGGAACAAGAACTTCTGTATACCTTCGGAAAGAAACACCCAGCCAACAAGAATACGGATCAGCAAGACCGCTTTGTCTCTCCGACCCGCCCAAGTTGCGTCAGTATAAAGCGACATTGAATTCTTCTCCCTCCGGCTGGCACCTTCGGCACCAATTCATCCACCAACGCTGTTCTCCTTCAGGTATTCAACGCAGGTCGCGCCGCCAAATGCGAGAATATGCGAATTCCAGCCCAACAACCAAGCGCCTCTAAGAGCGTGAGCAACACAGCACTGATCTGGAAAGAGAGTGTCAGGTCTCCCGGTGGCATGCGCAATATGTTGTCCGTGCCGGGGCTGAGAAAATGTGCGTACGTACCGATGACCAGTGCGATGGCAAAAGGAATAATAATCATGCTTCCAGCGAATTTGCGGGACCCTTTCGCGAGTGCGACAAGTCCGGCGAGCGGAACCAGATTGAACAGAATCAACAAGAGAGGAAAGAATGTCGGAGTGCTGGGCTGAACTTTGACGAGCAAGAACAAATGCCAGATCACGGCGACGAAATGTCCCAGCACAATCGGTGCGCTCCAAAGAAGGAGCTTTCGCGTGGAATCAGCGTTTGTTGGTTCCATCAACAACCTCTCTAATGCGCGATGTGCTTTGGGGATCAAATATAGTCAAAGAGAGTCATAAACCCGAAATCCATGTGCAGTTGCTGATGGCAGTGAAACAAAGTCAGCCCCGGATTGTCGGCGACAAAATCCGCTTCCATTTCCTGATATCCGCCCAACATAACAACATCCTTCATCACGCCCGCGGTCGTTCTGCCGGCGACTTTCGTCAGTTCGAAACTGTGCCTATGGAGGTGGATGGGGTGGATGTCGTCGCTAGCATTGCGCATGCGGATGCGGTAACGTCTGCCCTGCCTCAAGTGAAATGAGGCGGGGATAACGCCCTGGGTCATCGGATAAGCGGTTCCGTTAATTGTCCATCGGTTGAAACCTTCATCGGCCGCATTGTCCTTTGCGAAGGTCATTTCGAAGGTGTCGTCAGGCGAAAGTGCGGTTGCTTCGGCTTTCGCGAAACGTAAATAATCCCAGTGAAAGGGTTTCGGCGCTATCCAAACCGGTTTTCCTTTGTGCGCCGTATATTCAACAACAATCCCCTTGCCATGACCCCGGTCATCGTCTGCGAGATCACCCATAATCCACACACCCGGATGATTCATTTCGACAATGGCAGAGATCCGTTCCGCGGTTCCGAGCCAGAGCACCGGAACCTCGGCAGGCGTGGGAACTTCATTGCCATCTAACGCGACAACTTTGAAAGTGTGTCCAGGCAAGGCTAGGCTCCGAATTTCGGTGGCGCTGCCATTTAGAACATGAAACAGCACTCGCTCGCCCTGTTTGACTTTCACCGGCTCGCCGTGACCCAGCATGCGACCATTGACCGTGAAGTATCGATAGCCGACCTCATAGCCGTGCGGCATCCCCTTTGCAAGCGAGGCTTTCATTGCCGACTCGCCACTCGACTCCAGTTCCCTCTCTCGCGTGGAGGGAGCGAGGAAATCTTGGGCCATATCGCCGCCTTGACTGAAAGACGGTTCGAATTCCTTCAGAACGAGAAAAACCTCCCGGTCGTAACTAACGGCCTCACGCTTGGGTTCGATGTAGACGGGCCCTACTTGGCCACTGTACTGTCCCGCATGGAGGTCGGCGCCGGCCAGGTTGTGCGTGTGATAGAAACGGAAACCCGATGGTCGCGGAGTGAAAACCATTCGGCGCATTCCGCGTGCTGGGATGAAGGGCGTTCCTTCTTCGGCAGCGCCGTCCACTTCGGTGGAGACCATTTGGCCATGCCAGTGCAACTGCTCAGGAGTGTCAGTGTCGTTGTGGACTTCAACCATCGCTCGCAGACCTTCTTTGAAACGCAACAGGGGGCCTGGGAACTGTCCGTTATAAGTGATCGTCGAGACGATGTGTTTCGGAGCGATCTCAACAGGACTTGCGGAAATTCGCAAGATGTAGTCCGGTCGACTCGAATCCTCCCGCGAGGAAAAGGCCCCAAAATTTCCTGGTCCGAGCAAGGCCGCCGCCCGTAGGCTCATCGGATTTCTTGAGCAAACCAGCCCAACACCGGACATTATCCCCGTCATCTTGAGAAAGTCCCGGCGTCCGGGTATTTGTTTTCCCACAAAACTCTCTCCAATACTGCGTAGAGCTGTTTCCGGTCTATTTATTCCGCGGGTAGAGCTTTCGGACCGAAACAACCACCCATTCTACGACTAGGTTTTGGATCTTCGCCCAATAATGGCTGAGGACTCTTCAAAACATTTAGCTCCACTTGACTTGAGTCCATATTTCTGCAATTATCGAAACATGCTCGTCGCCTCGACTAAGAAAAATGCCGACCATGTCGCAAAATACGCCGACATGCTTTCTGCCATGGGCACTGAACCGCGCCTTCGGATCATGCAGTTGCTGCTCTCCGCGCATCCTGACGGCTTGGTCGTAGGCGACATCCAGTCCGACCTGGATATCCCGAATTCCACGCTTTCACACCATCTGGAGAAATTGAAGAACGAAGGACTAGTGAACGTCCGCCGTGAAAGCACGTTCTTGCGGTACACCGCTAACACGGAAGCGCTTCAGGAACTGCTGCAATTCCTTTACGCCGAGTGCTGCACTCGAAACAAAGCAGTCAAACCACAGAACATCATCCAGATTTGCAGATAGGAGATAGAAATCATGAGCGGAATCGACATCAAGGAGGTTGTCAAAGAAAAGTATGGCCAAGCAGCCTTGCGCGTGAAGACCGGGGGCAGCAGTTGCTGTGGAGCCACGGCCGCAAGCGGTCTCAGCTGCGACCCGATCACCTCCAATCTGTATGACTCCTCCCAGGCGGGACAGGTCCCAGAGGAAGCCATGCTCGCGTCTTTAGGGTGCGGGAATCCAACAGCATTGGCCAAGTTGAATCCGGGAGAAATTGTTCTCGATCTTGGCTCCGGGGGTGGCGTTGATGTCCTGCTTTCGGCGAAGCGGGTCGGGCCCTCCGGCAAGGCTTACGGTCTCGACATGACGAATGAGATGCTCTCGCTTGCCAATAAGAACAAGCGCAAAGCGGGGGCTGAAAATGTCGAGTTCCTGAGGGGCGAGATCGAGCATATCCCTCTGCCAGATAATTCGGTCGACGTGATTATCTCGAATTGTGTGATCAACCTTTCGGCGGACAAGGACCGTGTACTGAGAGAAGCCTTTCGCGTGCTGAAGCCGGGAGGTCGCTTTGCAGTGTCCGATGTTGTGACTCACGGCGAGATGCTGCCCGAGATTCGTCAGAGCGTGCTCCTCTGGGTTGGGTGCGTTGCGGGTGCTCTTGAAGAGAATGAATACCGGGCCAAACTGGCATCTGCCGGCTTCGACTCAATTGAGATTGAGCCAACTAGGATTTATCGCATAGAGGATGCTCGTGAGTTTCTTTCCGGCCAAAATATAGACGTGGATGCGATTGCGCCACAGGTGGACGGCAAGTTCATGAGCGCTTTCGTGCGGGCTGTGAAGCCACAGCGAGCGGAACCTTGCTGCGGGCCGACCTGCTGCCAGTGAGCGAATAGAATGCAAGGACACTACAACGTCTTATTCCTATGCACGGGGAATTCGGCTCGCTCCATCATGGCTGAGGCCATCATGAATTACAAAGGCCGACCGAACTTCACCGCCTACAGCGCCGGAAGCTATCCCTCGGGAACGGTTCGACCGGAGGCTATCGCCATGCTAGAGAATGCTCATTTGCCCACACAGGATCTGCGAAGTAAGAGTTGGGACGAGTTCGCGAAGCCCGAAGCTCCTAAACTCGATTTCGTCTTTACCGTCTGTGACAACGCGGCAAAAGAGGTCTGTCCTATTTGGCCGGGTCAGCCCATGACGGCTCACTGGGGCGTCGCCGATTCCGCTGCGGTTCGTGGCACGCCAGAGGAAGTCCATCGGGCATACCGTGATGCCTTTGTTACTCTAGAACGCCGCATCGGTCTATTCCTTTGCCTCCCGATTGCTACCATCAGCAAGCTTGCGATCAAAAAGGAAATCGACAATATCGGCCACCAATGAAATTCAATCTGCTAGCCAGACTGACGGCTGAATTGTTAGGTAGCGCGTTCCTTGTCACTGCCGTGATCGGCTCTGGGATCATGGGCGAACGGCTGGCGGGTGGAAACGTCGCCATTGCTCTGCTTGCGAACACGATTGCGACTGGCGCGGCCTTGGTCGCTCTCATTCTGACGTTTGGGCCGATTTCTGGCGCACACTTCAATCCAGCTGTCACGCTGGCCGGTGCCATGGAGCACGGCATTCCGTGGTTCGAAGCGGTTGCTTACATGCTAGTGCAGTGCGCAGGGGGAATCGCGGGAGCGATCATCGCGCATCTGATGTTTGGGCTGCGCTGGTATTCGCTTTCGTCGCACTCCCGGCACGGGTGGGCCTTGGTTTTCAGCGAGTTCGTAGCAACGTTTGGTTTATTATCTGTGATCTGGGGATGTTCGCGACTGCGTTCGGGAGCTGTGCCATTCGCTGTTGCGAGCTACATCACCGCTGCTTACTGGTTTACCGCGTCAACCTCGTTCGCGAACCCGGCAGTTACAATCGCCCGCTCCTTGTCTGACACCTTTGCTGGGATTCGACCATCGGACGTTCCACTGTTCATCGCGGCACAGATCGCCGGGGCCTTATGTGCGACCTGCTTGTTTCGCTGGCTTGTCCCAAACTTGTCTGCATATGCCGATCAGGTGGTTATGCCTCACCAGGCCGGTTCATAGCTGATCACCTTTTTCAGACGGTTTTATATCGTCACTCGCAATGCTGTATTTGCGACTTGTCCATGACTTGTGGACGGATTTGTGTGATTTAATTAGGTGCATGGATCAGGCTGGAATCAATCCGCGGCCAGCAATTGGAACGATCATTGTGGTGAGTGGCATTGCTGTTTCATTCCTCCTGTGGCTGCTATACATTCATCATGCTTCCACTGATTTCGCCGGACGCTGGATGTTTCTGCCGGCTCTCAACGCGCTTCTGAACGGATTGTGCGCAATTACGCTCTGCGTCGGATTGTATTTCATCAAACATCGCAATCGAGAAGCGCATCGCAGGAGTATGCTGCTGGCTTTTGCGTTCTCTTCCGCATTTCTCGTCAGCTACATCGTGAATCACGCTCTACACGGCGACACAGTTTTTCCCGGCCTCGGTGCGGTCCGTGCGTTGTACCTTACCATCTTAGGCAGCCACGTGATTCTTTCCATCGTCGCGCTACCAATGGTGCTAACGACATTCTTCTTTTCACTGACGGGGCGGTTCGCGATGCACCGCCGAATCGCGCGCTGGACGTTTCCTATTTGGCTGTACGTCTCGATTACCGGGGTGGTCGTTTTCGTTTTCCTCAAGGTATTCGCGTACTAGAGCCGGTATTGACTGGAGTTGGTATATAGAAGTCCATATCAACGCCATGTTTGCCGCGAAACACGTCCGCCGGGGCTTAAAGAAACCCACCGAAACCATTACTGAAACCAGCATGTAATTGTCTGGGAAATGGGGGAGAGGAATGAGAAGAGAGTGTGGAATTGGCCTAGTTCCGCTACTGATTGCAGTGTTAGCCATACAAGTCAGTGGACAGAAGACTTCGACACCACCGAGTGAAAGTCCGCTCGTTTTAACCGGAGCGATCCCTCTCACGAATGTGAAAGGACGCATCGATCATTTCGGGTTCGATCCTACGCACAATCGACTTTTTGTCTCTGCGCTCGGAAATAATACGGAAGAGATTATCGGCATTAGCACCCAGATGGTGATTCATACGATCTCTGGAGTGCCAACGCCGCAAGGCGTGGTGTATTCGCCGGAGACGAACAAGCTATTCGTGGGAAGCGATGAAGGAAAGCTCTACGTCTATGATGGAACCACCTTCGATCTGATCACGTCCATCGATTTTGGGGACGACGTGGATAATCTTCGCTACGATGCGGCGAAGAAGCGCGTATACGTCGGGTATGGCGATGAAAAGGACGGCGCGATTGGGATGCTTGACGCGGCGACAAACAAGAGGCTCGACTCAGAGTTCAAACTCGGAGCGCACCCGGAGTCATTCCAGTTGGCAGCCTCGGACCCAAAACATATACGTAAACTTGCCAGACTTGAAGCAAATCGCCGTCATCAATCGCAGCACGCGTTCGATTACCCGCTGGCCGTTGACCTTCGACGGCAACTTCCCGATGGCATTGGATGAGGCCCATCATCGCCTATTCGTGGCCACACGCATGCCCCCTCGATTGGTTGTGTTCGACACGGCTTCTGGCCGATTGGTTACGGCACTTCCGGCTGTTCAAGATGCGGACGATCTGTATTACGATCCCGCCCGCAAGCGCGTGTATATTCCCGGTGGCGAAGGATACATCAGTGTATTCAGGCAGGACGATACGGATCATTACAAGCTCGTCGCCAAAGTCCATTCCGCCATAGGCGCACGGACTGCCGGCTATTTCGGAAAAGGCAGGAAGGGCTTCGACCGTTTCTACCTGGCGGTTCCAGCTCGCGCCGACCATGGCGCCGAAGTATGGATCTACACGGTACAGAATTAGCTAAAGTTATCGGCGATTCGACGTGAAGTAGAAAGTTGGCGTTGTCCCCAGAGCGGTCTTCTTCGCGTGAAATCGAACGATAGCCGCTCTTAATGAAGTGGTAGAATCTCCAACGGGTGCTCTCTTATGACTTGGCAATGGGCTCTGAGAATCGCCGGTCCCGCGTTTCATGGCCAGGGACAAGAAGCTGTGGAAATCGGCGAAAACCGACACACTTTCTTACACAGTTTCACATTTGTTGCTTTTGGATTGCAATGAAGTAGAGCGAGAGATTAGCTGTTGAATCAGGCACTTGCAAGTAGAGCCGGGATGGCGGAACTGGCAGACGCAGCGGACTCAAAAGCGGCTGTTGCTTATCATTTAAATATAAGTAAATAAACAAGATAATCGCGCGACGGCAGATGCGGCGGATTCTTAACACCTAACTCCTTAAGTACACTGGTGATTCCAACTGCACAATTTCGGGTAAACGCGAATTATAGTTCAGCTTACTTCCACCGTCCGATGAAAACGCCGAACACTTTAGCCGTAAGACATTCCCAAGAATTGATTCAGGAAGAAGCTCGCCCCGGATTGGTAGTAGAAAATAGCCTGGAATTGGGCGCCAATCTTTCAAGACGTGAATCAAGCCTTCTCTGAAATCATGACAGTATCTTCCATCGCTGTTTCCAAATTCCTACGCCATTCAACCCCGTTTGGATCACCAGGTTCGGATCGTCGAAAGTGACCGTCTGCGCCGAAGCAAACCGATAAATGCGAGGCAGCATGATTAGTTCTCCGTCAATCCTTTTCCGCGAATGCGATTGTTGTAAGCAGTGCGTTGGCGTCTTGCCTTGAGTCAAGACGCGTATGTTGCACGACGATTGGAATGTCCGCTTCGAGAACGCTTGCGTAATCGGTTCCTTTGGGAACCGGTTCGGGATCGCTGAGATCGTTAAAGCGCAAATGCTTCGTACGCCTCGCAGGAACCGTGACATGATAGGGCCCGATTGGTTCTTTGTCCGAAAAATAGATCGTTATCTCAACATGGGCGTCCTGATCGGAAACGTTGAGCAAACAAGCTGTTTCGTGGCTCGTCATCTCGGGCTCGGGTCCATGACTTGAGGTGGGAATATAACCTTCGGCAATCGCCCAGCGTTTTTGACCGATTGGATTTTTCACGTAATACCTCCAGAAATTCTTGCAATGCCTCTGTTCTTATGGAATCAAGCTTTCCATCACATCCTTGATTCGCTCTCCCAATCCTGCTGTCAGCGACCAAGGGCTTGGCTGACGCAACACATGCAAGCGGCCGCGCTTGTCGAGCACATCGAAGTGCGTATCCTCATTTTTTCGATAGAAATGAATACTGACCGTAGCCTTACCTACATGCAGGTTGTGAACGAAAATCTGCGGAAGCCAATCGGGCAAATGCGGGTCAACCAGGAGCAGATTGGTTGGGGCAAATGGGTAAAGACCTAATATGGCCTGCAGGATTGCAAAGACGCTTGATGCAGACCAGGCCTGAGGCCAGTTGGTTTTGGGGTAAAGCGCCGGGAATGGATGTTTATCATCACGGGCATGGCCGCTGAAGCACTCCGGGAGACGGTTGTAATCGAAAAGTGTGCTCGCTTCGAAAATCGCACGCGCGATGGTATGGAGCTCCTTGATGAGCCCGAAGCGCATCATTCCCATTGCGAAACTTCCGTGTTCCACTGGCCAGACGGAACCGCGGTGGTAGCTGTAGGGATCGTACGCGGGATGATCCGACGATAAAGTGCGCACGCCCCAGCCACTGAACATGTCTCTTTTGAGGAGCCTCCGTACGACCGGCTCTGCGAGTTCTTGGTCGACGATGCCGCATGCCAGCAAATGCCCAGGATTCGAACTGATGGATTTGATCTGTTTGCGCTTCGCATCCAATCCCAAGGCGAAGAATTTCTTATCCGGCATCCAATAAGAATCGTTGAAACGCTTTTTTAGCTCTGAGGCTTCATGGAAGTATCGGCGCGCCAGGTCGCGTTTTCCCGTGAACCACAACATCTCCGACATGCGAAGCTTTGCAACGTAGACGAATCCCTGTTCCTCGCAGGTTGAAATGGGTGGATTTACCTGCCGTCCATCCTCATAGACGATCGCATCGCCCGAATCCTTCCATCCTTGATTGCGATTCCCCTGCGAGGAGAGGGTTTCGTAATCGTAGAAACCATCTCCGAAACGATCCGTGTACTTGTCCTTCCATGCCAACCCACGCAATGCGGGCTGCAGCAGCGACCTGACTTTAGGCTTGTTCCCATTCCAATGCCACAGTTCCGAAACGACTATCGGATAAAAAGAAGAAGTGGTTGCTGCGCCATAGTAGCGCGAGCGAGGGTTGTAATTGAGCATCGCGAGCGGGCCGGTATGCGCCTCGTGCAACATGCGCCCCGGTTGCTCATCACGCCAGTCATTCTCGATCTTACCTTGCCATTTTGGGAGTTCACGCAATGCTCCGTGAGCCATTGCCGTGGATACAATGCACGCCTGCCAACCTGCCGTCAGGGTGTCGCGCCCAAACAAGGCGATATAAATCGGCAGTCCGGCCGCGGTAACCCATGAGCGATTTCCTTGATCAAGGTCCGGAAGTCGGAGAGCAGCCAGGTCATGCATGGCCTGAAGCAGCGCGGACTCGACCACCGATCCCAGTTTCGGGTCCTCCTCACCAGCTCGAAATTTAGTGGACTCACTGAGAAATATTTCGCGCTTTTTATCGAGTTCGTTACGCGCTCCAAAGAATTGATGACAGTCATAGAGTGGTGGCATCCGCTTACCCTCGAACACGGGAATGAACTTTATGCAGACGTGCCAGGACTCGCGCGCCTTAAGCCGAACATCGAAGCGCAGCTTGGAACGGTGCAATGAAGCGGGCGAAGAGGCCTTCTCGATCCGGACGATCAAGGAGCGGTGGAGGTGCGCTACTCCACGATTGCCCTGATGCGAGTAACGATGACTTGCGTGGTAGTCATAGGAGAGTTCCGCTTGGCGGGACGAAATTCGTCGCCAACGGCGCGTAAGTTTTCCCCGTTGTTTGCGGCGAAAAATTTCTGCTTGGTCAGCGAAATCTGAATCAATCTCAATCTCGAACATGAAATTCGCGGTCTGCTGCGTGAAGTTGGTGAAGTCGATGTCCTCATGGACGCCAAGGCCCACGGTGCGGGAGACCTTCAGTTCGATGGTTTCTTCTGAGGACTCCTCCATCTCGCCCGAGCCCGTATCGTGCTTCCATTGAACGCCTGGAGCAGGGCTGATGTAATAGCCGAGCCACGAATGCTGCTCCACGTTCGAGACCGCCACAGTTTGCGGCGGCTTCCCATCCACAAGGTACCTATAGCGGGATAAGAGGCGAGTCTCACCGACGAATAAGCCATGCCTTGGGAAATCCCCGATGATACCCTCCAGATTCGTTGCCAGAACGGCTCGTCCCTGGGTGCAGTAGATGGTGTTCGGGCGAGGCTTGAGTCTGGCCAGGGACTTGTGGAGATGAGTGTCCATTCACGTTTGTAAGAGCTAATTCGACCAATGTAAATCCTGAAATGTTTACCGTCGTCTGCTTTTAAGCCATGCAATACCGAAGCCTGCCAGCGCCAAAGCACCCATTACACTAGCGGCGCGCAACATGGACTTCTTCTGCGCTGCCTGACGTGGTTGCACAAAGCAGCGTTCGGGATACATCTGTGGCAACGGCCGGCTTTTCTCGTCGAGACCAAGTTTTAAAACTTCCGCGAGGTGCAGGGCGTGGCGGCTGGTTTCCTGTGCAATCTGTTCCTTGCAACTGAATCCATCGGCCACGATGATCGTTGACACCGGCGCTTTCCGGACTTCTGGCAAAAGCGAACGCTCTCCGCAAGCGATGGAGACCTGATATTTATCATTTTCATAACCGTAGGCGCCGGCCATGCCGCAGCATCCTGACTCAAGAACGCGATGGTCGAGCTCCATTTTGTCCATCAGCGATTTTTCTTTCTTCAGGCGCATCACCGCCTTATGGTGGCAATGGCCCTGAACGATGGCCTGGCGGTTGACTTTCGGCGGCTGGTAAGCCGGCATCTTCTCCTCTAGAAATTCCGAGAGCGTGAATGTATTTTCGGCAAGCTTTGCCGCGGCGCTCGACTCAGGGAAGAGGTTGCGCAATTCGTCGCGAAACACCGAACAGCAACTCGGCTCCAGGACGACCATTGGCGTGCCAGCGGTGATGTAGGGCCGAAGTGCGGCGAGGTTGCGATTGAGGTACGATCTCGCCATGTCGAGAAAGCCATAGTCGTAGAGCGGTCTTCCGCAACAGAGGTGCTGATTAAGAATGTCGACGCTGCAGCCTGAGTGTTCCAGTACTTCGACCGCAGCCTGCGCCGTTTCGGGCATGAAATAGTTGTTGAACGTATCGGCCCACAAGAGAACTCTGGGACCTTGGGCTGGTCTTGCTTTGCGTTTACGGAACCAGGACTGAAATGTTTGCGGGGCGAATGCCGGTATCTGTCTTTGTTTAGGCACGCCCACTGCCAATTTCGCCAAGTCTCGCACGCCGGGCAGTTGCGTAAACAGATTGGCAAATCCGGGTGCAATTGAGGCAAGCCGCGCCCATTTATCGATCCACCCGAACGCATAGGCGTAAACGGGACGAACTCTTCCTTCCCAGTAGTGCGCCAGGAATTCGGCTTTGTAGGTGGCCATGTCCACATTGACAGGACAGTCCCCTTTGCAGCCCTTACATGCCAGGCAAAGGTCGAGCGCTTCCTTCACGTGTTCATCGCGCCAGCCATCGCTGATCACGTCTCCGTGCAACATTTCCCAGAGCAGATGTGTCCGTCCACGCGTGGAGTGCATTTCTTCCCGCGTGACCATGTAGCTTGGGCACATAGTGTCCTGTGCACCTTCGCCGTTTTCACGGCGGCATTTGCCGACGCCAACGCAACGCAAGGCGGCATGCGCGAAGCTGCCATGGTCGTCCGGAAACTTGAAATAGGTCGGAGGATCCCACGGATGGTAATCAGCTCCTAGCCGCAGGTTTTCATCGATGTGATAGGGATCAACGATCTTTCCCGGATTCATTTTCCAGTCGGGGTCCCAGATCGTCTTAAATTGCCGAAAGGCTTCGATCAACTCGCTGCCGAACATCTTGTAGAGAAATTCGGCTTTTGACTGCCCGTCGCCGTGTTCGCCCGAGATCGATCCGCCATAGCTCGTGACCAGGTCGGTCGCCTCTTCCATGAACAAGCGCCATTTGCGAATTCCCGGCTCGCTCATAAGATCGAAATTCAAGCGGCAATGAATGCAGCCTTGGCCGAAGTGTCCATACAGCGCGGATCGGTATTCGTACTTCTCATAGAGCTTGCAGAGATCGCGCAGATAGCCCCCGACCTTGTCCGGAGGAACAGCTGAATCTTCCCACCCTTCCCACGTGAGCGGGTCGCCTGGTACAAATGCGGTCGCACCCAATCCAGCCTCGCGAACATCCCAGACTTTCTTCTGCTCAGCTTCGTCGATAAATAGCTTCATCGACGGCGCACCAAATCCTTCGAGTGCTGACATCGCCTTTCGGGCTAGTTGCTCGGCTTCTTCGATGGTGCCGGCGCCAAATTCCACCACAAGCCAACCTTTACCTTCCGGCAAAATGGAAAGATCGTCTACTTGCGGCATACCTTTCTTCTTCACATTGTTGATCAGGAAGTTGTCAATTCCCTCAAACCCGATGGGTTTGTGCTCAAGGATTTGTGGAACGTGATCTCCTGCTTCATAAATGCTCGGATAGCCAAGAACCAGCAGAACGCGCTTCGGATAGCTGTAGATCAGCTGTACTTGGGCTTCGAGAATCGTGACGCATGTGCTTTCGCTCCCAACCAAGGCGCGCGCGATGTTGAAGCGGCCGTCCTCGCCTGGCAGCAAATGATCCAAGTTGTAGCCCGAAACACGTCGCGGAATACGCGGATACTTTTCATCAATCAGCTTTCCGTATCGATCGCGCAACGACTTCAATTGCTCGTAAACATTTCCTTCCCGACCGCCTTGTGCAATCTTCGCTCCAAGCTGCGCTTCATCCATCCATCCAACGGTCATTTGTGTGCCATCGTAGAGCAGGATGTCCATCGAGAGTACGTTCTCTCCGGCTTTGCCTGCCATCTGTGCATGTACGCCGCACGAGTTATTGCCGAGCATTCCCCCGAAAGTACAGTGATCATGCGTGGCGGGGTCGGGACCCCAGGTCAAGGTGTGGGGTTTGGCGGCGTTGCGAAGCGTGTCGCAGATCGTCCCTGGCTGAACGCGCGCAAATTTTTCCTGCGGATTAAGTTCGACGATGTGGTGGAGGTATTTCGACCAGTCGATCACCACTGCAACGTTGCAGCACTGCCCGGCGAGGCTCGTTCCTCCGCCTCTGGACAGCAAGGGAGCGCCGAATCGACGACAGACGGCAACCGTTGCAATCACGTCCTCTTTGCTCTTGGGAATCACAACGCCGATGGGAACTTGGCGGTAATTCGAGCCGTCGGTGGCGTAAAGCGCCCTGCTGCCAGCATCGAACCGGACCTCGCCGCTCACAGCATTTCGCAACGCCTCTTCCACCGCGGCTACATCAACTTGCTGCGCTTGTCTCCGCCACGAATGTTTGAGTTCCTCAGGCGCAACAAGTGGAACACGACTCGCAGACATCGCTCCTCCTTTAGGCGGCAAAACGTTCGGCGTCCGCGCGTTTAAATTCAATCCCCATTCCCGGCCGTGACAAGTCGGGGGAAAGATTCCCGTTCACCGGGGAGCGGACGCCATCGAAGAACATGTTTTCGATGCGGACGTGATCGTGAAAGTATTCCAGGTGACACAACGGCGTCACTGCACAACCGAGGTGTGTATGCACAGTCGGTGCCGCGTGCGCGGACAAGGGAATATGATGCGTCTCGCAGAGCGCACCTGCCTGAAGAAAGCCCGTGATGCCGCCGCAACGTGTCGCGTCTGCCTGCAGCACGTCCACCGCGCCCGCCGAGAGCATTCGTCGAAAATACCCTGCGTCATACCCATATTCACCTGCTGCAATGTCCATGCCGGCCGGGCCGCGATCCCGAAGCAATCGCAAACCCTCCAGATCATCCGAAGAGACGGGCTCTTCGAACCAACTGACATCCAAGTCCGCAAATTTCTTTGCAAGATCCAGGGCTTGCTTTCGACTGTAGGCGCCATTCGCATCGACGAAGAGCTTTGTCTTGGGACCGATTGCGGCCCGTGCTTTTTCCACCCTACTTGGGTCAACCGCGGGGTCGCGGCCGACCTTCATCTTCACGCGGGATATGCCTTTTTCGGCCCACCCGCGGAGTTGCCGCTCAAGCTGTTCATCGGAATATGAGGTGAATCCGCCGCTACCATAGATGAGAACGGATTCCCGCACTGCGCCTAATAATGTAACTAGTGGAAGATCGAGAAGGCGGGCCTTCAGGTCCCAGAGCGCAATATCGACCGCGGAGATCGCCATCGACACGATTCCAGGCCGCCCCAAGTTGCGGGTGCGTGAGATCATGGCATTCCAGCTCGACGCTGGAGCCATCGCATCCTGATCCTTTACGACTTCCGACAAGAGATCGCGAATAAGTGTCGCCGTTGCTGTGTCTGCGTAGGTGTAGCCCAGACCACACTTACCACCGGCGTGCGAATGCACCAAGACAAGAGTGGTTGAATTCCATTCCAGCGTGCCATCCGACTCAGGAAAGTCTGTTGGCACTGTCCGCGTGGATACCTCGATACGTTCGATCACTACCGGCGATAACGTGACAGTGGTCTCCTTCGGTAACGCAACCCGGTCAGTGCAGCGAATACCTTATTGATTCATCCGGACCGACCGTCCGAATCTAGCTGATATGAGATGAGTTTTTAGTGAAAAAGGGTAGGCTGACAAATCGCAATTTTCTCGCAAGCCTCGCGTGCGTATCTTCCGAATGCAATTCGTACTGGCGTGCTCAAGAGAAAATTTCAGCCGCCCTGGACCACATCCATTGGGCTTGCATCAAACTTTAACCACGGACGGTTTTGATTTCGGACGAAGGAGTTTTTCATGACGGCAGCCGACGTACTGATTGAAACTTTATTGGACTGGGGCGTAGAGGTTATTTTTGGTCTTCCAGGCGATGGAATCAACGGGATCATGGAATCGCTCCGCACCCGTGAGGACAAGATTCGTTTTATCCAAGTGCGGCACGAAGAGGCTGCAGCCTTTATGGCATGCGGGTACGCGAAATTCACAGGAAAGCTTGGAGTTTGTCTTGCCACTTCCGGGCCCGGCGGGATTCATCTTCTGAATGGACTCTACGACGCCAAGCTCGACAGCCAGCCGGTGTTGGCCATTACCGGGCTTCAGTTTCACGATCTCATCGGCACGTTCACGCAGCAGGACGTTGCGCTGGACAAACTTTTCATGGATGTTGCTGTCTTCAACGAACGCATTATGGGACCGACCCATGTGGAGAACATCGCCGATTTGGCATGCCGAACGGCTCTTGCTTATCACGGGGTAGCGCATATCACCTTTCCCGTGGACCTGCAGGAAAAGGAAGTGAAGAAGAAACAGGCATCCAGCCGGAACATCGCCCATCACACGTCCGACGTTTACGCGCGCAGCGCACGCTTACCGAACCACGCCGATCTGCAACGCGCGGCGGAAATTCTTAATCAGGGGAAGAAGGTAGCGATACTAGCAGGGCGGGGCGCCCTTAACGCAACCGATGAACTGGAACAAACCGCCGAACTCCTCGGCGCACCAATCGTGAAACCCTTGCTCGGGAAAGCCGCGGTGCCCGACGACAGTCCGTATACGACTGGCGGGATTGGGTTACTCGGAACCAGGCCTTCGCAGGAAGTATTGGAAGGCTGTGACACCTTGCTCATGGTCGGAACCTCTTTTCCCTATATCGAGTTTATGCCAAAACCGGACCAAGCCAAAGGAATTCAAATTGAAGTTGATCCAAAGCGTATTGGGCTTCGTTACCCGGTCGAAGTCGGATTGGTCGGCGACAGCAGAAATACCTTACGGGAACTCATTCCACTATTGAAACGCAAGGAAGATCGAAAGTTTCTCGAAGCGGCACAGGCCGGAATGAAGGACTGGTGGGAGCTGATGGAGAAGCGCGCGACTCGCACCGACAAGCCAATGAAGCCGCAAGTTGTGGCTCGGGAACTTGGGAAGCGTTTGCGCGATGACGCGATTGTAAGCAGCGATAGCGGCACGATCACAACATGGTGGGCCCGCCATATTCACGCGCGCCGCGGCCAGATGTACTCTCTTTCTGGAAACCTGGCGACGATGGCCCCAGGACTTCCTTACACAATCGCTGCACAAATCGCCTATCCGAATCGGCAGTGCGTTGCGTTTGTCGGCGATGGCGGATTCTCAATGCTCATGGCCGATTTCGTTACGGCCGTTAAGTATAAGTTGCCCATCAAAGTCGTGATCATCAAGAACAACACGCTTGGGCAAATCAAATGGGAGCAGATGGTATTCCTGGGCAATCCGGAATACGGAGTTGATCTGCATCCCATCGATTTTGCGGCTTTCGCGCATGCATGCGGAGGCGTCGGCTTTAGCGTTGACGATCCTGCGGATTGCGGACGGGCCTTAGAGGAATTCCTCGCTGCTCCCGGACCTGCGATTCTGCAAGCGACGGTCGATCCATTCGAGCCGCCCATGCCCGCGAAGGTAAAAGCGGAGCAGGCGCTGCACTTCGCCGAATCATTGGCCCGCGGGGAGCCGAACCGGAAGAAAATTGCGCTGACCACAATCTCCGACCAGGTTCGGGAACTGATTTAGCTTGCAAAGGAAGGTTCTTGAAGTGAAAGACGGAGTCGTTGTCATCACGGGGGCGTCCGCAGGACTAGGTCGAGCTACGGCCCGGGAGTTTGGCCGCCATGGCGCCAAGGTCGGGCTCATCGCCCGCGGCATCGAAGGACTTGAAGCCGCGAAGCGCGAGATTGAGTCCGCCGGGGGCAGAGCGATGGTTCTTCCTCTCGACGTAGCCAATGCGAATGCGATCGAGGATGCCGCTGGGTCCGTCGAAGACGAGTTCGGCCCCATTGATATCTGGGTGAACAACGCCATGGCTTCTGTCTTTTCCCCTGTCAAGGAGATGAAGGCAGACGAATACAAGAGAGTTACCGAGGTCACGTACCTCGGCGTCGTTTACGGCACGCTTGCAGCTTTGAAGCGCATGGCGCCTCGCAATCGCGGAATCATCGTTCAGGTGGGATCGGCCTTGGCTTATCGCAGCATTCCCCTGCAATCCGCCTATTGCGCCGCCAAGCACGCGATTGCAGGCTTCACGGATTCCTTGCGCTGCGAACTGATCCACGACCATAGCAAAGTGCGTATCACGATGGTGCAAATGCCAGCCTTGAATACGCCGCAGTTTGGCTGGGTCAAGAGCCGTTTGAGACACAAGGCGCAGCCTGTGCCGCCCATTTTTCAGCCTGAGGTCGGCGCGCGGGCGATCTACTGGGCCGCACATCACTCGCGGCGGGAGATTTACGCGGGCTGGCCGACAGTCGAGGCAATCATCGCAAATAAAGTCGCGCCCGGCTGGCTCGACCGCTACCTTGGCAATACGGGCTTTAACTCCCAGCAAACCTCGGAGCCAGAGGACCCGGAGCGGCCAGATAATTTGTGGAATCCGGTTAAGGGAGATCATGGCGCTCACGGCGCGTTTGATCGACGGGCGCACGAAAGCAGCTGGGAACTCAAGGCTAGCTTCGGCCGTGAATGGATCGGCGCGGGCCTGGTTGTGCTCGCCACCTCCTTGTTGCTCGCTTCGAGGCGCTGGTGAAAACGGGCTCTTTATCTGTCTTCATCCCTTTCTCTCTTATCGCTGCGATTCTGATCTCGCCATATTACGCAAATGGTCAAGAAAACGCCGCCAGCATCATTCAGCATTCCGCCGAGGCCAGTGAGCGCGACTGGGCTGCGGTTCCTGAATTCGATAATTCCGAACGCGACCGCACCAAGAATGGAGATAACACTTATTCAGTAACGATGCTTGAAGGCTCGCCCTATGAACGGCTCATCGCCGTGAATGGAAAGAATCTCACCGGCGCGAAGCAGCAAGAAGAACAGCAAAGGTACGAGAAGGCGGTCGCCGAGCGTCAGCACGAATCCGCCGACCAACGATCCCGGAGGATTGCCAAATATCAGGCTGACCGCAAGCGCGATCACACGCTCATTCAACAGATGGTTTCTGCCTTTGACTATCACCTCATTGGCAAACGCAATCTAAACGGATTTCGAGTGTATGTGCTCAAGGCGACGCCGCGGCGTGGCTACCAGCCGATTGATCGCGACAGCGAAGTGCTCATTGGCATGGAAGGAACGATGTGGATTGATCAGAAGACATTTCAATGGGTTAAGGTGGAAGCCCATGTAACTCATCCGGTCAAAATCGAAGGCTTCCTGGCGGAGGTAGAACTTGGCACGAGGTTCGAAGTGGAGAAACGACCGGTAGCCGGCGACATCTGGCTCGCGTCACATTACTCAATGAGAGCGAATGCCAAGGTCCTGCTTCTATTCCCACATCGGGGCCAGGAAGACGATTCGTATTTCAACTATCACAAAGCTGCGGCGGACTCCGCCAGTCAATGATTTTGCGAACTCAGCCAGTACCAAGGTCCTCGATGTGGTCCAGCATATCGGCCGGATCAGCGTAAACCCGGAACGCGCCCGATTGCTCCAGCTCCGCCTGGCTGTAACCGCCCGAGAGGACGCCGACCGCGAGCGCTCTTCTCCGTCCGGCAGCGAGCATGTCCCACACACTGTCGCCGACCACGATGCAATGCTCGATAGGCACTTTCAACCTGCTGGCTGCGGTGTTACACAGTTTCACATTGTTTGTTCTTGTATGGCAGATGATTGAATGCAGTATTGGCCGTAAAATCAGCTACTTGCAAGAAGAGCCGGGATGGCGGAACTGGCAGACGCAGCGGACTCAAAAGCGGATGCTACTCATCTTTAAGTTTAAGTAAATAAACAAGATAATTGCGTTGTGCCAGACGCAGCGGATTTCTTAAGCTTAAGTCGTTGGAAAGATTGGCGATCCATAACTACACAAATCTCGGGTGACTCTGAAACGGCAACTCTGGAGCCGCCTGGTACCGACACTAGCCGGGAAGAATATAGAGAATAAATGTACTTGTCTGACCTGCCTCTGGCCACTTCGGCCTCTCTCGGTGGTAACCATAAACACACAGTATATGAGGTCTTAATGTTGCTGAAAATTATAAGACCTTGTATATTAGGCGTGTGTTGACCCTGTCCTTATTAGGCGAGCAGGTCGCCAGCAAGCGCAAAACGCTCGGCCTGACGCAGCCTGTGCTTGCGAAGAAAGCCAGGGTTGGACTCTCCACGCTCGACGCCCTGGAGAACGGACGGCTGGGCGAACTCGGATATTCCAAGATCACAAATATTCTCACGGCGCTGGGGCTGGAGTTGAAGCTCCAGGAAGCAAGCGCGGGCCGGCCGACGCTTGAGGAACTCATGGAAGAGGGACGGGATGATCAAGGTCTGGACCGACGCCGCTGAGGCGGGACTACTCGATCGTCACGGCGAGCGCGGCAGCACGTTTGCTTACCTTCCCGGCGCTAGGCCCAAGCGCGAGGTCTCGGTGACAATGCCGTTGAGGCTGGAATCGTGGAGCGTGCCTTTCGGCCTACTTCCGGTTTTCGAGATGAACCTGCCCGAAGGCGTACTGCGGGAGCGGCTCCGCCTTGCGTTTGCGAAAGCAACCGGCACCTTCGACGAATTCGACCTGCTGTCCATTGTCGGTCGCTCGCAGATCGGACGCATCCGCTACACCGGCGACAAAGAACACCTGCACGAGGACGTGCCCTTCCAGTCGGTGGACGAGATTCTCGAACGCAGACGCGGCGACGACCTGTTCCGGTATCTGCTGGAGAAATTCGCGTCCTTCTCCGGGATCAGCGGAGTGCAGCCCAAAATCCTGGTGCGCGACGAAAAGGCTTTCGCCGAGATGGAGCATACGGGGCACCGCCTCTCGCAAAGCTACAAAGGCGCGACCCACATCGTGAAGATGTGGGAGGCCAACGAATATCCGCAACTGGCAGCCAACGAGTATTTTTGCCTCAACGTGGCGCGCAAATACGGACTCGACGTGCCCCCCTACCGCCTGGCCGAGGACGGCATGGCGCTGGTCATTGACCGTTTCGATCTGCGCATGGACGGAACCTATTGCGGATTTGAGGATTTCTGCGTGCTAAACGCCCGCAGGACCGACGAGAAATATCGCGGCAGTTACGAGACCTCGGTCATGAAGCGATTCGGGCAGTTTGCCAACTCGACGCATGTGGGCGAGGACATGGAAAAGCTGTTCGTCCTGATTGTCCTGAATTGCGCGCTTCGCAATGGCGACGCGCATCTGAAGAACTTTGGGGTTGTTTACGACGACGTTCAGGGCGAAGCGAGACTCACGCCCGTCTATGATCTTGTGACTACCTCCGTCTATCTGCCGAAGGACAGTATGGCGCTGACCCTTAATGGCACGACGAAATGGGCGAGCGCAAAGGAATTGCAGCGCCTCGGAGAGACGCGGATGGGAGCCACTCCTGCCCGCGTCCGGCAGATACTCGAACGAATAGAAGCTGCAATTGCGGACACCTCAAAAGAACTGCAAGCCTACATTAAAGCGCACGCGGAATTTATGGAGATAGGCAATCGCATGCTCCAGCAATGGGAGGAAGGTGTCGCGCTTTCGCTTAAGGCGGCCTGAGCAAACCGCCCGCTCTACGGCGATTAGTAGAACTACTTCCGAGTGGCGGACGATCCGGCCAGTGACACCGCTCCGCCGAAGTCACGCGTTATCCGCGCAAGCAAAGCATCAAAGCGCGGGTCGCCATGCAAATGCCTCAGTCGCGGCTCCCGCGCCAAATAAACCAACCACGGCGAGCGTTCCGCAAACGCCTGCTCCAGTAACGCAAAGGCTTGATCGTGGTCGCCGAGCGCTTCGTAAATCAATCCCAACTCATAGGGCGAAACGTACCGTTCCGCGGATTTTGCAGTGAGCCGCTCCAGCGTCCGAAGCGCATCCGCCCGATTGCCGTTGACCGCCTGCGCGTGCCCAAGAAAGCTCAGGTGCACACTCACGCCCGAGAGTTCCGCCCCTTTTCGGATGACTGCTTCCGCTTCGCCGGTCGCGCCTGTGCCTAGATGAGCCCAACCCTGAAAAATGCGATTCCACGAGAAGCCTGGGTCGTTGGCCAACGCACGCCCTGATTCGCTGAGAGCTTGATCGAAGTTGTGCGCCATCACGTGGTGCCACATGAGGTGAAGCTGTGACATTGGATCCGCGGGATCGAGGTTCAGGTAGATTTTGCTCTCGGCCAGCGACTCCTCCATGCGTCCCGTTGCCACCAGCAGGTGCGAATACCAATGGTGCGCCGGCCCGTAACGCGGATTGAGCCGGATTGCCTCCGAAAACAACCGCTCGGCTTCCGGAATCTCCCAGCGGTAGTGGAGCAGTGCGTAAGCCAGCGCCGCATGCCCCTCGGCCAGCTCTGGCTTCAGGCGAAGCGCCTGCTCTGCATACGACATCCCCTTTGGAAAACCCTCACCTGGCGGAAGCACACCGCCCTCCCAGCTCGCTAGCGTGTTGTAAGCATCCGCCAAGCCCGTGTACGCAAGGGCATACGTCGGATCGCGCTTGGCCGCCTGTTCGAAGTAGGCGATTGCCTCCATCGTGCCCGCCGGGCGTCTTCCCCAATGATGGCGGCCCTTCAAATACAGCGCGTACGCTTCCGGATCTTCCGAATGGCGCGCCGCCGACGGGGAGCGGGCGCGCAGTAAGTGTGGGCGCAGCTTGTCTACGATCGCAGCCGTGATCTCATCCTGCACTTCGAGTACGTCCGTCATTTCCCGGTCGTAGCGCTCGGACCAGAGGTGATGACCGTCGTTGACGTCGATCAACTGAACCGTGATCCGGAGCCGGTTACCGGCACGCCGAACACTTCCGTCGAGGATCACACCCACATTCAACCGCCGACCAATTTCGCGAATATCCAACCCGTGCCCGCGTAGGGCGGCGGCCGACGCTCGTGCGATCACCTGCAGGTCGTCATACAGACTCAGCGCGTGGATCAGTTCCTCGGCCAGTCCGTCGCCGAATTGTTCGCTATCCCCACTCACGCTTGCAAAGGGCAGCACCGCGATCGAAGAAGTCGGACTCGTGCTGGCCCTCGCCGTCTCGGGAGCGGCTCGGACGCCGCCACTGCGAAGTGCATCGAGCAGCTCCGCCATCGATTGGTAGCGCTCCGCGACCTGTTTCCGCAGGCACCGCAGAATGATTTGTTCCAACCACACGGGAACGCGCGGCTGGACCCGTGACGGCGGCGGTGGATCATGCAGCGCGATTTCGTGCATCGTCGATAGCAGGCTGGAGGCCCTGAAAGGCATCTGGCCCGTGACAGCCTCATAAAGGACCGAGCCGAAAGCAAAAATATCTGACCGCGCATCGAGCGGCTCACCGCGCGTCTGCTCGGGAGACATATAGGAAACCGTCCCCACCAACATTCCCGGTACCGACTGTCCCGCATCGAGCGAATCGGCTCCCACCGGAGTCAGCTGTTTGGCCAGCCCGAAATCGAGAACCTTCACTTGGCCGTCGTTCGTGACCATAATGTTCGCGGGCTTGATGTCCCTGTGAATCAATCCCGCAGCATGCGCAACCGCCAGCGCGCCGGCGAGTTGGATCGCATAACCGCCGGCCTCCGAAATCGACAAGCCCTCGGGACGGATCAACTCCTTGAGCGTCTTACCCGCCACATACTCCATCACCAGGTAATCCATTCCGCCATCGCTCGCCATGTCGTGCAGCGTGACGATATTCGGGTGATTCAGCTTCGAGGCCGCCCGCGCCTCCTGAAGGAAGCGTCTCTTTCGATCCGGATCGGCGACATGAGTCGAGGGCAGCACCTTAATCGCCACCGTCCGGTGAAGCCGCGTGTCGAGGGCGCGGAACACCTGTCCCATGCCGCCAACGCCGATTTCTTCAAGAATGCGGTAATGTCCAACCGCAACGCCCTTCAGGTCAGGCCTCGGCGCATCTGCCGCCGTGACGGGCTCAACGCTGTTGGTGGTCACCTGGCCCGCAAATGCTGGCTGCTCGATGAAGCTGGCAGAGTCGCTGTGATGAGCTAGCAGCGATTCCACCTCGCGGCGCAGTTCCGCATCACCAGCGCACGATTCTTCAATCACGGAACTGCGCCGGCTTTCGTCCGCCTCGAGAGCCTTGTGAAAAATGCTTTCGATTTTGCTCCATCGCTCAGGCTTCATCGGATTTGTTTCCGCTCAGTTCGCGCATTAGCCACGCCTTGGCCAACCGCCAATCGCGCGCCACGGTATCTGGTGAAACCTTCAATACTTCCGCGGTTTCTTCAACGCTAAGACCGCCAAAGAAGCGCATCACTACAACTTGGCTCTTACGGTCGTCCACTTTCGCCAGCTGATTGAGAGCATCGTCTACAGCGACCAAATCAGTGGAGGGTTCCGGAGAGATTGCCAGAGCATCGTCCAATGAAATCGCTTTTACTCCATCGCCGCGTTTGTGCGATCGCCGGGCACGGGCCTGGTCAGTCAGAATGCGCCGCATTTGTCGCGCACACAGCGCGAAGAAATGCGCCCGGTTCTGCCAGTCAATCAGCTTCAGATCGGAGAGACGCAGATAAAGCTCATTGATCAGCGCCGTCGTCTGTAGCGTATGGCCGTCGCGTTCCCGTCCCATGCAACGTCTGGCGGCCAGATGTAGCTCGCGATAAATCTGAGGAGTCAGCTTGTCCAGAGCACCTTCGTCGCCCCGGCGCCATGCCTGAAGCAGCTGGGTGATCTCGTGTCCGAGAGCGTCGTCCATCCAAAATCCTTGGGCCAGAGGAGTGGCCAATTGCCGTAAACATTACCACACTAGCCGTCAGTTTCAGCCCAGATCAGCCGTCCACGAAAGCTCCCTCGCGCTTACAGGTTTGCGCCGCAGTTCTCGCTATATGAAGTGAAGGCAAACAAACGGATGCGGTGAGAACGACAACCGCGCCCCAAAATCAAAGGAGAGACGGACATGAAATCGATATTCAGGCAAATGATAGCGCTGTTCAGCGTGCTTCTCGCGGGAACATTGTTGACGGCGACGGCTGTAGCGCAGTTAGGATCCGCCCATGGAGGTGGCTGGCGGAACGATGACGATAAGCTAACCCAAATGGCTGAATTGGAACAGCAAATTCACGTGACCTTTCATGCGGCAGTCAGCGTGCACGATCCAATAAATGGCGATTCACCAGAAGTGATAACGCAGCGAATCCGCGAGGTACTCTCGATCTGGGCTAAAGACGCCGAACTCACGACCACAGCAGGAAACTATATCGGCAACGGCGATCCGGATGATCCCGAAAGTTGCCCTCCTCCCGCGGGCGATACTTCTGCCACTGGTCAACAGGGAACGCTGTGCACGTTCTTCAAGTATGTTGCGGGCGGGCTGCAGCAAACCAATAAGTTTGTGTCGCTTTCCCCGGCATACAAAACGAAGTATGTCCCTGTAAAGGATTATGACGGCCAATGGAAATCATCAGTGTATTTCGAATGCCATTACTTCGACGTGTCGTTGAATCCAGCCACCGGCCAGCCGTTTTGGACAGCCAAGAGCCACGTAGACCTTGACGGTGAAGCCAAGAAGATCGACGGACGGTGGTTATTGACGCACGTCAGTTCATCCGCCGTTCCAGTTCCGGTTCCGTGAAGCAGAACACACAATGGCACGCGCTCGCCAAGGGCGCAGCGCGTGCATCCGGATTATGCCACCACTTTGAATATCTCTTGATGCGCCCTTGCGGGTCGATGAGTGTGACGGCGATGTTACGTCAATAACCGCTGACAAAGAGACGATTCGATTTCTTCGGTGCGCTTTTTGAGTTGTATTTACGCGTCTGAACAGAAGGTTCCCGAGACCGTTGCGTGTACTCATTCCGAGAACGATTGTACTCAGGATGAGAACACTTTTCAAGGGCTCGCCTAGATTTTCTTATCCTCTCTAACTGTTCTCGCGTTTAACCCCAGCCGAGGCGCTTTTGCAACGATGGCTCTCACAATTCATTGACGTTCTTCGATATTTGCTTTACACATGAGCAGCGCCTTTCATCGAAGTTCTTCTAGCAGTTCCGCCAGTTCGATCAGGTCGGTGTAGCGGAACAACGACCGACCCGCCGCAATCGCGACGAATGGATCGATACCACCAGCATCCGTACAGCTCGCCACAATCGCTTGCAATCGCTCTTCGGCATCGTAGAAATAGACTCGGTCCTCGCCCCAGTTCTTGCGATAGTCCACAAGTTCAAACTCGCGTCCGAATAGCGGATGGAAGGGATGGATTACGCGGAAATGTTTCCTCGCACCGTCATCACCGGGTGCTATTGACGACCTTTTCCAAAGGAAAAGTTGAATCCGGCGTCGGCCACGCCCAACGAGCCCTCCAGGGAAAACGCTTTGAGAGCCTGGAGGAGGCCCAAGCCTATCTGGATCGTTGGGAGACAAGCTGTGCCGATACCCGCATTCATGGCACCACCAAACGAGAAGTCGCTGCCATGTTTGCCGAAGAAAAACCTTTCTTGCTGCCGCTTCCCCTGGAACCTTTTCGCTACTACCAGCATGGCAAGCGGGGCGTGAATCTGGACGGTTGCGTCGAAGTCGATGCCGCCTACTACGGCCTACCGCCGGGTTGGATCGGACGCGAAGTGAATGTGCAGGCGGTCATCACCAGACATCTCGTTTGGACATCGACACCATAAATGTCGCTTTTTAGCAATGAATTTTAATGATGTTGTACAATAAGCACTATAAATGTCTCTATTCGTTGATGACTCTCGCTGAACGCTTGAAAAACTTCAAAGACCGCGGGTTCGAGAAGAAACCGCCGCCGTGTTGGTGCTCATCGAGGAAGCACTGCATAGCCTTTTCACCAGTTTTACCGACACGTTTGTGCTTTTCGGTGGAGCGACTCTCGTCTTGTTTTATGGAAGTCAGAGGCATTCTGGTGACATCGATCTCTTTCCCAATTGTGATGAAACCCCGAATGCCGAGACGATCATTGATTCCTGTGAGTTCCGGAAATTCTGACCCGCCTAATTCCGGAAATTCTGAGCCACCACCACCCAGTGATAGTCACAAGCGGTAGAACTTCTCCCTATGCCTCCGCGCCGGTCAAAGGACCGGTGGAGGCGG